>PKYI01000053.1 GCA_003133645.1 Acidobacteriota bacterium | reverse complement strand
CAACCAAATCGGGTCAACATCCCGCGCCCGCGACCGTTGTGGTGTGGAGGCAGGGGAGTGTTCGAAAATGGTGCGATGCCAGCGGGGTTAGGTTCAACGGGCGCGCGCCTGAAGCGGGGCGTTAGGCAGCAGCGTGGTCCGCTGTACCAAGAGGAGAGAACATGAACATGGTGCGCCGGGTGGGGGATGCGAAGACACGGCGGGTCCGTCCGATGGTCTTGTTGGTCAGCGGCATCGTTACGAGCGGACTTGCGGTCCTCGCCATTCTCGCGGCCACGGGGGCGCTGCAAGAGACCTTTGCACCTGTCGGTCAGTGGGCCAGGGCGCCTCTGTTCTACACCAGCCTCGCCATGCGTCGCTCGACGCTAGGTCGTTGGTGGAGCCGGAGAGGCGCGCCACTCCCCGACGTCGAGTCCAAGATCCGCTCGGGGACCGTCGAAGGCGTGAGGATCCGCTACTCATGGCTGCGAGGGTACGGCTTCGGCGATGTGCTCCTGGATCTCGATGGCACGGGACGCTGTTACGTCAGGGTACGGAGACCGAGGCACCCAGCCTTCGAGGGTCTTCCCTGGGCGCCCGGCGCGCTCGAGGTCTACCACGCAACAATCCCCCCGCAGAGAATCGCGGAACTCCTTGTAGCCATACGCGACAGTCGCTTCCTGACTCTGAACTCGATGAGTGTCCCGTGGCTCGTATTTGACCTCGGGTGCTACACGGTTTCGGTCGAGATCGACGGAATCGAGAAGCACGTTTTCGTTGATGGCCAGTGGGGCGTCGAAGACCCGAAGGCTTTCTTTGCCGTGGTGGCGAAGATAATCTCTCTTCGCAAGGAAGTGGGGTTCGACTTCGAGTTGGGTCCCCTTGGCACGACCTCAGTGGGTTAGAATGTCAGCACACAGCCTGAGCGTCTAACCGGCCGTTGCAGGCGCCCCACTCGGCTGGCCGCGCCGCGTGCAGGGGCACGCGTCGCGCCAGCCGGCGGGCGGCTGAACGGCGGCGGTAGACGACGAACTTGGTAGATAGGAGGCACCGTGTTCATCTTGGTCTGGCTCGCGCTCGCTGTGGTGGCAGTCCTCCTCCCGGCGTGCAGGATCTGCATCAAGGCTGGATATCCCTCGTGGGCGGGGGTCTTTGCCTTGGTCCCGGTTTTGAATGTGCTCCTCCTGTGGTTCGTCGCATTCGCGGAGTGGCCGTTGGAGAGGCGTCTGGCGGTGCTGCAAGCCAGCCCCAGACAAGGCACGTAAGGTATCCATGCTGTCATGCCCACATCGAAGCGGTAGCGTGGCAACACCAACGAGCGCGCTGCTGTCGTGGTTGAGCGCCAGCGGCTGAACGGCGACGTTGGTGTCAGAGCGGGTGTGCTGGGGTATGATCGAGGCAGTTGGTTGGGGGGCTGATATGCAGGTTGAGTTCACAGCAGTGTTTCAGCAGGTTCCCGAAGGCTACATCGCCTTCGTTGAGGAGATTCCGGGCGCCAACGCCCAGGGTGCGACGCTTGAGGAAGCACGGCGGGAACTCGAGGAAGCGGTCGCAATGATCCTCGAAGCGAACCGCGACTTGGCGGAAGAGCAGCTGCGTGGGGTCGAGGTCATTCGCGAACCTCTCAGGCTCACTGCGTGAAGCGGGTCGATCTCATCCGGCACCTTGAGGCGCATGGTTGTCAGTTCCTCCGTGAGGGCGCGAGCCATACGGTCTATGTCAACCGGGAGGCCCGAAAGACCTCAACAGTGCCGAGGCACCGCGAGATCAACGATTTCCTGGCTCGGAAGATCTGCCGCGACTTAGGAGTGACTGCCACCTAACGAATTAAGGGTTCTTGTCGCGGGTGATGGTGAGGCGGAGGAGGAGTGATCGCGGTGGATGGTGGGGGTGCGTGGTGAGGCGAGCGCGCGACCCGCGACAAAACCGCGGGTTGGACTGAATCCGGCTGCGGCGGAGGCAGGCGGCGGGTATTTGGGTATTCAATCGAGGTCGGAGAAGGTTTTCTGAATTGCGGCGTGCGTCTGAATCGGGGCGGGGCGTGCGTCATCGCGGCCGAAAGGCGGCGCCGGAGCGGTCGCCGCGGCCCTGCGGCACCCTGGACGGGCCGCGTCGTCGCGCGCGGCCGACACCCCGGCCTCGGCCATCGTCAGTGGCAGCAGCAAGAGCCCGGTGAGTCGGAATGAGATCACGGCGGGCCTCGGTGGGGAGGCAGCCGCTGCACGCGTCGCATCGTCCCCACGTGGCAGACCGGGCAACGGTGGAGCGGGCGTGGCAGCGGCGCGAATGCATGCGCGGGGTCGGACGCGGCCGATTGTGAGAGTGTTGTGAGTGTGGCGGCGGGCGAAGGCGAGCCGAGCTGGGCGTGGGCCGCCTCGAGCCGGGGGCGGTTGCGTGGCGCCAGCAGCCCGTACGAGCGGACCTTGGCGAAACCCTTCGGCAGCACGTGCTGGAGGAAGCGGGCGAGAAACACCAGGGGCGGCAGCGTGCAGTGCGTCATCGTGCCGGTCTTTCGGTCGCGGTACCGAAACGTGACGCCGTCGTCCTCGATCGCCTCGATCCGGGAGTTGGTAATGGCGACGCGGAAGACGTAGCGGGCGAGGTACTCGAGCACCTTCTCGCCGCTGCCGGCGTGCTGGCACTGCAGGACCCACGGTTTCGCCCACACCGCAGGCGGCACATGATGGAGCAGCCGCGCGCGGCGCAGCGCGGCCGTCATCTTCGCGCGGACGATCACAGCCAGCGCCTTCGCGGGCACGAGGTAGTCGGGGTGGCGTGGCTCGACCCAACGGCCGTCCTCGTCGATTCCGCCAGCCGTCACCAGCAGGTGCACGTGGGGGTGGTAGCGCAGGTCCTGGGTCCAGGTGTGAAGCACGGCGAGGATGGCGGGCTGCGCACCGAGAAACGCGGGGTCTGAAGTGAGCTTCAGCACGGCCGCGGCGGCGCAGCGGCAAAGGGCGGCCAGGACCACTCGCAGTCCGCGGCGTCCCGTGTGTCTATCGGATACCCGCGCCGTCACTGATACCGGGCGTGGGATGCCTCCCTTGGCACTTCCTGCTCTTGAAATTCGACAGGGTATGACCTATGGTAATACCGGAGGTGCGGAATGGGCGCTGCAAAGATCGCGATCAGCATCGACCCAAAGGCACTCGCCCAAGTCGATCGGCTCGTGAAGTCGGGCAGGTTCCCGAGCCGCAGCCGCGTGATCCAGGAGGCAGTCGAAGAGAAGCTGGTACGGCTCACGCGTGGCCGGCTGGCAAGGGAATGCGCGAAGCTGGATCCGGTCGTCGAGAAGGCGATGGCTGAAGAGGCGTTCTCGGAGGAGATCGGCGCGTGGCCGGCGTACTGAGGGGCGATATCGTCTGGGCCAACCTGAACCCGGCAAAAGGCCACGAACAGGGCGGTCTGCGCCCAGTCCTCGTGCTGAGCCACGCACTGTTCAATGAGCGTTCGGGTACCGTCATCGCTGTCGCCATTACCAGCCAGCAACCTCGCGCGGGCTTTCCCCTCACCCTTGAACTCTCGGCACCGGCTCTACCGAGGCGATCGTGGGTGAAGATCAGTCAGATTCGCACGCTCTCGGTCGATCGGCTAGGCGCTAAGCTCGCGGAAGCCAGTCCTGAAGAGGTGGATCAGGTCGTCGCGGGCCTCAATGAGATCGTTGGCTTCTAACAGCGTTCTTGCAGCGAGCCTTGCCGGCGCCCGGCTGGCGCGGTGAGTTCCACGGTCGAACCTGCACGGCCGGCACGATGACGCGCGTGGGCCGGACGGATTGGTACTCGCTGCAGGCGAACGTGGCGCCCCGCGCGCGCATCGAGTACCTCATCGCCGACGGTCCGGCCGACTACCGGCTCGACCCACACAATCCGCGTCAGTCCGCCGGGCCGCAACGCGGGGGCCTTCCGGCATCCGAGTTCGTGACGTCGGGATACCTGCCGCCGCCGGAGTTCGCGGACCCTCCGGCTTCGCCCGCCGGGCTGATCACCGAGGCCACCGTCGAGCGCCCGATACTGGGCGGGTCGTGCCGCCTGATCGTCTACACGCCACCGGGCTATCTCGACGACGGGGAGTACCCAGTGGCGGTGTTTCTCGACCTGCGCTCGCGCCAGGTGTCGCGCGTGCTCGACTGGCTGATCGCCCACCAGGCGATCGAGCCGATCGTGGCCGTGTTCGTGGGTCCGGCCTCACGCGGCAACGACCACTTCACGGGCGCGCCGATGCGCACGTTCCTCACCGATGAACTGCCGACGTGGATGACGTCGCGTTACGGCGTCAGCAGGAGCGCGGGCAAGCGCGCGATCATCGGCATTTCTTTCGGCGCGAAGGACGCGCTCGACGCGGCCGTCTCCTCCGGCGGGGCCGCCAAAGGGTTCGGCCGCCTTGGCCTGTTGATCCCCGGCCGGAGGATCGGCCGCGCCGACATCGATGCCATCGCCCAGCGGCGCAACCTTCACCTGCGGGTGGCGATCCTGGCGGGTCAGTACGACCAGGCGAACGTCGCGACGGCACGCAGCGTGCGGCAGGTGCTCGCCGATGCCGGCCATTCCGTGGATTACACCGAGGTGCCCGAGGGCCACAGCGCCGTGACGTGGACCAACCATCTGCGGGTGGTGCTCGTCAGCCTGTTTCGCGTGGGCGGCCGACCGTTGGGGGATGGCGAGGTACGAGAGGGCCACCGAGAGGAGCGCCCCCGGCTGTCTCCGGTGACACTCCCGCGCCGGGCGCGGTGCACCGCCTGGACCCTGGCGGCCCGTGAGGCCGGTTCAGCGCGGCGATGGACCGGTACGGCACCTTCTTGACCATATGGCGTCGAGCGACCGCCTGACCGGGGCAAGCGGCCGACGTTGACTCGCTTTGCTCGCCGACGCCGCTGAAGCCGGGCGTAAGATCCCAGGAGAGCCGGCGACCGCATGACGGCACGAATTGAAGGAGAGTCGGCTCAGGAGGCATCCGATGTCCGTGATCGAGAACCGGCTTTCGGCGCTTGGGCTCTCCCTTCCACCTCCCCCTCGGCCTCCTCAGGACGTCGTACTCCCGTTTCGATTCGTCCGTGTCATCGGAGCCCGGGTCCTGATCTCCGGCCACGGGCCGCAAGCTCCGGATGGCACTTTCGCGCTGCCGTTGGGCAAGGTTGGTGCGGAGGTATCGCTCGAGCAAGGGTATTTCGCTGCTCGTCTCACCGCCCTCTCAATCCTGGGTAGCCTTCATCGCACCCTCGGCGACCTCGATCGGATCGGCGCTTGGGTGCGCGTCTTCGGCATGGTGAATTCGGCCCCTGGATTCAACAAGCAGCCCAGCGTCATCAACGGCTTCTCCGATCTCATCCTTGAGCTCTTTGGCCCTGAGGTCGGAGCACACAGTCGCAGTGCCGTCGGCATGGCGGAACTGCCATTCAACATGCCCGTGGAGATCGAAGGGGAGCTTGAACTCAAATCGCCTGGCGCGTAACGGCGGTTTCCAGGGCGCGGTGCTGGCACTTGTTTCAAGGTCTAAAAGCAGTGAGAGTAGAGGCCAACAACGTGATGCAGCGGACTCGTTACAGTCGTGGCTGATTGTGGCGTTAGGCAGCGCGAGGGGGATATCGTGAAGACGTTGGCCTTCGTGATCGGTTTGATTATCGCCGCCATCGGCGCGGTCGGCATCGTCGTGCCCTTTACCCTGGTCTGGGTCGCCGAACACTCCGCAACGTCCGGCGCGTTCTACCTCATCGGCGCGGTCCGAGCCGCCGTTGGCCTCGTCCTGATTGCGGTGGCATCGGGTTCCCGCGCGCCAAAGACGCTCCGGGTCTTGGGCTACGTCATCCTGGTCGCCGGGATCACGACAGCCCTGACGGGTCTGCTGGCCATGGAGCGCGCTCGCGCCATCATCGAGTGGTGGGTGGGGCAAGGATCCAGCGTCGTCCGCTTCACGGGATTCCCTCTGCTCGCTCTCGGGGGCTTCGTCGCATACGCCTGCGCTCCGGCCCGACGCGCCGCCTGACAGCGCGTCGAACCGGACGGGGTCCGCCGGTGTGCTTCACGCGTTGCCCTCCTTCATTGGGGGCGCCGGTCCGCATCGTCATCGTGGTCGTTCGTCGGGTGGCCCGGTGAACGCACGCGTCAAGCAGCGCAAGCCTCCCCTATAATCGAGGGCGTATGCAGAGGTTTGACGCCGCCCCGTGGCCTGTCTCGCTCAAGGTGGTTTCGACGATCGCCACGCTGGTTCTTGGCGGCGTTGCGTGTGTGCTGTACGGGACGATCCCGCGCGCTACGCGAGTTCCGTTCGCCGAGACGTTCGGCACGTTCATGCCCGTAGTGCCGGCCGCCATCGTTGTCGGCGCGCTGCTGTTCATCGTCAGGGGCTACGAGCTCGACGGCACGGGCCTCTACGTCGAGCGCCTGTTGTGGCGCACGCCGATCGGCCTGGAAGGTCTCAACCGAGCCTGGCACGACCCGTCGGCGATGCGCCGATCACTGCGTCTGTTCGGCAACGGCGGGCTCTTCGCGATCACCGGGGTCTTCCAGAACAAGGCGCTGGGCCGGTATCGCGCCTTCGTCACCAACCCCAAGCAGGCGGTCGTGCTTCGCTACGAGACCCGGGTGGTGGTGCTGTCCCCCGCGGACCCGGACGGCCTGCTCGGGCACCTCACGCTGGTCTCTCCGGGCACCGTGATCGGGGCGCCGCCGAGCGCCGTGTGACGGGCGGTGGCGGGAGCTCCGGCCGCGAGGGCGGAGGGACCGCTGGAGGAACGTTGTGCAGGCTCACATCTCTCCCGTGTTCCACTTCCCCGAAGGCCTCGTCTTCTGGGCCGTCTACGTGTGGGTGTTCACGCCGGAGTTCCTGGTCTTCCGGCGGTCGAGGCGGTCGCCGGCCGGCGCGCAGGACGCGGGGACGCTTCGCCTGATCGTGATCGGGCAGAACGCGGCGCTGATCGGCGCCACCGCCGCATCGTTCCTGCCTTGGCTCGCCATCCCGCGCCCCGAGATCACGCTGATCGCGGGCACGTGCGTGCTGTTCCTGGGGGGCGTGCTGCGGCGCGTCTGCTTCCGGGCGCTCGGCCCGTACTTCACCGGCGCGGTCGTCGTGAAGCAGGATCAGCCTGTCATCGATCGCGGCCCGTACCGTTGGGTGCGCCATCCGGCGTACACGGCCGGTCTCGTGATCTTCCTCGGCATCGGGATCGCCCTCGCCAGCTGGGTAAGCGTCGCCGTCCTCCTGCTGGTGCCTGTGCTCATCTACCTTCGCCGGGTGCGGGTGGAGGAGAGGGCCTTGCTGGAAACGATCGGTGAGCCGTACCGGGCGTACATGGCGCGCACCGCGCGCTTCATCCCGTTCGTGGTGTAGGAACGGGCCGCCCGGACGTGGTCTGGCCGTGGCTTCCCGAGGCCGAGGCGCCCGACCCCGCCCTCTGGACGTCCCCCTCGGCCGCTTCGGCTATCCTGCCTCCGTGGCTCCATCCGCCCCACCGACCGCTGCGCCACCGATCCCAAAGCTGAAACGCGGGCGAGACATCGCCTGCCACATCTTTCCCGGAGGGTTCGCACAATGCGTTTCGTTCTGACTGCGTTCACCGGTTTCTGCGTCCTGGCCGGTTCGGCCGTCGGCCAACCTGCCGCCCTCAAAGACCCCCTCCTGGAGCGCCTGGCAGGCGCCTGGGTCCTCCGCGGCACGATCGCCGGTCAGGAGACCACGCACGACGTCGCGGCGGAGTGGGTCCTGGGCCACCAGTACCTGCGCATCCACGAACGCTCCCGTGAGAAGGACGGCCGGGGGCAGCCGCAGTACGAGGCAATCGTCCTCATCGGCTGGGACGCGGGCGCCCGGGAGTACCAGTGCCTGTGGCTCGACTCCACCGGAGGAGGGGGGCTCTCCACCCAGGCGATCGCTCGCGGGACGCGCGACGGCGACGCCATACCGTTCCTCTTCAGGGAGCGGGACGGCACCGTCTCGTTCAACAACACGTTCGCCTACGACGCGGCTGCGGACTCGTGGACGTGGCGCATGGACAACGTGCAGAAAGGCAAAGCCGTCCCGTTCGGGCGCGTGCGGTTGACGCGGCAGTAGCGCCGAGGCGGCCGCCGCCGGAGGCAGGCGGCGCCGTGAGAATCTTCCGCGTTGGCGCGGGTGCGGCGGCCGGGGCTGCCGTGTGCCCGACGCAGCCCGGCGAGGTCGCCGAGTGATGCGGCGGGGGGTGGGGCGTGATCGAGTCGATCATCTTCGGGAGCGGCTTCGCCTTCGCGGCGGCGATCCAGCCCGGCCCGTTGCAGGCGTACCTGCTCGCGCGCGTGGCGGCGGCCGGATGGAAGCGGACGCTCCCGGCGGTGCTGGCCCCGCTCATCTCCGACATCCCGATCGCCGTGCTGGTCCTGCTCGTGCTCGGGCGGCTCGCCGCCGGCGCGCAGCAGGGCCTGCGGGCGGCCGGCGGCGTTCTCCTCCTCTACCTCGCGTGGGCCGCGCTCCGGCAGCTGCGCCGCTCGTCCGAGGCGTCCGCGGCGGCCCCTCCTTCTGGGCCGCGCACGCTTCTCCAGGCCGTGCTCGTGAACGTGCTGAACCCCAACCCGTACCTCGGCTGGGCGCTGGTGCTCGGGCCGGTCGCCGTTGCGGCGTGGCATCAGCACCCGGCCAGCGCGGTCGCCCTGGTGGTCTCGTTCTACGGAACCATCGTGGCGACGCTCGCGGCGCTCGTGGTCCTCTTCGGCACCGCCCGCTTCCTGAGCGACCGCGCGCGGCGCGGCCTGGTCGCGGTGTCGGCGGCCGCCCTCGCGGCCCTCGGGGTCTATCAACTGGCGGTCAGCGTCCCGCGGCTGTTGGTGTTCTGACCGCCGGCCACGCCGGCTGGCGGGGTTGCGTCGCGCGCTTGTTCCAACCGCCGGACCGCGGTGTGAGGCAGCTGCCGGCATCGGTGTCGGGCGGGCGCGGTGCGATGGGAGGGTGAAGCCATGGGGACCTGGACTCGCCGATTGCTTCCGGTCGGGCTCCTGTTCCTCGGGGCGTGCGCGCATTCGAATCCTCCCGGGGACGCGTCGTGGCCGCTGACGAGGCTCCCCGCGAGCGTTGACGCCCGTGCGGTCGCGAAGTCGGTAGTCCTGTGCAGGACGACGGAGGCCGAGCTTCGCCGCGCGCTCGGCGAGCCCAGCAGGGAGGGCATCCTCCACGGGGCTCGCGTCTTGACCTGGATCACGCAGACGGAATCGCCGGGGAGATACCTGGGCGTGCTCGTCAACGGCGACGGCGTCGTCGTGGACCTCTACTGGGACATGCCCACGGAGGTCCCGTGGGTCCCCACCGACCAATGCGCACGCCCGTAGTCCGAACTCTTGCCGTCGCCCGCTGTCGCCTCCCATTTCTCGTTGGGAGCCCGGCCCTTGTTGGCCGGGGGACTTGCAGAACCCCGACGGGTGGGGGAGAGCGTTATTCAGCACCAGGACGATGGGCGTGGGAGGCGGGACTTGAACGTTGGCGGAGGGGAGGAGATTCGAACTCCTGGTTCCTTGCGGAACGGCGGTTTTCAAGACCGCTGCCTTAAACCGCTCGGCCACCCCTCCGCGGTGCGGCCAGAATAGGGTTAAAGCCGCTCGCGCTCAAGCAGGCACGCGGGCTGTGGCAGCGAGCTGGTAGACTCCGCGCTCGTGACGCTGCTCGCCGGCCTCGTCCCGGTCTTCCTGCTGATCGCGCTCGGCATGGCGGCGCGGCGGTTCGGCATGCTGAACAAGGCCGCGGCCGACGGCCTCAACGCCCTGGTCGCCAACTTCGCCCTCCCGGCGCTGTTCATCATCAAGGTCGGGGCGTCGCCGCTCGAATCGGCGTTTTCTCCCCGGACGATGCTGGTAACCGTTGTGGTGACGGCGATCGCGACGGTCGCGGGCCTGGGCATCGCGTGGTGGTGGGGCCTGCCCGGCCCGCAGCGCGGCGTGTTCGCCCAGGGCGCGCTGCGCGGCAACATCGTCTACTTCACCTTCCCGCTGATCCTGGCGACGTACGGCGACGCCGGCCTCCGCCTCGCAGCGGTCACCTCCACGGTCCTGATCCCGGCGATGAACCTGCTCGCCGTGGGCGCGCTCGAAGCCTACCGCCCGCGCGGCGCGAGCCGGGTCCCGATCGCCGTGCGCGTGCTCGCGAACCCGCTCGTGGTCGGCGCCCTCCTCGGCCTGGCGCTCGCGATCGCCCACTGGAAGCCGTGGGGTTGGCTCGCGGCCTCGCTCAACGCCCTCGCGGACCTCGCGTTCCCGGGGGCGTTGTTGGCGCTCGGCGCCGAACTCGAGTTCGGGCGCATCGCCGCGCTCTGGCGGCCGCTCGCCGCGGTTTCGGCGATCAAGCTGATCGCCATGCCTGCACTCGGCTGGTGGCTGCTGAGCCTCCTGGGCGCCTCGCCGCTCGAGTGCGCGGTGGGGGTGCTGCTCCTGGCGGCGCCGACGGCGGTGGCGAGCAACTCGGTGGCCGCCGACCTCGGCGGCGACACCGACCTTGCGGGCGCCTGTGTCCTGGCGACCACAGTGCTCTCGGTCGCGACGTATGTCGGGTGGGTGGTGCTGCTCGGCGGCTGAGGCCGCCCGTTTGGTCTAGAATCGGAACATGTTTCAGGACGAGGTCCGGCGCGCGGCCGAGATCCTGCGTTCGGCGACGCGTGTTGTCGCGTTCACCGGCGCCGGGGTGTCGGCCGAGAGCGGCATCGCGACGTTTCGCGGCGCCGGCGGGTTGTGGGAGGGGCAACGGATCGAGGAGGTGGCATCGCCGCACGCGTTTGCCGCAGATCCGGTGCACGTGTGGCGGTTCTACGATCAGCGCCGGACCAACGTGGCAAAGGTCCGGCCCAACCCCGCGCATGAGGTGCTCGCGGCGTGGCAGGAGCGCTTCCCGAACTACACGCTGGTGACGCAGAACGTGGACGGCCTGCACCAGGGGGCGGGCTCGCGCCGCGTCGTCGAGCTGCACGGCTCGCTCTGGCGCGTGCGCTGCACGGGGTGCGGTCGCGAACGGGAGGACCGCACGGCGCCGTTGCCCGCGCTGCCACCCCGCTGCGCCGAGTGTGGCGCGTTCGAACGCCCGGGCGTCGTCTGGTTCGGAGAGGCGCTTCCCGCCGAGGCGTTCCTGGGTGCCGAATCCGCGGCAGAGGCGTGCGAGGTGCTTGTGGTGGTTGGCACCTCGGCGGTGGTGTACCCGGCGGCGGGCCTGGTGGCGGTCGCGGCGGCCGTGGGGGCGAAGGTGATCGAGGTCAACCCGGAGGCGAGCGCGCTGGCGCACCTCGCCGACGTGACGCTGCGCGGGCCGGCGGGGGCGATGCTGCCGCAAGTGGACGCGATGCTGGCAGGGGGCTGAGCGTGCGAGTGGCGGAGCTGGCGCGCGAGGAGCGGCCGCGGGAGAAGCTGCTGAACCGGGGGCCGGAGGCGCTATCGGACGCCGAGTTGCTGGCGCTGCTGCTGCGCACCGGCACGGCGGGGATCGACGTGCTGGCGCTGGCTGAAAAGCTCCTGGCCGAGGCGGGTGGCCTCGCGGGCCTGGCTGCCGCGGACCGCCGCATGATCCTGCGCGCCAAGGGGGTGGGTCCCGCCAAGGGCGCGGTCGTCGCCGCGGCGCTCGAGGTGGGGCGGCGGCTGGCGCGCCTCGCGCTGCAGGGGCAGCCGCTGCTCGACCGGCCCGAGGTTGTGGCCGATTACCTGATGCGCTCGTACGGCGCGAGCCGGGTGGAACGGTTCGGCTCCCTCACACTCGACGCGCGCAACCGCCTGCTGCAGGTGCACGAGCTGCACCGCGGGGCGCGCTCCCACGCCGACGTCGAACCGTCGGAAGTGTTCAACAGCGCGATCCTGGACAACGCGCACGCGCTGATCGTCTGGCACACGCACCCCTCGGGTGACCCGGCGCCCTCCGAGGACGACGTGACGCTGACACGGCGCCTGGCCGACGCGGGCCGGCTGCTCAACATCTCCGTGCTCGACCACATCGTCGTCGGGCGTTCCGGGTTCGTTTCGCTGCGCCAGCGCGGGGTGCTGACGGCGCGGTGACGCCAGACTCGCCGGCGGGGATCCGGTCGCACGCCGGGCTGCGCGGTTGCGACGGACGTTGTATCATCGGCGCGCACAGATGGTCTCCCTGAGCATCCCTCCCGTGAAGGTTGCGGGCGCCGAGGCTCCGGCGCGCCGCGCCAGCGTCCCTCGGGCCCGCATGCGGAGGGCCGCGCGCTGATGGCGACCGACTCGGTGAGACTCGCGGGAAGGCTCGAGGACGTCACGCTGCCGGGGCTGCTGCAGATGCTGGCGGTCAAAGCGCGGACCGGCAAGCTGACCCTGACCTGCCGCGAGGGAGTCGGCCTCGTCGTCCTGCGTGGCGGGCGCATCATCTACACCGCGTCGAACTCGGCCCGCGAGGCGCTCGGCAACATCCTGGTCTGCCAGGGTCTGATCGACGAAGCCGCGCTGGCAAGCGCCCTTGACCTGCAGCACAGCTCGCCGGAGGAAACGCGGCTGGGCGCGATCCTCGTCGAGATGGGCGCGCTCTCGCCCGGTGACCTCGACCGGGTGATCCGGCAGCAAACGACCGGGATCATCCGCGAGATGTGCGGCTGGGGGTACGGGTTTTTCGCGTTCGATCCGCTCGAGATCCCCGAGCAGGGCGAGGTAAGCGTGGACGCGCGCGACCTCGTGCTCGAGGCGGGGCTCGACGCCGGGGATGTGGCGCGGGCGTCGCTCGACGCGCACAACTTCGAGACGCAGCCGGTGCGCTACGGCCGGGGAAATCGGGAGGCGGGCGGCGGCCCGACGGCGCCCCGAGGCGCCGCCACCAGTCTGGCATCGCTCAAGTCGATCATGGCCGAGCTGCGCTCCCCGGCGTTCGGCGGCGAGATCACGCTCTGGCTGCTGCGCCATGCCTCCGGCTTCGTGCGCCGCTGCGTCCTCTTCTCGGTCTCCAGGGACGGCGTGCGAGGGATGGGCCAGACCGGGCTCGGACCCGACGCCGGCGGCCTCGGCGAGCGCCTGCGGCGGTTCAAGGTCCCGGCCGGCGAGCCGTCGATCTTCAAGGGCGTCATCGCCAGCCAGGCCCCGTTCCTTGGCAAGCTCTCGCACGACCCGTGGGACGAGCGTCTGACCGCCGAACTCGGCGGCGGGTTCCCGGCCGAGGTCGTGGTCGTGCCGATGGTCGTGAGTGGCAACGTCGTCGCGGTGCTGTACGGCGACAACCTGCCCTCCGGCGAGCCGATCGGCGCGATCGACGGGCTCGAGCTGCTGATGCTGGAGGCCGGGCTCGCGATGGAAAAGACCGCGCTCGAGATCAGGCTGCGGACGTTGCAGGAGCGTCTGGGCGCCCGGTGACGAAGACCGGGCACCGGGCTCCGGGCACCGGGCACAGAAGAGACGTGGTCAGTGGTCCGTGGTCAGTAGAGGAACGACTGCGTTGCTTTATCGGATGTAGGGGCGGGGCTCGTCCCCGCCCGATTGCGGGCGGCCGCAAGGGCCGCCCCTATATTTCCATCCGCGGGAGGGGGCGAGGGCCGCGCTGGCGGTGCTATCCTCACGTTTTTGGAGGCGGGGGAGAAGCCGTGGCACGCGAAACGTTCTACATCACGACGCCGATCTACTACGTCAACGACCTGCCGCACATCGGCCACATCTACACCACGGTGGTCGCCGACACGATCGCCCGCTACAAGCGGATGCGCGGGTTCGACGTCCGCTTCCTCACCGGTACCGACGAGCACGGCCAGAAAATGGAGCGCAGCGCCCGGGCGCGGGGCGTCGAGCCCAAGGCGCTCGCCGACGAGGTCGTGCGCCGCTACCACGAGCTGTGGCGGCAGCTCGAGATCACGAACGACGATTTCATCCGGACGACCGACACGCGTCACCACGCTGGAGTCCACGCCCTGATCGCGCGCATGCAGGCCAAGGGCGACATCTACAAGGGCTCGTACGAGGGATGGTACTGCTCGGGGTGCGAGGCGTTCTTCCCCGAGACGCAGCTCGTGGACGGGAAATGCCCGGACCAGGGGCACCCCGTCGAGCTGCTCAAGGAGGAGTCGTACTTCTTCCGTCTGTCGGCGTACCAGGAGCCGCTGCTCGCCTTCTACCGCGAGCACCCCGAGTTCATCCGCCCCGGCACCCGCTACAACGAGGTGGTGCGCTTCGTCGAAGGCGGCCTCAAGGACCTCTCGATCTCGCGGGCGACGATCACCTGGGGCATCCCCTGGCCCGGCGACAGAGAGCACGTCGTTTACGTGTGGCTCGACGCGCTCACCAACTACGTCTCGGCGCTCGGTTTCGGGTCGGCGGAGCAGGGACTTTACGAGCACTACTGGCCGGCCGCGCTGCACCTCGTCGGCAAGGACATCCTGCGCTTCCACTGCGTCTACTGGCCGGCGTTCCTGATGTCGGCGGGGCTGCCGCTGCCGCGCCAGGTGTTCGGCCACGGCTGGTGGCTGCGCGACGAGCGGAAGATGTCGAAGTCGCTCGGCAACGTGGTCCGACCGGACACTTTGCTCGAGCGCTTCGGCGCCGACGCGCTGCGCTACTTCATGCTGCGCGAGATGACGTTCGGGTCTGACGCGAGCTTCTCCGACGAGGGGTTCCTCGCTCGCTACAACGCCGACCTCGCGAACGGGCTCGGCAACGCCGCCTCGCGCGTGCTCGCAATGGTGCGCCGCTACTGCGACGGCCGGACGCCGGCGGAGGCGTGCGACGACAGCGCCCTGCGGGCCAAGGCCGAGCAGGTCGTGGGCCGTTGGCGCGAGACGATGGACGCGTTCGAGTTCCACCGCGCTCTCGAGGCGGTCTGGGAGCTGCTCGCGGCCGTGGACGCCTACGTCAACGAGAAGGCGCCGTGGGGGATCGCGAAGGCGGAAGGGGCGTCGTCGCCGCGGCTGCAGCACGTCCTCTACAACTGTCTCGAGTCGTTGCGCCTGGTGGCAGTGATGGTGTCGCCCGTGATGCCCGCGATGAGCGCGCGCTTGCTCGCGCAGCTCGGCGAGGCGGCCGATGCGCAGTCGCTCGAGTGGGGTGGCCTTGGGACCGGGCAGGCGCTCGGGCCGGAAGGCGCGCTGTTCCCGCGCGCCGACGTCGAGGCGTTCTTTTCGGAGGTCAAGATGGACGAGAACAAACCTGTGCAATCGCCAGCTCCGGCCGCGCCCAGCGCGCCGGCACCGACTCCCGCTCCAGCGGCGCAACTGGTCGCGGCCGAGCCGATCGGCATCGACGAGTTCGCGCGCGTCAAGCTGGTGGTCGGGACCGTCAAGCTCGCGGAACGCGTGCCGAAGTCGAAGAAGCTCATCCGGCTCGAGGTGGACCTGGGCGAGGGCGCGCCGCGCCAGATCGTCGGCGGCATCGGCGACCGCTACCAACCCGAGCAACTGGTCGGGCGGCAGATCGTCGTGGTGGCCAACCTCAAGCCGGCGGTCCTGATGGGCGTCGAGTCCCGCGGCATGCTGCTCGCCGCGTCGCTCGACGGCGCCCCGTTCCTGCTCGCCCCCGACGGCGAGGTACCGCCCGGAACCGGGGTGAAGTGAGAAGCGTTGCGGCTGAGCGTTCACGATCGGCTACACCGGTCGGCGGGCGACCACCTACAATGAAACGATGATCCTTCGCCTCCCGTACGCGCATGGGTGCATTACCGCGGACCTGCGCGGGCTGCGCTGCCAGGAGTTGCGGCCGGCGGCGCCGCGCCACGCCCTGTCGGTGGCGGCGCTGGTTGAGGCGGCTCTCGACCGGCCCGCCGCCGGGCCGGCGCTCGCCGCGCTCGCCCGCGGAAAGCAACGCGTCACCGTGCTGGTCCCTGATGCAACGCGCAAGGCTTCGCTGCCGGTCGTCCTGCCGCTCGTTCTGGGGCGCCTGGCCGAAGCCGGGGTCGGGCTTGATGCGGTCACCGTCCTGGTGGCCTGCGGCACGCACCCGCCGGCCGGCGAGCAGGATCTCGCGGCCCTGGTCGGCCCGCTCCCCGCGGGTGTACGCGTGCTGCAGCACGACGCCCGCGACGAGTCGGCCCTGGTGCGGGTCGGTACCCTGGCCTCCGGGGAGCCGGTCCGCCTGCACCGGGCCGCGGTGGAGGCCGACCTGCTGGTGGCGGTCTCGAGCGTCCAGCACCACTACTTCGTCGGCTTCGGCGGCGGTCCGAAGATGGTGTTCCCCGGCGTGGCCGGCTACCGCGAGATCCAGGCCAACCACGGCAAGGTGATCGATCTGGCCAGCGATCCGCCGCGCCGCCACCCGCGCTGCGAGCCCGGCGTGGTCGAGGGGAACCCCGTGGCGGAGGAGGTCCTGGCCACGGCAAGGCTGTGCCCTCCAGGCTTCGCGCTGCTGTTGGTGGCCGGCGCTGACGGCGCACCGGCGTGGGCGGCCGGCGGGCCGCTCGATGCGGTGTTCCCGCAGGCGTGCGAGAAGGTGCGCGAGTGGTTCGAGGTGGAGGCCGGACCGTTTCGCCGGGTCGTCGTGAGTGCGGGCGGCTTTCCCACCGATCACACGCTGATCCAGGCGCACAAGGCGCTCGACGCGGCGTGCCGGTTCGCGGCGCCGGACGCCGAGGTGCTGTTCGTTGCGGCGTGCGATGGCGGCGCCGGGTCACCCGCGATGGAGCCGTTCCTGTCCGACCCGCGGGCGGCGGCGATCGTGGCGCGCCTGGCGGAGGACTACGTCCAGTACGGCCACACGACGCTGCGGCTCGTCGAGAAGACCGCACGGTTCCGCGTGCTCGCGAAGACCGAACTGCAACGCGAGCTTGCCGAGCGCCTCGGGATGCGCCCGGAGCCCGACGTGGAGGCGGTGCTCGACCGCTGGCGCGACGAGGACCCGGAGCTGCCCGTGGGCCTGATCGCCGGGCCGCCGGTGTACCCGCGGCGAAGAGGGTAGAGGGAAGAAGGGAAACGGAAGAGGGAAGACGAGAGGCGAGACCCGTCTTACCTCTACCTTTCACCTTCTACCTTCTCCCTTTTCCCGTTCTTCTGCGTCCGCCATCAGCTCGCGCCAGGTGTCACGCTCGAGGAAGCTGCCCGGGACGTTCGCCTCCATCTCGCGGAACATGGCGAGCGGCACCGCGAACGTCAGCAGGTCGTGGCCGAGCTGCTTCGCGACGTACTTGCGCGCCGACAGGTCGGTCAGGCCGACGATCGCACGCGGGCGTTCGGAGCGCGCCTCGCGGTACGCCAGGATGCCGATCGTCTGGCAGCCCGCGCCCCAGGGAATGATCACGTTCTCGTTGTCGGGACGCCCGTAGTTCGCGAGCACGACCAGCGCCGAGAGGCGGTCGGGGTCGACGAGGAAGATCACGACCTCGGGCCGCTCGTCGGGCCGCACCTGGGCCAGCGGCTTCAGGACCACGTACCGCGTCGGGACGTCGATCATCGGCAGCGCGTCCACGAACTTCTTGGTGGCCTCCGGGGTCTTGATGTAGCGTTCGCCGTAGGCGAGATCGCTCGCGGCGTTGCGCCGGAGTCCGGGCGCCGTCGCCGCTCCGGAACCGTCCTGCGGGCCGTTGCCGGTCGAGAGGAAGTTGTAGAAGCACTCGATGCCGCCTGGCCAGTTCTCGTACTGGTTGCCGAAGCCGAGCCCGGTGCCGCCGCCCAGGCAGCCGAACGTGCGGCGGTCGGCCGCGGCCGGCCTTCCCTTCGCCGCAGCCGCGAGCAGGAGCCACATGACGCACCCCCACTTCCCCTCGGCGAACTGCATCGCGCCTTCGGGGAGCTCCTCGGAGAAGAGGAGCGCGACCGGTTCGTACTGTGCTTTGATGGCCCGCGCGATGACGCTGTCCATGGCGGCCTCCACGATCACTCCGGGTGGATTGTAGCCGCTCCGGCCGGCGGATCAGCGACGCGCGGGCGAGCCACCGGCGAGGCACCTGTCGGGCGAGTAGAGCGAGTCGCGCGACCGGTTCCAACGGGCGGTGTTGACGCCCATCACAACGCCATGCCCACCCTGCCGAGCCGTTCGGTGGTGCCGGTGGGCAAGGTCGTCGCCGGCAGGAGCAACGCGCGGACCGGCGAGGCCTCGACCCCAGGCATGCGTAGCGGCGCCGCCACCAGGGTATACGAGCCGGGGAGCACGCCCGCGAGGTCGAGCCCCTCCAGGATCAACACCGTCTGCGCGGCGCAGCGCCGGTGCGCGAGCAGGTCGGTGGCATCGGGGCTGTCCACGGATGGCGTGTCGAGTCCGACGAGGATCACGCCGGCGCGGGCGAGGAAGTCCACGAAGCCGGGGGCGAGGCTCGCGAACGCCGCCGGGATCGGCGAGCCGGCGGGCCAGGTCCCGGTAGCGAACAGGACGCGGGGCGTGGAGGGCGACCAGCCCGGCGGCAGGTGCGCCTCCGAAATCGGGCCACGGTGGCCGAGGACGGCCACCACCTCGCAGCGGCCGACGCAGGCCGTGAGTGGGACGCCGGCCACGTCGCGCCCGTCGGGGACGGTGTGCAGCGGGGCGTCGAGGTGCGTGCCGACGTGCGGCGAGAGCTGCAGGCAGGTGACGGCTGCCTGACCCGGTGCGTGCTGGTGCGTCCAGCGCCTGGTGAACGGGGTGTCGCCCGGCCAGACCGCGGTCGCCGGCTCGAGCGCACGGCTGATGTCGATGACCTTGCCGACCATGGCACAATAGTCGCATAGAAATGCACGTAGCGGCCGCCCGCCGGGCGGCCGGCCTCTTAGTCTGTGGCGGATGGCGCTTGATGTGAGAGGGGTTTCCGACTACGCTCCGCACGCCCGCGCGGCGGGGATGCTCAAGGGGAGGCCTGGATGCCGACAAACCTCGTGCCGAAGAAGCTCTATCTCACCAACGGTGTCGGTGTGCACCAGGAGAAGCTGCAGTCGTTCGAGCTCGCGCTCCGGGACGCCGGCATCGCCGCCCTGAACCTGGTGTCGGTGTCCTCGATCTACCCGCCGGGGTGCAGGATCATCACCCGCGCCAAGGGCGAGGAGTACCTTGAGCCCGGCCAGATTGCGTTCGTGGTGATGAGTCGCGCCGAGTCGAACGAGCCACACCGCATGGCCGCCGCCTCGATCGGCGTCGCGGTGCCGGCCGACAAGAGGATGTACGGCTACCTCTCCGAGCACCACGCGTTCGGCCAGACCGGCAAGGAGGCGGGCGACTACGCCGAGGACCTCGCGGCCTCGATGCTTGCCTCTACCTTAGGCGTCGAGTTCGACGAGAACCAATCGTGGGACGAGAAGCGCCAGATCTGGAAGATCTCCAACAAGATCGTGACGACGCGCAACGTCACGCAGTCGGCGATCGTGGGGCGCTCCGGGAAGTGGACCACGGTCATCGCGGCCGCTGTGTTGCTGTTCGACTAGAGAGGGAGCGATGGTGGGAACGACGAAGAAGTTCCTCGGCGGCGGCAGGATCCTGCCCCCCAAGGTGCGCGGCGACATGACCGCCGCGGAGCTGGTCGACGGCGTCTTTTCCGCCTACAACGCGGCCCGCCTGCGCGAGGGCGCGCGTCTGTTCGCCCGCAAGATGCTGGCGCCGGAGACGACGGTGGCGCTCTCGCTCACCGGCGCCCTGACGCCCGGCGGGTACGGCATCTCCTGCCTGGTCCCCCTGATCGAGGCCGGCTTCGTGGACTGGATCGTCTCGACCGGCGCGAACGTCTACCACGACATGCACTACGGCCTCGGGATGCAAATTCACCAGGGCTCGCCGTTCGTCTCGGACGTCGAGCTGCGGCAAGCCGGCGTGATCCGGATCTACGACATCTTCTTCGAGTACGAAGTGCTGCTCGACACCGACGCGTTCGTGCGCGAGGTGATCGCGGCGCCCGAGTTTGGCCGGCCGATGTCGTCGGCCGAGTTCCACCATCGCCTCGGAGGGTACGTGGCGGCGCGAGAGAAGCTCCTCGGGACCGAGGGCCACTCGCTGATCGCCGCCTGCCATCGCGCCGGGGTGCCGGTCTACACGTCGTCCCCAGGGGACTCCTCCATCGGCATGAACGTGGCCGCGATGGCGCTCACCGGCTCCAAGCTGACGATCGATCCCAACCTCGACGTCAACGAGACCGCCGCGATCGTCTACGGCGCCAAGCGGGACGGCGGCAAGAGCGGAGTCTTGATCCTCGGCGGCGGCAGCCCAAAGAACTTCGTGCTGCAAACCGAGCCGCAGATCCAGGAGGTCCTCGGCCTGCCGGAGAAGGGTCACGACTACTTCCTGCAGATCACCGACGCCCGCCCCGACACCGGCGGGCTCTCCGGGGCGACGCCCTCGGAAGCGGTCTCGTGGGGGAAGATCGATCCCGAGCAGCTCCCGAGCGCGGTGGTGGTGTACACCGACTCGACGATCGCACTGCCGCTGCTGGCGGCGTACGCCCTGGCCAACCGCGAAGCACGCCCGCTCAAGCGCCTGTACGACCGGCGGGAGGCGATGCTGGCCAGGCTGCGCGACGATTACGTGGCGCGGTTGGGAGCGGATGCATGACACAACTCGCCGCTCGCGCGTCACGCCTGGTCCGTCACGCGCGGGGCGCGGGAGGCGGGTAATGAGCGACGAGCGTTACGCCCCGTACCAGGAGTTCCTGGGGGTCCCATCCGACCTCAAGCCGGCGCGCGAGCCTCGGGTGGCGGTGCTGCCGGTGCCGTACGACCTGACGACCTCGTACCAGCCCGGCGCCCGGCGCGGGCCGCTCGCGATCCTCGAGGCCTCGACGCACCTCGAGACGTACGACGAGGAGCTGGAGCGCGAGACGTGGGAGGAGGTCGGGATCGAGACGCTTCCCGCAGTGGTCCCCGATACATCGGGCCCCGAGGCGACGATGCTGCGAATCGAGAGCGTGGCGCGCGGGATCGTGGCGTCGGGCCGGTTCCTGGTGTCGCTGGGCGGCGAGCACTCGATCACCGCGCCGCTGGTGCGCGCGGTGCGGTCGCGGCATCCCAGGCTCGGGGTGCTGCAGGTCGACGCCCACGCCGACCTGCGCGACTCCTTCGAGGGCTCGCCGCACAACCACGCCTGCGTGATGCACCGGCTGCTCGATGACGGCGTGCCGCTCGCGCAGGTGGGGGTCCGTTCCCTGACCGGAGACGAGCGCGCGCTGATCCGCGAGCGCGGGATCTGCACGGTGTTCGCACCCGAGGCGGTCGGCTCACCGGTCGAGAGCTGGGTGGATCGGGTGGTGGAGGCGCTGCCGGAGGAGGTTTACATCACCGTGGACCTCGACGCCTTCGACCCCGCGATCATGCCCGCCACCGGCACGCCGGAGCCTGGCGGCCTCGACTGGTACCGCGCCCTCGCGGTGCTGCGCGAGGTGGCGCGGCGCAAGCGCATCGTCGGGTTCGACGTCGTCGAGCTGGCGCCGATCCCCGGCCTCGTCGCGCCGGACTTCCTCGCCGCCAAGCTCGTCTACCGCCTCCTCGGCTTCGCCTTTCTCCTACACCGGGGCAAGGCCGCGGAAATCTAACCAGTCCTCCGGCTCACGTGGGTTCTTGACAGGCCCGGGTGGTGAGACTAGGTTCAATTCTTGTGACGAGCGGTGCCCTGGCGCGCAGCGTCCCGACGCTAGTTGACCCGCTGATGGGGATACGCTTGGGCTTTGGGGTCCTGCTGGCGCTGGCGGCGATGGCGGGGTGCGTCACCTACCGTTCGCAGCCGTTGCACCCGTCCGAGACCGCGGCGCGGTTCGAGGCGCGGCGGTTGGACGATGCGGGTTTGCGGCGCTTCGTCGAGGCGGAGATCGGCCATCCCGTCAAGGACTGGCCGCCCGCGGCGATGGACTTCGAGCAACTCTACCTCGCCGCGCTCTACTTCAGCCCCGACCTCGACGTAGCGCGGGCGCAGCTCGCCGCCGCCGAGGCGGCGGTGGTGACGGCCGGCCAGCGCGGGAACCCCGCCGTGGCGGCCACGCCGGAGTGGGTGAGCAACGCAGCGGCGGACGTGACGCCATGGGTGCTGTCCGTGGCACTTGACGTCCCGCTGACGACCGCGGGCAAGCGGGCCATCCGCATCGCCGAGGCGCGCAACCTCTCCGAGGCCGCGCGCCTACGCCTCGGCGACCAGGCGTGGCAGGTGCGTTCGCGGTTGCGATCGCGGCTGGTGGAGCTCTTGCAGGCAAGGCAGGCCGAGGCGCTGCTGCTGCGGCAGGACGAAGTGGCGCAGGAACGCATGCGCCTGCTCGACGCGCGGTTCGCCAACGGAGAGGTTGCCCGGCTCGAAGTCATCCTCGGGCGGCGCGAGCGCGAGCGCGTCGCGCTCGCGCTGGGACAGGCGCGGGAAGAGCGGGCCGTGGCCCTGGTGCGGGTGGCCGACGCGATCGGTGTGAGCGCGCCAGCGCTGGCCGGTGAGGCGATCGATTTCGGCTTTACCGGGCGGCTGCCGGCCGAGGAAGAACTGGGAACGCGGGACGTGCGGGCGGAAGCGCTGCTGAACCGGCCCGATATCCTCACGGCGCTGGCGGAGTACGCCGCCAGCGAGACGGCGCTGCAACTCGAGGTGGCGCGGCAGTATCCCGACATCCACCTCGGCCCAGGGTACACGTTCGACAAGGGCAGCAAGCAGTGGGCCCTGGGCGTCGGGCTGGTGCTCCCGGTGATGAACCGCAACCAGGGGCCGATCGCCGAGGCCGAGGCGCGCCGGCGCGAGGCGGCGGCCCGGTTCATCGCGCTGCAGGCGCGGGCCATCGCCGAGGCGGATGGTGCGCTCGCCGGCTATCGCGGCGCCTTGGAGACGCTCGCCACCGCCCACGCTCTGCTGGCGGCGGACGATGCCGCGCTCGCCGCCGCCGACACGCAATTCTCCTCCGGCGAGGCCGGCCGCTTGAGCCTGGTGGACGCCGAGGTCGCGCGCAGCGCCGTCGCCCTCGCCGTTCTCGACGCGCAGGCGGCGGCGCAGCGGGCGCTGGGCCGGGTCGAGGACGCGGTGCGGCGGCCGCTGGCGCCGGCCACCCCGCTGCCGGCGGTGAGCGGGGCCGACGCGCCGGCCGCCATGGAGGACCGACCATGAGATCCAGGGACCAGGTGTTGGTCGCATGGGCGCGGGCCGCCGCTGCGGCCGCCGTCCTCGCGCTGCTGGTGGCGGGCGGCGTTGCACGCAGCGAGGCGGACGAAGACGACAACGTGCCACCGGTGTCGGCGCCGCCGCGGGTGGCCATCGTCCACGGCGAAACGGTCGTCACGTTCGACACAGCGACTCTGGCCAGGAGCGGCCTCGAGGTCGAGGCGCTGCAGACGCAGCCCCACCGGGTCGAGGCGACCGCGTACGGCGCGGTCCTCGACCTCACCGACCTGGCCGATGCCCGCGGCGCCGTGACCGCGGCCGCGGCGCGGGTGGAGAAGGCGCGCGCCGCGCTGGCGGCGTCCAGCGCCGAGTTCAAGCGCGTGCGGGCGCTGCACGCCGACGAGCGCAACGCCTCCGACAAAGCACTCGAGGAAGCGACCGCGAGGTGGCGCGGCGATGAGGCCGATGGCCGGGCCGCGGATGCCGCGCTGGTGGCACAGCTGGCCTCCGCGCGCCAGCGCTGGGGCGCCGTGGTCTCGGGGTGGCTCGAGCGCGGCTCGCCGGAACTCGAGGCGCTGCTGGCGCAGCGGCAGGGCCTGGTGCAGGTCACGCTCCCGCCGGGCACGCTCTTGAAGTCGGCGCCCGCCACGGCGACCGTGCGCGCCGGCGGCGCCGCCGCCGTCGCGGCGCGCCTGGTCTCGCCGGCCCCGCGTACCGACCCGCGGATCCAGGGCGCGAGCTTCTACTACGTCGCGCCAGCCGCACCCGGGCTGCTCCCGGGCGCCGTCGTCGAAGCGTTCCTGCCGGCAGGGCCGGCGGTCACCGGTGTCGTGGTGCCGGCCGCCGCCGTGGTGTGGTGGCAGGGGCGGGCGTGGGTGTACGTCGAGGATGGGCCGGGGCGATTCGTGCGGCGCGAGGTAACGACGGACGCACCCGTCCCCGGTGGCTGGTTCGTGACGGCCGGCGTGACGGCGGGGGGCCGGGTCGTGGTGCGCGGCGCGCAGATGCTGCTCTCGGAAGAGGGGCGCGCCGCCGTCCAGGGCTCCGAGGGCTGACGGGCGGAAACCGGGATGCTATCGGCCATCGTCCGTTTCGCGTTGCGCTTTCGCGGGGTCGTCATCGCCCTTGCCGCGGCGTTCCTCGGTTACGGCGTCTACTCGTTGTTCCAGGCGCGCTACGACGTCTTCCCCGAGTTCGCGCCGCCGCAAGTCCAGATCCAGACCGGGGCGCCGGGCCTCTCCCCCGAGCAGGTCGAGGCGCTCGTCACCCAGCCGATCGAGAAGGTCCTCAACGGCCTGCAGGGGATCGAGTCGCTGCGCTCCGGCTCGATCCAGGGGCTGTCGGTCATCACCGTCATCTTCCGGCCGAGCAGCGAGATCTTCCTCGACCGCCAGCTGGTGGCGGAGCGCCTCGCCACGGTGGCGAGCAGTCTGCCGGCCGGAATGGGGCCGCCGGAGATGACGCCGCTGACCTCGTCCACCAGCACGGTGCTGGCGGTCGGCCTCACGTCGGAGCCCCGCAGCCTCATGGACCTGCGCACCATCGCCGACTGGACGGTGCGGCAGCGGCTGCTCGCGGTGCCCGGCGTGGCCAAGGTGGCGGTGTTCGGCGGCGACGTGCGACAGCTGCAGGTGCAGGTCGAGCCGGAACGTCTCGTGCGCTTCGGCCTGGCGATCGGGGACGTGGTGGCCGCGGCGCGCCTCGCCACCGGCGTGCGCGGCGCCGGCCAGGTAGACACGGTCAACCAGCGCCTGGTGATACACACCGAGGGGCAGGCGCTCACCCCGGCCGAGCTCGCCGACACGGTCGTCGCCCGCCACGGCGGCGCGGTCGTGCGTCTCGGCGACGTGGCCCGGGTCGTCGACGGCCCCGAGCCGCCGGTTGGGGCGGCCAGCATCATGGGCAAGCCCGGTGTCATGCTGATGGTCTCTTCCCAGTACCAGACCAACACCGTGGAGGTGACCGGGCAGGTGGACCGGGCCCTCGCCGAGCTGCGGCCGACCCTCGACGCGCAGGGCGTGCGCTTGGACGCCAACAACATCCTGCGCCCGGCGCGCTTCATCGCGACCGCCACCGGCAACGTGAGGTCGGCGCTGCTGCTGGGCGCTCTCCTGGTCGTGGTGGTTCTGAGCCTCTTCCTGTTCAACCTGCGCACCGCGGCGATCTCGTGCACGGCGATCCCGCTCTCGCTGCTCGCCGCGGTCACCGTGCTCGAGCGCCTCGGCATCTCGCTCAACACGATGACGCTGGGCGGGCTCGCCATCGCCATCGGCGAGGTGGTGGACGACGCCGTCATCGATGTCGAGAACATCCTGCGCCGGCTGCGCGAGAACCGCCGGCGCGAGCAACCGCTGCCGGCCCTGCGCGTCATCTACGACGCGTCGATCGAGGTGCGCAGCGCCGTGGTCTACGCCACCTTCGCGGTGGTGCTGGTGTTCGTCCCCATCCTCACGATGACGGGGGTCGCGGGGCGGCTGTTCGCGCCGCTCGGCATGGCGTACATCCTCGCGATCCTGGCCTCGCTCGTGGTGGCGCTCACGGTGACGCCGGCGCTGTGCTCGTTGCTCCTGCGCCAGGACCGGCTGCCCGAGAACGAACCGCCCGTGGTGGTGTGGTTGCGGGCGCGCTACGTGCCGCTGCTGGTCCGGGTGGAGCGCCACCCCCGGGTGGTCATCACGGCCGTCGCGGTGCTCACGATCGGCGGACTCGCGATGCTGCCGTTCTTTGGCGGCGGCTTCGTGCCGCAGCTCAAGGAAGGCCACTTCGTCGTCCACATGACCGCGGTGCCGGGGACCTCCCTGGCGGAATCTTTGCGCATGGGCGGCAAGCTCTCCAAGTTGCTGCTCGCGCTGCCGGAAGTGCGGGCGGTGGGGCAGCGGGTGGGGCGGGCGGACGCGGCCGACGACATCATGGGCACCCACTCGAGCGAGATCGAGGTGGACCTCAAACCGCTCGGAGGCGCGGCGAGCCGGCGGGTCGAAGCGAAGATCCGCGACGTCCTGCACGACTTTCCGGGCGCCAACTTCGCGGTCAACACCTTCCTGTCGGAGAGGGTGGAGGAGACACTCTCCGGCTACGGCGCTCCCGTGACCGTGAATATCTTCGGGCCCGACCTCGACGTCCTCGACGCCAAGGCGGCGGCGGTCGCCGCCGCGCTCGCTAAGGTGCCGGGGGCCGCTGACGTGATGGTGCAGTCGCCGCCCGGCAGCCCGCAGCTCGTCGTGCGGTTGCGGCGGCGCGAGCTCCAGCGCTGGGGCCTCGACCCGGTGACGGCACTGGACGCGGTGCGCACCGCCTACCAGGGGGAGGTCGTGGGCCAGGTGTACGACGCCGGCCGCGTCTTCGCCGCCGCCGTCATCCTCGACCCGGCGCTGCGGGCCGACCCCGGCTCGGTCGGCGCGTTGCCCCTGCGCAACGCCGAAGGAACGTTCGTGCCCCTTGGGCGCGTGGCCGACGTCTTCGAGGCGACGGGACGGTACTCGGTGCTGCACGAGGGCGCGCGCCGCGTGCAGGCCGTGACCTGCAGCGTGGTGGGCCGCGACGTCGCCTCGTTCGTCGCGGACGCGAAGCGGCGCCTGGCCGCGGCCGTGCCGCTGCCGGCCGGTGTCTACCTGGACTTCGCGGGGTCGGCGGCCGAGCAGGCCCGCTCCACCCGCGACCTGCTCGTGCACGCGGCGATCGCCGGTGTCGGCATCCTCATCCTCCTCTCGATGGTCATGGGCTCGGCGCGCAACTTCCTGCTCGTTTTGGCCAACCTGCCGTTCGCCCTGGTCGGCGGGATCCTGGTGGTGCTGGCGAGCGGCGGCGATCTCTCGCTGGGCTCGCTGGTGGGGTTCGTGACAGTGTTCGGCATCACGCTGCGCAACTCGATCATGCTGATCTCGCACTACGAGCACCTCGTGGGAACCGAGGGCGAGACCTGGGGGCCGGCGGCGGCGCTCCGCGGCGCCGAGGAGAGGCTGGCGCCGATCCTCATGACCGCGCTCGTGACCGGGCTCGGCCTGCTGCCGCTCGCGCTCGGGAGCGGCGCGCCGGGGCGCGAGATCGAGGGCCCGATGGCGCTCGTGATCCTGGGTGGGCTCGTGACCTCCACGGCGCTCAACCTGCTCGTGCTGCCCACCCTGGCGTTGCGCTTCGGCCGCTTCACCGTGTCAGAAAATGCAACTGCGGTACCGGGTACCTGAAAGTTGCACGTTTGGAGGGGACGATGGCGTGGTTGATTCTGTTCGTGGCCGGTCTGGTCGAGGTGGGGTGGGCGGTCGGACTGAAGTACACGGCCGGGTTCACGCGGCTGTGGCCGAGCTTGTTCACTGTGGTGGGCGGCGTCGTGAGCTTCGTGCTGCTGGCGCGCGCCGCGAAGGACCTGCCGATCGGGACCGCATACGCGGTGTGGACCGGTATCGGTGTCGTCGGGACGGCGGTTCTGGGGATCGCCCTGTTCCACGAATCGCGGGACTGGCTGCGCCTCGCCTGCATTGCCCTCATCGTTGTGGGGATCGCGGGCCTGCGGGTCGCCGCGGCGCGGTGACCGAGGCGCCCGGGTTCACTGGGTCCCGGCTCCACGCGATCCGCAGCGGAAGCCGCACGGGCGGCCCGGGCTAGAATCGGTACGGCGCGATGCGGGAAAGCCTCCGAATGAAGATGGTGCAGACGCCGGTGATCCCGGTGGTCGGGCGCCTGATCCGGGACAACCCCGGGACGATCTCGCTGGGGCAGGGCGTGGTCGGTTACCCGCCGCCGCCCGAGGCGCTCGAGGCGGTCGCACGCTTCGCCGCCGATCCCGAAAACCACAAGTACGGCCTAGTGGAGGGGATCCCCCCGTTGCTCGAGGCGATCACGGCCAAGCTCGCCGCCGACAACGCCATCGCGTTGACCGACGAGTCGCGCATCGTGGTGACCGCGGGCGGCAACATGGCGTTCGCCAACGCCGTGCTCGCGATCACCGACCCCGGCGACGAGGTGATCCTGCTCGAGCCGTACTACTTCAACCACCGCATGGCGGTAACGATCGCCGGCTGCCGGCCGGTGGTCGTCCCGACGGACGCGGCATACCAACCGGTGGTCTCGCGCATTGAGGCCGCGATCACCTCGCGCACCCGCGCCGTCGTGACGGTCTCGCCCAACAACCCGAGCGGGGCGGTGTACCCCGAGGCGGCGCTGCGCGCGATCAACGCGCTGTGCCGGGAGCGCGGCGTCTACCACGTGCACGACGAGGCCTACGAGTACTTCGTCTACGACGGCGCCCGCCACTTCTCGCCGGCGTCGGCGCCCGGCGCCGCCGGGCACACGATCTCGCTGTTCTCGCTTTCGAAGTCCTACGGGTTCGCGAGCTGGCGGATCGGGTACATGGTGATTCCGGCGCACCTCTTCGACGCCGTCTGCAAGATCCAGGACACGATCCTCATCTGCCCGCCGGTGATCTCGCAGTTCGCCGCAGTGGGAGCGATGAGCGTCGGGAAGGCGTACTGCGAGCAGCAGCTCGTCGAGACCACCCGAGTGCGCCGGCTGGTACTCGACGCCCTCGCCGGGATCGCCGATCTCTGCGAGGTACCACGTGCCGAAGGTGCGTTCTACCTCCTGGTACGGGTTCGCACGGGCCTCGATCCGATGGCGCTGGTGGAGCGGCTGGTGCGGGAGTACCGGGTGGCGGCGATACCGGGCTCGACGTTCGGAGTCACGTCCGAATGCACGCTGCGCGTTGCCTACGGTGCACTCACGTGTGAGACCGTCGCCGAAGGGCTGGGTTGCCTCGTGCGCGGCATCAGGGCCGTGGTCGGAGGGTGAATGGCGCTGCACGTCGTTGCCTGCCAGGTCGACATCGTGTGGGAGGATACGGAGACCAACTGCCGAGCCGTGGCGGCGCTGCTGGAGGCGGCACCGCCCCCGAGGGGCTCGCTCGTCGTCCTCCCGGAGATGTTCGCGACGGGGTTCTCGATGAACCTCGCCGCGACCGCTCAGGCGCCGGATCGGCCCGTCGAGCGCTTCATGGCGGCGACCGCCGCGCGCCTGGGCGTCTGCCTCGTTGGCGGGGTCGTGCGGCGCGATCCGCCCGCCGCGCTGGGCCTCAACCAGGCCGTCGCGTTCGGCCCCGATGGCGGCGAGCTCGCGCGCTACAGCAAGATCCACCCGTTCTCGTTCGCCGGGGAGGACCGCCGGTTCGCCCGCGGCGGTGAGGTCGTCACGTTCGCGTGGGGCGGTTTCGCCGTCGCCCCGTTCGTCTGCTACGACCTGCGCTTTCCGGAGGTGTTCCGGGTCGCGACCCGGGCCGGCGCGAACCTCCTCGTCGTGATCGCGAACTGGCCCGCCGCGCGCGAGGCGCACTGGCTTGCGCTGCTGGCGGCGCGCGCGATCGAGAACCAGGCGTACGTCGTCGGCGTCAACAGGTGCGGGCGCGACCCCAACGCCGCGTATTCGGGCCGCAGCCGGGTCCTCGATCCCCGCGGCGAGGTGATCGCCGAGGCCGGCGGCGCGGTGGCCGTACTCGAGGCCGACCTCGATCTCGAAGCGCTGCTGACGTACCGGCGGGAGTTCCCGGTGCTGGCGGACCTCGACGCGCGCTTCCTGCCGGAGGCCCGGCAGGGCTCGTGATGCCGGGCCGCCGGAGCGGTGGGACAATCCGGTCCATGGACGGCGGCACGAGAGGCGAGTCGACTGGCGTCAAGCGCACTCACCGCGAGTGGCTGCTGAGGATCATCAACCTGTACCCGCCTTTGCTCGGGGCGGGGATCAGGGTCAGGCGAACCGGCACCGATCGCCGCGCTTTCGAGGTGCGGATGAGGTTGACGGTGTTCAACCGCAACTACGTGGGCACCCACTTCGGCGGCTCGCTGTACGCGATGTGCGACCCGTTCTTCATGTTGATCCTGATCCCGGCCCTCGGCCCGGAGTACGTGGTGTGGGACAAGGCGGCCACGATCCGGTTTTTGCGGCCGGGCCGGGGCACGGTCCGCGCGACGTTCGAGGTCCCCGACGAGCGGGTCGAGGCGATCCGCCGGGAGGCGGACGCCAACGGCCGGGCCGAGCCGGTGTTCACGGCGCAGGTGCTCGGCGAGGGCGGCGAGGTGGTTGCCGAGGTGGACAAGACGCTGTACGTTCGGCGGCGGCGTGCGGCCGGCCAACCGGTCGAAGCGGGATGACCGCCGCGTCGCCGGGAGGCCCCGAGTGAAGACCGTGATCGAGCCGTACCGCAGCCGCGTCGTGGAGCCGCTGCGCATGACCACGCGCGAGGAGCGCGAGCGGTACATCCGCGAGGCCGGCTACAACCCGTTCCTTCTCCTCGCGGAGCACGTGCTGATCGATCTGGTGACCGACTCCGGGGTTTCGGCGCTCTCGACGCGGCAGTGGTCCGCGATGCACGACTCGGACGAGTCGTTCACCGGCTCGCGCAGCTTCGAGCGCTTCCGGGAAGCGGTGAAGGCGTTGTTCGGGCACGCGTTCGTGATCCCCTGCCACCAGGGGCGCGCCGCCGAGCATCTGCTCGCCCGCGCGGTCATCCGGCCGGGCGACGTGGTCTTCGCCAACACGCACTTCGCCACCACTCGCGAGAACCTCGAGGAGGAGGGCGCCGAGGTCCGCGACCTGCCGATCGCGGAGGCGCTCGACCCGACGAGCCCTCACCCGTTCAAGGGCGACATCAACCTCGGCCGCCTCGAGGCCGGCATCGCCGAGGCCGGCCCCCGGGCGCGAATGGTGATTCTCACCGTCACCGACAACTCCCGCGGCGGCCAGCCCGTGAGCCTCGGCAACGTCCGCGCCGCCCGCGAGATCTGCCGCCGCTTCGGGGTGCCGCTCTGGCTCGACGCCGCCCGCTTCGCGGAGAACTGCTATCTCGTCAAGCTACGCGAGCAGGGGTACGCCCAGAAAGCCCCGCGCGAGATCGCCAGGGAGCTGTTCTCCCTCACCGACGGCGTGTTCATGAGCTTGAAGAAGGACGCCTTAGGCAATACCGGCGGCTTGATCACGCTCGACGACCCCGCCTGGGCCGAGGCGATTCGAGCGCGCCTGCTGGTGAGCGAGGGGATCCCGAGCGCGGGCGGCCTCGCCGGGCGCGACCTCGAGTCGCTGACGGTGGCCCTCGGGGAGATGCTCGACGAGGGCTACCTCGCGCACCGCGTCGCATCGACCAGGCGCCTCGGCGAGCAGTTGGCGGCGGCGGGCGTGCCGGTCGTCACGCCGTTTGGCGCGCATGCGATCTACGTGAACGGCCGCGCGTTCTGCCCCCACCTCCCGAACGAGCAGCTCCCGGCGTGGTCGCTTTCGGTCGCCCTGTACGTGCACTCCGGGGTGCGCACCTGGGAGACGGGCAACGTGATGCAGGGACGTCACGATCCCGCGACGGGCGCATGGCAGTGGCCCGACCTCGACTTGCTGCGCCTCGCGGTCCCGCGCCGCGTGTACAGCCAGAGCCACCTCGACTACGCGGCGGAGGCGGTCGTTGAGCTCTTCCAACAGCGATCGTCGGTCCGCGGTTTGCGCTTCGTCTACCGACCCGCGTCGCTCGCGCAGTTCGTCGCGACGTTCGAACCGGCGTGAGGAGGCCTCGAACGTCCCGGGTCCGCAGGTTTCCGGAGGGCCGTCGAGAGTCATGGGAAAAGGGTCGCGGACAGGCATCCAGCGGCGAACGGCGGTAGGCCGGCACGAGAGGTTGCCGACCGGTGGGATCGGCTCCGGCGCTTCGGCGCGTTGCTCTCGACCCCGGGTTTCTAACGGTCCTCGGGCTCGAGCATGCGGTGGCGGCGCAGGATCTCGACCACCCGGTCGATCGGAAGGGCCTCGACAATGTGCCCCTGGAACCCCTGGGTGGTTGTGGCCGCGAAGAGGGAGTTGAGGACCGCCTCCTCCGTGGCCTCGACCGTCGCGAGGAACAGCTGCGAGAGGTCCTCGTCGGGCAGCAGCTCGATTTGCCTCAGCCCCGGGGCTTCGTGCCGCACCGTGCATGACCGGTTGGTCGAGGAGGCGATCCCGTAGTCCCCGCTGCCGTTCGAAGCGAAGCTGCCCGCGCGTGCGAGCCCCATCGGGACGCGCCTCGCCACGCGTCCGAGCTGGCGGGCGTCGAGCGGGGCGTCGGTGGCGACGACGACCACGCACGAGCCGTTCTCAGGGTTTGCGAGCTCCTCCTTGAAGCCGTGACGGCCGAGCTCCACGCCGACGGGGATGCCGGCGACGGTGAGAACGCCCCCGAAATTGAAGTTGGTCTGGGCAAGGACGCCCACCGTCCAACCGCCGAGGGAGGGAGGCAGTTTCCTGGAGGCGGTCCCGATACCGCCCTTCCAGCCGAGGCAGCAACATCCGGTGCCGGCGCCGACACAACCCTCGGCGACATCGCCGCTCGAGGCGGAGTCGAGTGCCGCCGACACGTGCTCGCGGCCGACTGGGCGGCGCCGGATATCCGAGAGGAACCCGTCGTTGCACTCGCCGACCACGGGGTTGACCGAGAGCACGTCGCCGTTGCCCGGAAGCGCGAGGACCCACTCCGCCAGAGCGTCCGCCACCCGCCAGACGTTCAGCGTCCCAGTGAGAGCGATGGGGGTTTCGAGGACGCCCAGCTCCTCGACCTGGGAGCTCCCCACCAGCTTTCCGAAACCGTTGGCCACGGCCACGGCGGCAGGGACCTTCTCCTGAAAGGCGTTGCGGGGGTGGGGATGAATCACCGTGACCCCGGTGCGGACGTCGTCCCCTTCGGACACGGTGGTATGGCCGACGAGAACGCCCTCCACGTCGGTGATCGCGTCGAGGGGGCCGGGTTGCAGGATCCCAGTGACGACACCGGCCTGCCGGGCGCGTGGCCGCCGCGCGGGCGTGGATGGTTGTGCCTGGCCCATCGGTTCCTCCCCAGCTTCGCATCGCGCCGGGCAACCTCGTTGCCTGCGCGCGACTTCCTACCTGGACGACGACCCTTCCGGCCCCTGGTGGTCGGGGGAGCCGGCCGGATCGTCCAGCTCCTCGATGCGCGCGTCCGAGGCGGGGCGCTCGGTCTGCAGCCGAGCGGCGACGCGCTCTACCTCGCGCATCACGCGCAGGATGTTTCCGCCCGCGACCTTCTTGACGTCGGCGTCGGTCCAGCCCCGGCGCAGCAGCTCGGCGAGCAGCGCGGGGTACTTGGAGACGTCCTCCAGGCCGACGGGCGTGCGGCCGATGCCGTCGAAGTCGGAGCCGATGCCGACGTGGTCGATCCCGGCCACCGCGCGGATGTGCTCGATGTGGTCGGCGACCTGGGCGAGCGTGGCGTCCGGGACGGGATGCTGCGCGGAGAACGCCCGCAGCTCGGAGTCGACGCGCTTCGGGTCGTTGGGGTAGAGCGCGCCCAGGCGCGCCCACTCCGCCTCCAGCGGCTCGGAGGCGACGCGGGCCTCCTCGGAGACGAAGCTCGGCGCGAAGTTGACCATTACGATGCCGCGGTTGGTTGCGACGCGGCGCAGGATGTCGTCGGGCACGTTGCGGGCGTGGTTGCACAGCGCGCGCGCGGAGGAGTGCGAGAAGATCACCGGCGCCTGGCTCGTCTCCAGCGCGCCGAGCATCACCTTGTCGGACACGTGGGCAAGGTCCACGAGCATCCCCATGCGGTTCATCTCGCGCACGACCTCGCGCCCGAAGCGCGTGAGGCCGCCGTGGCGGGGGACGTCGGTCGCGGCGTCGGCCCAGTCGATCGACTTCCAGTGGGTGAGTGTCATGTAGCGCGCGCCGCACGCGTACGCCTGGCGCAGCACGGCGAGGGAGTTGGCGATCGAGTAGCCGCCCTCCATGCCGATCAGGCAGGCGAGCTTGCCCGAGCGGTGGATGCGCTCGACGTCCGCGGCGGTGGCGGCGAAGGCGAACGTCCCCGGGTAGCGGGCGATCATGCGGTGGACGAGGTCGATCTGCTCGAGGACCGCAACGGCGGCCGGCGGGCCCTCGAGCGTGGTGGGTACGAACACCGACCAGAACTGGCCGCCGACACCCCCGCGCCGGAGGCGGGGGATGTCGGTGTGCAGGGGCTCCGCGAGCGTGCTCGTGTCGCGCGCGATGTCGAGTTGGTCGAGGTGGTCGTTGACCCGTTCCTTGTAGTTCTCGGGGAGGTCGTTGTGGCCGTCGATGAGCGGCGTCTCGGCGAGGATCCGCGCGACCCTGGCCTGCAACGCCTGCTCGGCCGCGTCGGGAGCCGTCTGCGCGGCGGCGGTTCCGGCCGCGAGGAGCAGGAGAAGGGCCATGACGGCGGCCGGCGCGATGCCTGCGAGGCTGGGGCGGGCGGGAAGCGGGAACGAGGGGGGTGTTTGGACCACGGTGAACCTCCGGGCGCCATCTTGCACGCCCGCGCCGCTGCCGGCAACCGCCGGCGCCGCGCCGCCTTGAGTCGCGGCACCGACTGGGCGAGAATCGGGCCATGGATCAGGACGGCGGCCGCAACGGAAGCCGGGGCTTCTTCGACCCGACCCGGCGGTTCAAGGGGCGCGCGGAGCTGTACGCTCGGCACCGGCCCGGCTACCCCGACGGGGTCGTGACACTCCTCGAAGGCGAGTGCGGCCTGGCGCCGGGATCGATTGTTGCCGACCTCGGCTCCGGGACGGGGATCCTCGCCGGAATGCTCCTCGCCCGCGGTTGCAGGGTGTTCGGCGTCGAACCGAACGCGGAGATGCGCGCGGAGGGGGAGCGGGCGCTCGCCTCGTATCCGGGTTTCGTCAGCGTGGACGCTCGCGCCGAGGCGACGACACTCCCCGCCGCCAGCGTGGATCTCATCACGGCGGCGCAGGCGTTCCACTGGTTCGACCGGCCGCGCGCGCGGGCCGAGTTTGCCCGCATCCTCAAGCCGGGCGGGTGGGTGGTCCTGCTCTGGAACCTGCGCCGCAAGGACGCAAATGCCTTTGCCGTGGCGTACGAACGGCTGCTGCTGGAGTACGCGACGGACTACGAGCGGGTGGACCATGCGAACGTCACCGACGCGGTGATCGCGGAGTTCTTCAGTCCCGCGGCGTTCCAGGTGCGGGTGTTCCCCAACCGGCAGGTGTTCGACGACGAGGCGCTCGAAGGCCGGCTGCTGTCCTCCTCGTACGCGCCGGCGCCAGGACACCCGAATCACGCCCCGATGCTCGCGGCGCTGCGCTCGGTGTTCGACCTGCACAACGAGCGCGGCACGGTCGCGTTCGCCTACGACACGCAGGTCTACTTCGGGCGGCTCTGAGCCGGCATCTCGGGGGGAGGCGGCGGGACGAGGGCGCGGCTCGTGGCGGCCGGCATCTTCACGGCCAACAGCGCCGCGAGCGTCGGCGCGAGGTCGTACGGGGTCGTGTCGGCCGCGATCCGGCCGGGCGCGAACGGGCCGCCGAGGAAAACCAGCGGCACGTGCGTGTCGGGCTCGTACGGCGAGCCGTGGCCGGTGCCCCGGCCCGGATCCCAGTGCATGAGGACGCCGGGCTTCGGGATCAGGGTGGCGTCGCCCGAGCGCGCCGGGTCGAAGTCGTTGCGGACGAACTCAGTCATCGGGTCGCTCGCGGGCCACGAGTCGGCCTGCGAGGCGAGGTCAACGCCGGCGAACTCCTCCGCGAACAGGGTCGAGAGCACTTTGGGCAACGCGGCGTCCACGTCGCGGGGTGCGACGGGCCGACCCGCCGGCCCGTTCTGGCCGGCCACGGTGCGCAGGGCGAGCGGCCGGGGTGTAGTAGAGAGCCCACCCCTCGACCGCCGCGACCGGGCGGCTCGCCGGGTCGAGGCCCAGGGTTTCGTCGAGAAGGCGGTTGAGGCGCTGGACGAACCCGACCGCGATCCGCGGCCCGTCGACGCGGTACTGCTCGAAGCGCGCCCACGAGAGGCCGTCGACGACGACGATCACGGCCAGGCTCGGCGTCTGTGCGTGAGGTGCGGCGCCGCCACCCGCCGCGACCGCGGGGATGGCCAGCACCGCCGCCAGGACGAGGGCGGCGAGGCGCCACCAGGTGTGACGCGTCGATCTCTCAGGTCCGGTCATCTCGTGGTCCTCCGCGGGCGCGCCCCATCCGTCGCGTTGAGCGGGCAAGGCGCTGAGATTTTACCGAGGCACGCTGAAGACTTCATGAATGCAGCGGCGGTGGTGACGGAGGCTTGCATCGTTATGCGCATTGAAATATGATTGTGCGCATATCGTATTCCGCCCGGAGGGGGAGGGGCGGACGGACCGCGGAGGTTCAACTATGCCGAGCAAGGTGGAGAGCTGGCAGCAGCGTCAGGCCGTGATCGAGGAGCTCCTGCACCACGAGGAGGTCCACAGCCAGGCGGAGCTCGTCGAGCTGCTGACCGCGCGGGGGTTCACGGTCACGCAGTCGAGCGTCTCCCGCGACCTGCAGGAGATCGGCGCTGTCCGGGTGAACGGCCGCTACGTCGCCGGCGACGCGCTCGGCGGCGCCGCGCCGGTCGCCTCGGAGCTCGCCGAAGCCGCCGGGTTCGTGAAGGGCGTCGCCGCCGCCGGACCCTACCTCCTGGTCGTGAAGACCCCGCCGGGGATCGCCGCGCTCGTGGCCCTCGCGCTCGACCGCGCCTCCTGGCCGGAGGTGGCCGGGACCGTGGCCGGGGACGACACCTTCTTCGTCGCCACCGCGGGGCGGCGCCAGCAAGCCCGCGTCGAGGCGAAGCTGGCGGCGCTCGTGAAGGAGGCCGTGCATGCCTAAGCGGATCGTGCTGGCGTTCTCGGGCGGGCTCGATACCTCGTTCTGCGTCCCTTGGCTGGCCGAGCGCTACGGCGCGGCGGTGACGACCGTGACCGTCGACACGGGCGGGATGTCGTCCGCCGACCGCGCCGCCATCGAGGCCCGCGCCCTCGCCCTGGGGGCGGAGCGACACGTGCTGATCGACGCGCGGGCGCGGTACTTCGACGAGACCCTCCGCCACCTGATCGCCGGCAACGTGCTGCGCGGCCAGGTGTACCCGCTATGCGTCGGCGCCGAGCGCTCCCTGCAGGCGCGCCTCGTCGCCGAGACCGCCCGTGAGGCCGAGGCCGAGGCGGTCGCGCACGGCTGCACCGCGGCCGGCAACGACCAGGTGCGCTTCGAGGTCGCGCTGCGGACCCTGGCGCCCGAGCTCGAGATCATCGCCCCGGTCCGCGACGAGGGGTTCTCGCGGGCGTACGAGGTGGCGTTCCTGGCGGAACGCGGGGTCGAATGGCCGGCCCAGCGCGCCGCGTACTCGGTCAACTCGGGCCTGTGGGGGTGCACGATCGGCGGCCGCGAGACCGCCGACACGGTGGCGCCGCTGCCCGAGGAAGCGTGGGTCCTCACCCGCGGCGCGTTCGCGAACACGCGGGCTGCTGAGTCGCACGCGGTCTCATTCGCGGCCGGAGTGCCGGCCGCGCTGGACGGCGTCGCGATAGCGCCAGTCGAGCTGGTGGAAAGCCTCAACCTGCTCGGCGGCGCGTTCGGCATTGGGCGCGGGATCCACCTCGGCGACACGATCATCGGGCTCAAGGGCCGGGTGGCGTTCGAGGCGCCGGCCGCGGTCCTGCTCATCGCCGCCCACCGCGAGCTCGAGAAGCTGACGTTGACCGCGCGGCAGCAGCGGGTGAAAGACGGCCTCGCGGCGGTGTATGGCGATCTGGTCCACGAGGGGCAGTTCCTCGAGCCGGCGTGCCGCGACATCGAGGCGCTGTTCGGGCGCTCGCAGCTCCGCGTCACCGGGGAGGTGCGCGTGTTGCTGCGGCCGGGGTCGGCGTTCGTGGAGGGCGTCGCCTCGCCCTACTCGCTCAAGGCCGCCTCGTGCGCGGTCTACGGCGAGGCGGCGGGGGAGTGGACCGCGGCGGACGCGCGCGGGTTCTCCCGCATGCTGGCGCTCCCCGGGATTTTGCACGCCCGCGCCGGCGGGGGGCAGCCATGAAGAAGGTGCTCCTCGACAAGATCGGCTCGGTGACCGCGACCTGCCGCCTCTCGCGCGAGGTCCGGCTCGGCGGGGAGATCCCCGCGGTCGAGGGCGGCGTGGTCGCGGTGCGGGTGGAGAACGCGAAGAGCACCTACAACCAGCTCGAGCTGCCCTCCGGCCGATTCTCGCTGGTCAAGCCGGGCGACGTGGTCGCCGGTGCGCTTGGCCACCGCAAGGCGCTGTTCGGCTACTCGGGGTACCTGCCGCAGCGCGTCGAGGTCGGGGACCGCCTCAACCTCCTGAATCTGGGCGGGGTGATCGGCGTGTGCGACGGCGTCAACCCGGACCTCGGCAACCCGTTCGTGGTCGAGGTCCTCGGCCAGGTCCTGCACTTCCCGTACCTCGGCGAGCGGGTCGGCCTCCCGGCGCACATCGCGCAGGGCGCCCTGCCGCTTGAGGACCGCCTCGACCTCGGCGGCGTCCCGGTGGTGGCGATCGTCGGGACGTGCATGAACGCCGGCAAGACGCAGGCGGCCTGCTCGCTCATCCAGGCGTTCGCGCATCGCGGGCTCAAGGTGGCCGCGGGCAAGGCCACCGGCGTGTCGCTCCGGCGCGACATCCTCGCGATGGAGGATGCCGGGGCGCGTCACACCCTTATCTTCACGGACCTCGGCGTGGTGACCACCACGGCCGGTGTGGCCCCACGGGTGGCGCGGACGATCCTCACGCACCTCGCGGCCGACGCACCGGACGTGATCGTGCTCGAACTCGGGGACGGGCTGCTCGGCCTGTACGGCGTGGACGCGATCCTCGCCGACGCGGCGCTCGCGGCGAGCTTCGGCGTGCTGGTGCTCGCCGCCAACGACCCGGTCGCGGCGTGGGGCGGCGTGCAACTCCTGCGGGACCGCTACGGACTCGCGGCCGCGGTGTTGACCGGGCCCGCGACGGACAACGTCGCCGGGACGGTGCTGACCGAGCGCGAGACCGGCGTGCCGGGGATCAACGCCCGCACGAACCCGGCCGAGCTTGCCGCGCTGGTGATGGCGAAGCTGGGCCTCTCCCCGGTGACGAACGGAGATACGGATGCCTGAGCCGGCGCCGGTTCCGGTCGTGATCCTGGGCGGGACCGGGTATGTGGCCGGCGAGCTGCTCCGGCTCCTGGCCGGCCACCCGCACCTGCGGATCGCAGCCGTGGTCTCGACGAGCCAGGCCGGCGCCTCGGTGACGGCGTGCTTCCCACACCTGGCCGGGGTGCTGCCGGCGGAGCTACGCTTCGAGGCGGCGGACGCGGTGGCCTCGTACACCCCCCGCGGCGGGCTGGTCGCGATCTTCGCCGCGACGCCGCACGGGACCACGGCCGCGCTGCTCGACTCCGTGCTCGCCGCGGCGGAGGCCGCGGGCGCCGAGGCGCACGCGGTGGACCTTTCGGCGGATTTCCGCTTCGCCGACCCCGAGCGCTTCGCACGGATCTACGGCCAGGCCCACGGCGCCCCGGAGCGGGCCGGCGCGTTCCTATGCGCCGTCCCGGAGCACCACCAGGGGCGGCCGCCGGGGCACGCGGCGCAGCCGGGGTGCTTCACCACCGCGGTCCTGCTGGCCGCCTACCCGCTGTACGCGCTCGGCCTCGCCTCGGGCGGCGTCTTCGTCTCGGCGGTGACGGGCAGCTCGGGGAGCGGGCGCACGCCGGGTGCGGGGACCCACCACCCGGAGCGGAGCGGGAACCTCTACGCCTACTCGCCGCTCGCGCACCGCCACGAGGCGGAGATGCGGCAGCTCTTGGCGCCCGCCTGCGGCGGCGTGGAACCGGAGGTGGAGTTCGTGCCGCACTCGGGGCCGTTCGTGCGCGGGATCCACGCGACGCTGCGGCTGCAGCTCGTCGAGCCGATGCCGGCGGCGGCGCTCGCCGCGGCGGTCGCGGAGTTCTACCGCGGCGCCCCGTTCGTGCGCGTCACCACCGCCCCACCGCGGCTCAACGAGGTCGTGGGCACCAACGCCTGCCGCCTCGGGGTCGCGGCGCGCAGCCGCACCGCGGTCGTCACCTCGGTGATCGACAACCTGGTCAAAGGCGCTGCCGGCGGCGGCGTGCAGTGGATGAACCGGCTCCTCGGCCTCGAGGAGGACGCGGGTCTCAGGCTCGCGGGGATCGGCTGGCACTGAGCCATGGAGGGCAACGTGGCACGAACGACGGACCTCTCGTCCTCGGCGCTCCTCGACGTCGTCGAGCAGGTTGCGCTCCGGCCGGTGCGGGGCGAAGGGGCGCACCTGTTCACGGCGGCGGGCGAGCGCTACCTCGACTTCTACGGCGGGCACGCGGTCGCCCTCCTCGGGTACGGGCACCCGGCGCTGGTCGCGGCGCTCGACCGCCAGGCGCGGACGCTGTTCTTCCAGTCCAACATCGTGCCCCTGGACGTGCGCGAGCGCGCCGCCGCGAGCCTCGTGCGCTTCGGCCCGCCGGGGCTCTCCCGCGCGTTCTTCGTCAACTCCGGCGCAGAGGCGAACGAGAACGCCCTGCGCATCGCGTTCCTCGCCACCGGGCGGCCGCGCGTCGTCGCGGTGGAAGGGGCGTTCCACGGCCGCACCGCGGCCGCCGGCGCGGTGACCGCGGGCCACGAGCGCTGGTACGGGTTCCCCGTCGAACCGTTTGCCGTGACGTGGGTGCCGTTCGACGACGCGGCGGCACTGGAACGGGCCATCACGAGCGAGGTGGCGGCCGTGATCCTCGAGCCGGTCCAGGGCGTGGCCGGCGCCCGCGCGCTCTCGCGCGCCTTCCTCGAGACGGCGCGGACGGCCACGGCCGCCGCCGGCGCCATCCTCATCTTCGACGAGGTGCAGTGCGGGATGGGGCGGACGGGGCACCCGTTCGCGGCGCAGGCGCACGGCATCCTCCCCGACGTGCTGACGACCGCGAAGGGGCTCGGCGGCGGTTTCCCGGTGGGCGCAGTGCTCGTTGGCGAGGCGCTGGCGGCCGGGATCAGGAAGGGCGACCTCGGCACGACGTTCGGCGGCGGGCCGCTGGCGATGGCGCTGGTGGAGGCGGTGATCGCGACGATCGAGGCGGAGGGCCTACTCGCCCGGGTCCGACGGCTGTCGGCCCGGCTCCGCAGCGAGTGCCTTGTCGGCCCGGTCACGGCGGTGCAGGGGATGGGGTTCCTGCTCGGCCTGCGCACCGTTTCCCCCGCCAAGGACGTGCTCGCCCGCCTGCGCGGGAAGGGGATCCTCGCCGGCGGCAGCGCCGACCCCCACGTCGTCCGTCTGCTGCCCCCGCTGATCCTGGAGGATGCGCACGTCGACGAGCTGGTCGCGGCGCTGAAGGAGATGCAACCATGAAGAGCTTCCTCGACCTCGACGACCTCGCCGACGACCGCCTCGAAGCGGTGCTCGCGCGCGCCGGCGAGCTGGAACGCCGACCGCTTTCCGACGCGCTGCGCGGCCGCGTCGTGGCGCTCCTGTTCATGAACCCGTCGCTGCGGACGCTGGCCTCGATGCAGGCCGGCGTCGCCCAGCTCGGGGGTGCCTCGTTCGTGATCGCGCCGGGCCAGGGCTCCTGGCAGCTCGAGACCCGCGACGGCGTCGTGATGGACGGCGACGCCGCCGAGCACGTGCGCGACGCGGTCCCGGTGCTCGCCCAGTACGCCGACGCACTCGCCGTGCGTTGCTTCGCGCGTGGGAAGGACCTCGAGGAGGACCTCGCCGACGGCGTGATCCGCACGATGGCCGCGCTCTCGCCGGTACCGTTCGTCAACCTGGAGTCGGCCGTTTCGCACCCGTGCCAGGTGCTGGCCGACTGGAAGACGCTGGACGACCTGGAGATCCCGCGGCAGGGCGGCCGTTTCGTGCTGTCGTGGGCCTACCACCCGCGGCCGCTGCCGTACGCGGTGGCGGCGTCCGCCCTGGCGATGGCGGCGCGGCGGGGGATGCAGGTGACAGTTCTCAGACCCGAGGGCTACGCGCTGCCGCAGCCGATCATGGCGCGCGCCCGCGCCTGGGCGGCGCGCCGCGGCGGCCGCGTCGAAGAGACCTCCGACCGCGAGGCCGCAATGGTGGGCGCGCACGTCGTCTACGCGAAGTCGTGGGCGGCGCCGGCGTTCTACGGCCGGCCCGCCGACGAGGCCCCGCTGCGCGCCGGCTTGCGCGACTGGTGCGTCTCGGAGGCGTGGTACCGGCCGGCGGGGCCGGGCGCCCGCTTCATGCACTGCCTGCCGGTGCGGCGCAACGTGAAGGTGACGGACGAGGTGCTCGACGGGCCGCGGAGCGTCGTCGTCCGCCAGGCCGGCAACCGCCTGCACGCCCAGAAGGCGCTGCTGCTCGAGATGCTGACCAAGGAGGGCGCATGACCGGTCCCTACGACCGCGAGGCGGCAATGGCGGGGCTCACCCGGGCGCTGCCGTACATCAGGCTGTACAAGGGGCGCGTGTTCGTGATCAAGCTGGGCGGCGCGGCGAGCACGGACGCGGCCGTCCTGCGGCGGCTCGCCGAGCAGGTCAACGTCCTGCGCGAGGTCGGCATCAGGGTCGTGCTCGTGCACGGCGGCGGGCCACAGTCCACGGCGCTCGCCGGGCGCCTCGGGATCGAGACGCGGTTCGTCGGCGGACGGCGGGTCACGCCCCCGCAGGCGCTCGAAACCGTGGTCATGACGCTCAACGGCACCGTGAACACCGCGGTGCTGGCCGCCTGCCGCGCGGTCCATCTCCCGGCGGTCGGGGTTTCGGGCGTGGACGCCGCTCTCGTGCGGGCGACGCGCCGGCCTCCGGTCGAGGTCGAGGACGGTGGCACACGCGAGGTCGTGGACTTCGGCGAGGTCGGTGACATCACCGGCGTGGACGCCGCCGTTCTGGTCGCCCTGCTCAACACCGGCTACGTGCCGGTCGTCAGCCCGCTCGCCGCCGACGACGACGGGCGCGTGCTCAACGTCAACGCCGACACGGTGGCCGCGACGATCGCCTGCGCCCTCGACGCCGAGAAGCTGCTCTTCCTCACCGAGACCCCCGGGATCCTCGAGGACCGGGCGGACAAGGCCTCGATGATCAGCTGCGCCGACCTCAAGGCTCTGGCGATAATGGAAGCGCGCGGCGCCCTGGCCGGGGGGATACTCCCCAAGGTCAACGCGGCGCGCGCCGCGCTCGCCGGCGGCGTGCGGCGGGTGCACGTCGTCGGGTTCCAGCCCAAGCTTGCCCTGCTCATGGAGGTGTTCACCAACGAGGGGGCGGGGACGCTCATCGTGCGCGACCTTGCCGAGCTGCCCGCGGCCGAGCAGTCGGGCGCACCGCGGGCCGGCGCGGGGGAGGCCGCGCCGTGACCGACGCCGAACTCCTCGCACTCCACCGCGAAATGGTCGCGATCCCGTCGCTGTCGGGCGAGGAGGGGCCGCTCGCGGACTTCGTGGTGGAGTTCCTCGCCGCGCGCAACGTCGGGGCCCACCGGTTCGGCAACAGCGTGTTCGCCGTCGCCGGCCGCGGGCCGGTCGTCTGCCTTAACTCCCATCTCGACACGGTACCGGCGTCCCCGGCGTGGACGCGGCCGCCGCACCAGCCGGCCGTCGATGGCGGCCGCGTCTACGGTCTCGGGAGCAACGACGCGAAGGGGGCCGCGGCGGCGATGACCGCGGCGTTCCTGCGCCTGACGGGGCGCGGCGACGAACTCGGAGTGCGCGTCCTGCTCGCGCTCGCTGCGGAGGAGGAGGTCGGCGGCAAGGGAACCGAGCGACTCGTCCCCGAGCTGGCGCGGCGCGGCCTGCGGCCGGCCGCCGTGGTCGTGGGCGAGCCCACCGACCTCGAGGTCGCGACGTCGCAGAAGGGACTCCTGGTGCTCGAGCTGGTCGCCGCGGGGCGGGCGTGCCACGCCGCCCACGGCCGCGCGCTCGGCGCGCCGAACGCCTTGCGCACGCTCGCGCGCGACCTCGTCGCCCTCGACGCGGTGGACCTCGGCCCGGCGCACCCCAGGCTCGGGCCGGTCACGCTCGAGCCCACGATGGCCAGGGGCGGCATGGCGCGCAACATGATCCCGGCCGAGGCGTCGTGCGTGCTCGACGTGCGCACCAACCCGGACCTGGCGCCGGACGAGATCGCGGCCCGGCTGCAGGCGGCCGCGTCGGGCGAGCTGCGCGTGCTGAGCGCCAGGCTGCGCCCGTACGAGATCGCGGAGGACCACCCGCTCGTCCGGGCGGCGCTCGCGGCCCGCCCGGGGGCGGGCACGTTCGGCTCCCGTGGCCTATCGGACCTGGTGTTCTTCACCGGGATCCCGGGGATCAAGGTGGGGCCGGGCCGCAGCGAGCGCTCGCACACCCCCGACGAGTTCGTGCTCGAGGAAGAAGTGCTGGAGGGCGCGCGCTTCTACGAGCGGCTGGTGCTCGGGTGCCGCTCCTTCCTAGGCGAGGGGAGGGCCGCATGACGAGGCTGTGGGACCGCAACGAACCGCTCGACCGGCTCGTGCTCGAGTTCACCGCCGGCGAGGACCACGCCCTCGACGACCGGCTGGTCGCGCACGACGTGAGGGCCTCCGCGGCCCACGCCGAGATGCTGTGTGCCGCCGGGTACCTGAGCCAGGCCGACCACGCGGCCGTGCAGCGCGCGCTCCTGGCGATCGGCGCGGCTCACGCGCGCGGCGAGTGGCGGGTTGCGCTCGAAGAGGAGGACTGCCACACCGCCCTGGAGAACCGCCTGACGGCCGCGGTGGGGGAGGCGGGCCGGCGCATCCACCTGGGCCGCTCGCGCAACGACCAGGTGCTGGCCGCGCTGCGGTTGTGGCTGAAGGGCGAGCTGGCGGCGCTCGCCGGCGAGGCGGAAGGCGTGGCGGCCGCGCTCGACGCGATCGCCCAGAGCCGGGGCGCCCTGGTCATGCCGGGCTACACGCACATGCAGCGGGCGATGCCGACGACGCTCGGCGGCTGGGCCGGGGCGTTCGCCGCCGAACTTCGCGACGATGCGACCGGCCTCGCGGCGGCGCGGCGCCGCGCTGACCTCAACCCGCTCGGTTCGGCCGCCGGCTACGGCGTCCCGGTGCTGGCTCTCGACCGCTCGCTGACGACGCGGGCGCTGGGGTTCGCCGCCGCGCACGAACCGGTCACCGCGGTCCAGCTCTCGCGCGGCAAGGCCGAGGCTGGTGCGCTGTTCGAGGCCGCGCTGCTGGCGCAGGACCTCGGCCGGCTGGCCGCCGACCTCTGCCTGTTCGCGACCGCGGAGTTCGGCTTCGTGAGGCTCCCGGCTGCGCTCACGACGGGGTCCTCGATGCTGCCGCAGAAACGCAACCCCGACCTGTTCGAACTTGTGCGCGGACGCACCGGCGAGGCGGCCGCGGCGCTGGCGGAGCTGCTGGCCGTCACCGCGAAGATGCCCTCCGGCTACCACCGCGATCTCCAGCTCATCAAGAAGCCGCTTTTCCGCGGGTTCGACTCGGTGAGCGCCAGCGCCCGCCTCCTGGCCCACGCCCTCCCGGGGATCGAGTTCGACGAGGCGCGGATGCGCGGCGCGGTCGACCCCTCCCTGCGGGCGGCCGAGCGAGCGTACCGGATGGTGGTCGAGTTGGGGCTGCCGTTCCGGGAGGCGTACCGCCGGGCGCAGGAGACGTGAGCGTGGCGGAGCGGGCGCGACGGGTGGTGCGAATCGCGCGGCGGGGCTACGGCGACATCGTCCCCGTCGTGACGGCTGCGAACGCCGGCCGGCGGCGGTCCGCCTCGGGTCGAAGGGGGGCGAGGTCAGCGGCGGGCTCGGCGGCGGCGTCGCGGCCGGGAGCGCCGATTGTGGGCGGGCCCCGGATCGTCTACCCTCGCGCCTCAATGGACAGGTCGCTGCTCCCGGCCCTTCTCGCCTCTCCGCGGCGCGCGTGGCTCGGGCTCGCCGACGGCACGGTTCTCGCGGGGTATGCGGCGGGAGGGGGCGGAACGGCCTCGGGCGAGGTCGTCTTCAACACCTCGATGTTCGGCTACCAGGAGATGCTTACCGACCCGTCGTACCGGGGGCAGATCCTGGTCCTGACGGCGCCCCACGTCGGCAACGTCGGCGTCAACGAGGACGACCGCGAGTCGGGCCGGGTGTGGGCCGAGGGGCTGATCGTGCCCGACCTGTCGCTGGTGCCGTCGAACTGGCGCTCGGCCGGAGGGCTGCTTGCCAGCCTCGACGCGCAGGGCGTGCCGGTGGCGTGGGGGTTCGACACCCGCGCGCTCGTGCTCCGGTTGCGCGAAAAGGGTGCGCTCCCGGGCGTGCTGGTGTGCGGGCGCGAGCCGTCGCCGGACGAGATGGCCGCGCTGGTCGCAGCGGCGCGCGGGACCGACGGCTGCGACCTCACCCGCGAGGTGGCGTGCACCGAGGCGTTCACCTGGCGGGAAGCCCCGTGGCGCGCCCCCACCGCATCGCCCAACGGTGTCGATCTTCTCGGATCCCGGACCCCGGACCCCGGACCCCGCGTCGTCGTGATCGACTGCGGTGCCAAGAGGTCGATCTTCCGGCAGCTCGTCGGCGCCGGCGCGGAGGTCGTCGTCGTGCCGCCGGATACCGGCGCCGATGCGGTTCTCGCCCTGTCGCCCGGGGGCGTGGTTGTTTCCAACGGCCCGGGTGACCCGGCCGCTGTCGCTGGCGTTGCGGATACGCTGGCGGCGCTCCTGGGCCGCCTGCCGGCGCTCGGCATCTGCCTGGGCCACCAGCTCCTGGCGCGGGCGCTCGGCGGCTCGACGTACAAGCTCCCGTTCGGGCACCACGGCGCCAACCACCCGGTGCGGGACACCTCGAGCGGCGCGGTGTGGATCACCTCGCAAAACCACAACTACGCGGTCGAGCCGGCCTCGCTGCCGGCGGGCGTGCGGGTGTCGATGACCAACCTCACCGACGGCTCGGTGGAGGGGATCCGCGCGGACGATCTGCGGGCCGAAGGGATCCAATTCCACCCCGAGGCCGGCCCCGGGCCGCACGACGCCCTCGGGGTCTTTGCGCGCTTCGTCGCGCGTTGCGGGAGGCAAGCGTGAGGTGGGCTCGCGTGGGCGGCCTGCCTCGTGCAGGGTGTAGGGGCGGTCCTTGCGGCCGCCCGGTGCGGGCGGGGGCAAGCCCCGCCCCTAGCCGGTGGCATGACTGGCTGTTTCACTGTGCCCGGACCCCGGACCCCGGACCCCGGTCCCCGATGCGGGGGGGGGCCTGATGCCGCGCCGCGACGACGTGGAGAGCGTGTGCGTGCTCGGGGCGGGCCCGATCCGCATCGGGCAGGCGTGTGAGTTCGACTACTCCGGCGTGCAGGGGGTGCAAGCGCTGCGGGAGGAAGGGCTGCGGGTCGTGCTCGTCAACTCCAACCCGGCGACGATCATGACCGACCCGGAGCGCGCCGACGCGACCTACGTCGAGCCGATCACCGCGGAGGTCGTCGCGGCGATCCTCGAAAAGGAAGGGTGCGACTCGCTCCTGCCGACGCTCGGCGGCCAGACCGCGCTCAACGTGGCGGTGGAGCTCGCCGCCTCCGGTGCCCTGGACCGCCTCGGCGTGCGCCTGCTGGGCGCCAGCGTGGACGCGATCCGCACGGCGGAGGACCGCGAGCGCTTTCGCGAGGCGATGCGGCGGGCGGGGCTGCCGGTGCTCCCGTCTGTGACCGTGGCCTCGCTCGGGCGAGCCAACGAGGCCGCCGAGGTGGTCGGGTTCCCGGCGATCCTGCGCCCCTCGTTCACGCTCGGAGGCACCGGCACGGCGATGGTGTACAACCGCGAGGAGTACAAGGCGGCGATCGCGGCCGCGCTCGCCGCCAGCCCGGTCGGCGAGGTGCTGGTCGAACGGTCGGTCGAGGGGTGGAAGGAGTTCGAGCTCGAGGTGATGCGCGACGCCGCCGACACGGTGGTCGTTGTCTGCTCGATCGAGAACCTCGACGCGATGGGCGTGCACACCGGCGACTCGATCACGGTTGCACCGGCGCTCACCCTGACCGACAAGGAGTATCAGGTGCTCCGCGACGCCGCCGCGACCTGCCTGCGCACGGTCGGGGTCGAGACCGGCGGCGCCAACGTCCAGTTTGCGGTCCACCCCGGGACCGGGGAGTGGGCCGTCATCGAGATGAACCCCCGGGTCTCGCGCTCCTCGGCGCTCGCGTCCAAGGCGACCGGGTTCCCGATCGCGCGCATCGCCGCCAAGCTCGCGCTCGGCTACCGCCTCGACGAGATCACCAACGCGATCACCGGTTCGACGCCGGCCTCGTTCGAGCCGGCGCTCGACTACGTGGTGGTGAAGATCCCGCGCTTCGCGTTCGAGAAGTTCCCTGGGGCGGCCGACACCCTCGGCACCTCGATGAAGTCGGTGGGCGAGGTGATGGCGATCGGGGCGGGCTTCGAGGAGGCGCTACTGAAGGCGGTGCGGTCGCTCGAGCAGGGGCGGGCCGGCCTCGCCGCGCCGCCGGCGGTGGCCGGGCTCGACGACGACGCGTTGGCGGCGCGCGTCGGCACGGCCAACCCCGACCGCCTGTGGGCGGCGGCCGAAGGGCTGCGGCGCGGCTGGGCGGTCAGCGCGGTGGCGGAGCTGTCGCGCTGGGACCCCTGGTTCGTCGGTCGGATCGCCGGCCTCGTGGCGGCGGAGCAACTGATCGCCGGGCGCGGCGGGGCCGACGCCGAGACGCTGGCGGCGGCAAAGAAGCTGGGCTTCGGCGACGCCGACCTCGCCGTGCTGCTCGGCGAGCCGGAAGCGAGCGTGCGCGAGCGGCGGCGCCAGGCGGGGATCGTGCGGCGGTACCGCAAGGTGGACACCTGCGCCGGCGAGTTCGCGGCCGCCACCCCGTACCTGTACGGCGGCTTCGGGACCCTCGACGAGGTGCCCCCGCGGCGGCGGCCCGCCGTCGTGATCCTGGGGTCCGGCCCGGTGCGCATCGGGCAGGGGATTGAGTTCGACGCCTGCTGCGTGCAGGCGATCGCCGGGCTGCGGGCGCGCGGGCGCGAGGCGGTGATGGTCAACTGCAACCCGGAGACGGTGTCCACCGACTGGGACGCGGCCGACCGCCTGTACTTCGAGCCGCTCACGCTCGAAGAGGTGCTCGACGTGGTCGCCCGCGAGAACGCCGAGGGGGCCGTGGCGCAGTTCGGTGGGCAGACGCCGCTCAAGCTCGCGGCTGCGCTCGCCGAGGCGGGCGTGGCGATCCTGGGCACGCCCCCTGGGGCGATCGACCTGGCCGAGGACCGCGAGCGTTTCTCCGAGGTGATCCGGCGGCTCGGTCTCCGCCAGCCCCAGTGCGAGGCCGTGATCACCCTCGAGGAGGCGAAGAGCGCCGCGGCTCGGCTCGGGTACCCGGTGCTGGTGCGGCCGTCGTACGTCCTCGGCGGCCGGGGGATGGAGGCGGTCTACCGCGAGGCCGACCTCGGGAACTACTGGAAGCGCGAGGTGCGGGCCGCGCCGGAACACCCTGTGCTCATCGACCGCTTCCTCGAACGCGCCGTTGAGATCGACGTGGACGCGCTCTGCGACGGCCGCGACGTCGTGATCTGCGGCGTGCTCGAGCACATCGAGGAAGCGGGGATCCACTCGGGGGACTCGTCGTGCGTGTTCCCAAGCGTCTCGCTCCCGCTCGAGATCACCGCCGAGGTTCGCCGCATCGCGCGCCTGCTTGCCCGCGAGCTCGGCGTGATCGGCCTGCTCAACCTGCAGCTCGCGGTGCGCGACGGTCTCGTCTACGTGCTCGAGGCCAACCCGCGCGCGTCGCGCACGGTGCCGTTCATCTCGAAGGCCACCGGCGTGGCGTGGGCGTCGCTGGCGGCCCAGGTCGCGTGCGGCGCGCGCCTGGTCGAGCTCGCCGTGGCCGACGGCGCGCCGCTCGGGGTCGCGGTCAAGATGCCGGTGTTCCCGTTCGACCGCTTCCCGGGGGTTGACCCGCTCCCCGGCCCGGAGATGCGCTCGACCGGCGAGGTCATGGGGATGGCGGACAGCTTCGGCGAGGCGTACGCCAAGGCCGCTCTCGCCGCAGGTCTCGGCCTGCCGCTGGCGGGGGCTGCGTTCCTTTCGGTTGCGGACGCCGACAAACCGCGCGCCACCGCGCTCGCGGCCCGGCTCGAGGAACTCGGCCTGACGCTCCTCGCCACCCAGGGAACGGCGGCGACGCTGGCCCGCGACGGCATCGCGGCGCGCGTCGTCCGCAAGGTCTCCGAGGGGCGGCCCAACACGGTGGACCTGATGGTCAACGGGGAGATCCAGCTCGTCATCAACACGGCGACCGGCGCTCGCGCGCACCGGGACGGGGTCGCGATCCGGCGCGGCGCGCTCGAGCACCGCGTCCCCTATGTGGCGACCGTCGCCGGCGCGTTCGCCGCAGCGGAGGCGATCGCGGCGCTCCGCCGCGGCACGCCGGAGCCGCGCTCGCTGCAGGCCTGGGCCGCGCGCGCCGCCGCCTCCCGCCCGCGCAACGGGGCCGCCGGGACACCGGGACTGTGATCCGCCTGCGGGCGGGGCGCGCAGGCTTTCGCCGGTCCGGGCCCGCGCCGCGGCCGTCGCTTTCGCGCGCCGGCGGTTTCGTGTACCCTGCGCGCGCCGCGGCGGCGAGGCGGCAAGGAGACCGACGATGACCGCAAAGCTTGAACACGAATGGGAGATCGAGCTTCCTGCCGCCACCGCGGAGCAGCTGCTGGCGGCGCTGACGACCCGGGACCGGCTGTACGGCCAGAGCATCACCCTCGAGCCCGAGGACGACCCCGCCAAGGCGGTGGAGGTGTGGCTGGCCTCGGTGGAGCGCCTGGACGGTGCCAAGTACCGCCTCGACGTCTACGCCGAGATCTCCGGGCCGAAGGAGTTCCTCGAGGCGGCGCGGGACGCGCTGCAGGACATCGTGTCCGAGCAGGTGGAAGCCGCCGCCGCGGAGGCGGGGGAGGCCACGCTCGTCGAGACGAAGAAGCTCGCCGAGATCGAGTTCCGCAAGGTCGAGGAGGACGACGAGCGCCCGTCGCTGGTGATCCCCGAGTGGCTGGCGCCCGGCGAGATCGAGGTCCCGTGGGGGTTCCGCTCATACGACCCCAAGGGCGGAGCGTGGCCCGACGACGACACGATCAACGCGCACGACCGCCTCGTCATAATCCCATTCGACGGGCGCCTGCTCCTGTACGCCCTGCCGCCGATCGAGGACGACGAGGACGACGAGGACGACGAGGAGTAGTCGCCGGCGCCACCGCCGGCTCCCCGGGTCGCGATTGGCGTTCCGCTCCCGGGTTCACGGGCTTGCGGCGGCCGTCAGAGCATCTGGATGCCGCCGCTCACGGGGAGGTACGCGCCGGTGATGAAGCGGGCGTCGTCGGAGGCGAGCGCGAGGACGGCGGCCGCGATGTCCTCGGGCTGACCGTTACGGCGCAGCGGCGTACGCTTCGCGGCGGCCTCCTTGGCCTCCTGCGGCTGCCAGGCGGTCGCGTCGGTGAGCGTCAGGCCGGGGGCGACGACGTTGACGCGGATGCCGAGCGGGCCGAGTTCCAGCGCCAGGCTCTTGGCGAAGCCGTCGAGCCCCGACTTGGCGGCGCTGTGCGCGCAGAACCCCGGGCCCGGGACGCGGGAGAGGCCGCTGCTAATGGCGATGATGCACCCCTTCTTGCGCACCGCCATCCCCGGCACGACGGCGCGGCAGCAGAAGAATGCCGCTCTCAGCTCACCGGTCAGCTTGGCCTCGAACGCCTCCCACGGGTATTCGAGGAAGGGGACGACGGGGAAGCCGATCGAGGCGTTGGACACGAGCGTGTCGATCGGACCGAGCGCGTTCTCGGCCTCGGCCACCATGGCCTGCACCTGAGCCTGGTCGCGGACGTCCGCGCGCACCGCCGCGGCCGTACCACCCGCGGTGCGGATACTCGCCACCACCTTCTCCGCCGCCTCGGCCGACTGAAAATAGTTGACCGCCACCGCGGCGCCCTCCTGAGCCAGGAGCTTCGCGGTGGCCGCGCCGATGCCGCGGCTGGCGCCCGTCACCAGAACCACCCGATCCTTCATGCGCATGGGACCCCTTTCGGCGGTGCGCTCTCGACCTGATCGAAGCCCGCCTGGGCCGAATTGTCGCAGAAGACGCGGGGTCGGGCCACTCGCGCCGGTCTACGCCGGGCGCCAAATCAAATGGATGCGGGCGGCATGAGCGATAATAATATGGGGATTGTGCAGAGTGGAGAAAGGCCAGATGTCGCCTATCGAAGTCACCATCGCGTACACCGACGGGTGCGAGCACACGCCGCCGACCAGGGCTCTGGTGGAGCAGGTGGCGGCCGAACTCGCCCTGCCGATCCGGCTCGAAATGGCCCACGTCACAACCGTGGACCAGGCCCACAGGTACCGGTTGCACGGCAGTCCGACGGTGCTGGTCCAGGGCCTCGACATCGATCCCGCGATGCGGGAGCGCACCGACTACGGCTTCACGTGAAGGCTGTACGGGGCATCGGGGATGCCCTTGTGGGAGATGATCACCGCGGCGCTGCGGGAGGCAACGGGCAAGTTGCAACGGTGACCGCCGGGCGCGTCGGCGCCTTGGCCGCATCGGGCGATGGTGCTACCGTTTTGCCCGCATTCGAGTGACGGCAGCACGGGGGACAGCGTACCGCCAACCTTCGGTTGCAAGGGGAGCGTGGCCGATGTGCGGAATTGCCGGGATCTTCGCTTACGACCCGCGTGCGGGGGAGGTGGACCGCGCGGAGCTGCGCGCCGTCCGCGACGCGATGCGGCGGCGCGGGCCGGACGGCAGCGGCGAGTGGTTCTCCCCCGACGGCCGCGTCGGCCTTGCGCACCGGCGGCTCTCGATCATCGACCTCTCCGACGCCGCGGCGCAGCCGATGGTGGCGGACGGCGGCAACTACGCGATCGCGTTCAACGGCGAGATCTACAACTTCCGCGAGCTGCGGGCCGAGCTGGAGGCCGAGGGACGCCGCTTCGCCACCGCGTCCGACACCGAGGTGCTGCTCGAGCTGTACCGGGCCAGGGGCACGGCGATGCTGGCCGAGCTGCGTGGGATGTTCGCGTTCGCGCTCTGGGATCGGCGCAACCGGCGCATGCTGCTCGCCCGCGACCTGTACGGCGTCAAGCCGCTGTACATCGCCGCCGGCGGCGGCGTCGTGCGCGTCGCCTCCCAGGTCAAGGCGCTGCTCGCGGGCGGGCGGGTGGCGCGGCGGCAGGACCCGGCGGGCGTGGCGGGGTTTTTCCTGCGCGGCGCCGTCCCGGAACCGTTCACCCTCTACGAGGGCGTGCGAGCGCTCCCGGCCGGCTCGTTCGTCTGGGTGGGAGAGCGGGGGGTGAGCGAGCCGGAGGCGTTCGCCTCGGTGCCCGCGATCCTCGCGGATGCGGCCGAACACGCGCCGCCGCTGCCCGAGGCGGAGTTGCAGGAACGCTTCCGCCTCGCCTTCCTCGAGTCGGTCCGCTACCACCTCGTGGCCGACGTCAGGGTGGGGATGTTCCTCTCCTCCGGGCGCGACTCGACCTCGACGGTGGCGCTCGCCCGCGAGGCCGGGGCGACCGACCTCAAGACCGTCACCCTCACGTTTTCGGAGTACCAGGGCAGCCGGCGCGACGAGGCGCCGCTCGCCGAGGAGGTCGCCCGCCACTACGGCACGGACCACAGCACGGTGATGATCTCCAAGGCCGACTTCGTCGCCGAGTTTCCGCGCGTCATCGAGGCGATGGACCAGCCCACGACGGACGCGGTGAACTCGTACTTCGTGAGCCTTGCGGCGGCCCGCTGCGGCTTGAAGGTGGCGCTCTCGGGCACCGGCGGCGACGAACTGCTCGGCGGCTACGGCACCTACCGCAAGGTGCCGATGATGGTGAAGCTGGCGCGGGTGCCGTCGAAGCTGCCGCTGCTCCCCGAGGCGCTGCACCGCGCGTACCTCGCGCTGACGCCGAAGCGGAGCACGCACATCAGTCAGAAGCACGGCGCGATCCTCAAGTACGGCGGCAGCTACGCCGGCGCTTACTTCCTCAAGCGCGCCGTCTTCATGCCGTGGGACCTGCCGGAGCTGATGGGCGCCGAGGCGGCGCGGGCGGGCCTCGAGCGCCTCGACATGATCGGGCTGATTGGCAAGGCGCTGACCCCCGACCCGCGCCAGCCGTTCCTACGCATGGTTTCCCTCGAGTCGTGCATCTACATGCGGGACCAGTTGCTGCGCGACATCGACTGGGCAAGCATGGCGCACTCGCTCGAGGTCCGGGTGCCGCTCGTCGAGCACCACCTGCTGCGCGCGGTCGCGCCTTTGCTCGTGCACGCCCGCGGCAACCGCAAGCTGTTCCTCGCCAGGAGCCCCGCCGGCGGCCTCCCTCCGGCCGTCTACACCCGCGGCAAGACCGGCTTCTCGGTACCGGTGCGCGAGTGGATGCTCGGCGGCGACAAGGGTGGCAAGGGCCGCGAGTTCGGCCGTCGCGGCTGGGCCCGCCACCTCTACGACACGGCGTTCCGCCCCGCCGGCGGCATCTGAGGGCTCCAGGCGGACTGCGATCCGGGCTTGTCCCGCAGATCGACCAATGGAAAGAGTACGCTGGCGTCGACGGTTTCGCGACGGGACATCGGCGCCCGAATGTAAAGTGTTGACAAACAAATATTTCGTTGTATACTCAATACCTCTGCCGGACATCGCGCCAACGGGCGCGGCACCGGCCTCGCCTCCGAGCGGCACCTTCCGCGGGTCCGGGGTGGGATCAGCAGTGCGGAAGATGACCGGTCCCAGAGTACCGGGGACCAAACAGGAGGCACACATGGCTACAAAGCTCTACGTCGGCGGTCTGTCCCAGTCCACAACTTCAGAGAACCTGCGCGCGCACTTCGCGCCGTGCGGCACGGTGGCTTCGGCCGTCGTGGTCACCGAGCGCGACTCGGCGCAGTCCCGCGGTTTCGGCTTCGTCGAGATGTCCAGCGAGGCCGAGGCTCAGGCCGCGATCGCGAAGCTCGACGGCCAACCCCTCGACGGGGCGTCGCTCAAGGTCAACGTCGCGAAGTCGAAGGAAGACCGCACCCCGCGCATGTAGGCAACCGGAAACCAGCTGTAAACGCCCGGGGTCTCACGTCATGAGATCCCGGGCTCTTTTTTTGTGCGAGCTGCCAGCTCCGCGAGCCCCTGGCCGGTCGCCGTTCCGGCGAGGTTGACCAGGTCAGGGCCGGTAGGCGGATCCGGAAATTCGCGGCGGGCCGGGCAGGTTTGCAACATTGAAGGGGTTCAATGCGCAAACTCTCCCTTGGCCCATCCTCTTCTTCCCGTTTCGACGAGGTGAAGCGCAACTGGCGGCAGATCGTCGCCACCTATCAGCACTCCGACCTCAAACGCAGCGTGTGGCAGCTTGCCAATAGCGTCACACCGTATCTCGCGCTGTGGTACCTCGCCTACCGCCTGCTTGCCGTTTCGTTTTGGTTTGCGCTCCCGGTCACGCTCCTCGCGGCCGGCTTCATGGTGAGCGTGTTCATCATCTTCCACGACTGCGGCCACGGCTCGTTCTTCCATTCGAACGCGGCCAACAGCGTGGTGGGGTACATCACGGGCATTCTGACGCTCACCCCCTACGACGACTGGCGGGCGGAGCACGCCAAGCACCACGCCACCGCGGGCGACCTCGATCAGCGGGGGGCCGGCGACGTGTGGACGATGACCGTCAAGGAGTACCAGCAGGCACCGTTCTGGGGGCGGGTCGGCTACCGGCTCTACCGCAACCCGTTCGTCCTCCTCGGTGTCGCGCCGCTGTACGTGTTCCTCATCAAGCAGCGCTTCACGCGGCGGGGCTCGAGCGCGCGCGCGAGAATGAGCGTCCACCTGACCAACCTGGCGCTCCTGGCGATCTTCGGGGCGCTTTTCGCGACCGTGGGCGTTAAGGCGACGCTGCTCGTGGAGCTGCCGCTGCTTGCGGCGGCCGGCGCCGCCGGCATCTGGCTGTTTTACGTGCAACACCAGTTCGAGGGCGTCTACTGGGCGCGGCGCGACGCGCGCGATTTCGTGGCGGCGGCGATGGAGGGCAGCTCGCTGTACCCGCTCCCGCGTGTGCTGCAGTGGTTCTCGGGAAACATCGGGTTCCACCACATCCACCACTTGGCTCCGCGCATCCCCAACTACCGGCTCCCGAAGGCGTACCGCGAGCAGCCGCTGCTCCAGCGCGTGGACCGGCTTACACTGCTGGCCAGCCTCCGCTCGCTTCGCCTGCGCCTTTACGACGAGGATGCCCGCCGCCTGGTGGGCTTCCGCGAGGTGTGAGCCGGCTGGACGCACCAACACGGCGCGGCGGACCAGACCGAGGGGCTAGGCTGAGGTCCGGGACCGGGTCCGTGTCGTTGGCTCGATCGCCCGAGGGGGAAGCTATGAAGATCGCCATCATCGGCGCCGGCGGGGTCGGCGGATACTTCGGGGCGAGGCTCGCCGCCGCGGGCGAGGACGTGACCTTCATCGCCCGCGGCGCGCACCTCGAGGCGATGCGCAGGAACGGGCTGCGGGTCCTCTCGGCGCTGGGCGATCTCACACTCGAGCAGGTCAAGGCGGAGAGCGACCCGGGCCGCGTTGGCCTTGTCGACGTCGTGATGGTCGCGGTCAAGCTGTGGAGCACCGACGACGCGATGCAGGACGCCAAGCCGCTGCTCGGTCCAGCGACCGGCGTGATCTCGTTTCAGAACGGGGTGGAGGCCATCGACGTCGCGACGCGGCACTTCGGCAAGCCCCACGTGATGGGCGGTGTCGCCCACATCGCGGCGGTCATCGACAGGCCGGGCGTGATTCGCAACAGCGGCACGCTGGCCAGGCTCACCTTCGGCGAGTTGGACGGCGGCGCCAGCCCGCGGGCCAGGGCGCTGCTGGAGGCGTGCAAGAGGGCGGGCATCGACGCCTCCCTGTCGGACGACATCGAGCGGGCGATTTGGGAGAAGTTCGTCTTCATCGCGGGGCTTTCGGGCATGAACTCGCTCACCCGGATGCCGACCGGCCCGATCCGCAGCGACCCGATGACCCGCGAGATGCTGCGGGACGTCATGGGCGAGGTGGCGGCGGTGGCGCGGGCCAGGGGGATCGGCCTCGCGCGCGACATCGTGGACGCCCAGATGCAGTTCATCGACGGGCTGCCGCCGGACATGGTCTCGTCGATGCTCGGCGACCTCACGCGGCGGAAACGGTTGGAAGTGGAGTGGCTCTCCGGCGCCGTCGTCCGGCTGGGGATGGAGACCCAGGTGCCGACGCCGCTCAACCGCGCCATTTACGCGGCCCTGAAACTGTACGCGAACGGCGCGCCGCCCGCCCCTGAGGACCGCCGGACCTAGGGTCTCCCTTCCGAGCGTGACCCCCACGGCGTGAGGTTGATCACGACACGCGCCGCAGGCGGCGCTCACGGACGCCTGGGCGTCACGTCCCCTGTGTCCGAAGATTAGGATATCGTTCGGACGACGAGAGGAGGTCCGATGAACAAGCGCGATGTGGTCCTCGGCCTACTGGATCCGAGCAAGCCTCAGACATCCATCCCCGCCGCCTTTTTCCTGCACTTCGACCCCTCCTGCCACTTCGGCCAGGCCGCGGTGGAGAAGCACCTGGAGTTCGTGCGCGCAACCGGGATGGACTTCGTCAAGATCCAGTACGAGCTCGGCTTCCCGCGTGTACCCGCGATTCAGCGCGCCGCCCAATGGCCCGGGATGCCGCTCTATGACGAGGCGTTCTTTGCGCCGCAGCTCGAAGTGGTCAAGGGCATCGTCAAGGCCGTCAGACGTGAGGCCCTGGTGCTCGTCACTCTGTACTCGCCGTTCATGTGCGCCTCCCACGCGGTGGGTGAGGACGCCGTGCTGCGGCACATCCGCGAGGATCCCGAGCCGGTCGTCAAGGGCATGGAAATCATCACCACGAGCCTCATGACCTTCGTAAGGGCGTGCATCCGCCTCGGTGTGGACGGTTTCTACCACTCGACGCAGGGGGGCGAGACGAACCGGCTTGTCAACCGCACCCTCTTCGACACGTTCGTCCGCCCGTTCGATCTCGCCGTGATAAGGGAGGCCGAGCGCGCCTGCCCCTTCAACGTCCTGCACGTCTGCGACTACGCCGGGGAGTACGGCGACCTGTCCCGTTTCCGGGACTACCCGGGCCAGGTGGTGAGCTGCCCGCTCAAGGTCGGCGGACGGCCCCTGCCACTGACCGAGGCCCACCGGCTCTTCGGGCGTCCGGTCATGGGCGGGCTCGACCGTCGCGGCGCCGTCGCCACCGGCAGCGAGGCCGCAATCCGCGCCGAGGTCGAAGCCGTCCTCCGGGACGCGCCCGAACGGGTCGTCCTCGGGGCCGACTGCACCGTCCCCGCCGACACGCCGTGGGCGAACCTCCGCACCGCGATCGAGACGGCGCACGCCTGGCAGCGCGGGTAGGCCTGTACGCCGCCGCGATGCTCAGGGACGGGCCGCTCACCCGGTCCCCCGGGCGCCGGAGCCGGGCGCGCTACTCGCCGCTGGCCATCTTCCTCGCGAACTCGTCGGCGGCGAGCCTCGTCTCGTCCTTGGTCATGTCCCTGACGCGGGTGGCCAGCTCCCACTCGTAGCCGAAGGGGTCGCCCACCGCGGCGCAGCGGTCGCCCCAGAACATCTCCTCCGGCTTCCTCTTCAGCTTGGCGCCGGCGTCCACCGCACGTTTGAACGCCGCATCGCAGTCGGGGACGTACAGCCACAGGCGGATCGGCGAGGGGCGGCCGGGACCCGGCGCCGGCCCGGTCATCCCCTCGATCTCGTCGTTCATGAACACCACCGAGTCCCCGATCTTGAGCGCCGCGTGCCATACCGACTTGCCGTCCGGCCCGACGTAGCGGTCGACCTCTTCGGCGCCGAGCGCCTGCTTGTAGAAATCGATCGCCCAAAGATGGGGTCAGGCTTGCGTTGTTGCGTTGTTTTGGCGCACGAATTGGCGATTCTGCGCCGCCATTCCCGCGAACGCCGTCCCTCCCGCAAGAGACGTCATTCCCGCGAACGCGGGGGTCCAGCTCCCACCGCAGACCGCAGCCAGCGCGTGCCTGAAACCCATCGGGCGTCACGTTCCGCTTTGGAACCTCTCGATCAGGTCACGGATCCGGCGCGCGTCGGCCTTGCGGTGGCCATGGCTCAGGATCGGGTTGGACCCGCCGCTCGAGTCGATCCGGATTTCCGCCCAGAGGAGGCCCGTCGTGATGTTGACCGATGCCACCTTCGAGATCGGAATGCTCTCCTCGTTGGCGCCGACCAGGCGCGGTTTGATGCGCGCGACCCGCTCCCGGCTGACCTCGATCCGTACCGGAAACAAAAGGTTGCCGCGGGTCCAGCGGCTGGCCGTAAACTCGAACTTCTCGTCGGGCATGAAGATCACCTCCGCCTTTCCACAAGAGCGAGTCGCTCATCGATTGACCGGCGAGCGCTTTCCGGCTTGTCGCCGCCGCAGTCTAGTGGCCGCCGTGCCGGCGAATCAACTACAGTCGCGGGGCGCGCTCGGCGAGGTCGCGGATCTGGGCGTTCTCGAGGATGCAGCCGCGCATCTCCTCGGCGGTGGCCTGCAGCATCGCCAGCCCGAGGTCCTCGCCCGTGACGTAGAGGCTTCGGAACGGTCTCAGGAGTCGGAACAGCGGCCTGAGAGCCTGGTACAGCCGCGGCGCGCTCTCGGAGGGTTCGCCGTCGATGACGGCCGGACGCCAGCAGACCGCGCCGAACCGCTCGATCAGCTCGCGTTCGGTCTGGGCCTTCACGCGAGACCACATGAAGCGGCTGGATGAGTTGGTTCCCTGACCGCTGATGTAGTGGAATGCGGCCGCGGGGCTGTGCGCCCGCAATGCGCGTGCGGCGGCCAGCGTGAGGTCGTGCGTGACGATCCGGTACTCCCGCTCGCCGGAGACCTGCGTCGCCGAGACGCCGAGGCAGAACAGGCAAGCGTCGACGGCCGTGAACGCCTCCGCGACCGCGGTGTAGTCCTGATAATCCCGGTGAATGAACGTGCGGAGTTTCGCGTGGGTGACGGGGAGCGCGCAGCGGGTGATCGCCCGCACCTCGTGCACGGCAGGGGACGACAGACTCGCGCGGAGGACGCTGCCGCCTGCGGAGCCGGTCGCGCCGAAGATCAGGACGTTCATGCCGCGAATTGTACGCGCGACACCGAGGCCGTCCGCGGGCGCCGCCCGCCCGGCGAGAGGCGAGAACAGCGTGAGGTCGTGACACCCGATACCCATGACCGTGCACGTGTCACCCCTCAAGCTGGCGAGAATGTCGCACCTGGTACCGATGCCGGCATCGCGGTGGGCGGAATACGGCGGTGGGGAGCGGCGTTACCGTTCGCAACACGATGCGAAGCCACTTAAAGGACTGCGGTTTGGACGCTTGGAAAGGGGAACCCGTCATGAAAGCATTGCTTGTCATTATCGTTGCGCTCGCGCTGGCCGTCCCGGCCGTTGCCGCCGGCCATGCCGCGGACGAAGCGGCGATTCAGAAGGTGTGGCAGTAGTTCTCGGACGCCTGGGTGAGGGGCGACGCTCATGCCCGCGCCGCGCTCTGGGCCGAGGACGCCAGTCTCATCAACCCGTTCGGCCTCGAGGCGCATGGCCGGGCCGCGATCGAGAAGGTGTTCGAGCAAGAGGACGCCGGGTTCGCCAAGGGCACGACCCACACGTTCTCCAACTTCTCGTATCGGTTCCTCACGTCGACCATCGTCGAGGTGGACACCACCGGCACGATCAAGGGGATGCGGGGCGCCGACGGCACGCCGATGCCGCCGTTGACGCTCCACGTGTTTGCCATTTTGGCCAAGGCTGGCGGCAAGTGGCAGATGAAGGACGCTCGGCCGTACGTGATCGCCACCCCGCAGGGCATGGCCGCAGCCGGGGCGAAGTAGCCCGTCGCCACCGACGGGCGAGTCGCCCGGCTGCTCGGAGCCTTCCGGATCAGGACGCCGTCGGATAGTCGGTGTAGCCCTTCGGCCCCGGCGTGTAGAACGTCGCGAAGTCCGGCGCGTTGAGAGGCAGCCCGCGCTCGAGTCGGGTCACGAGATCCGGGTTGGCGAGGAACTGTCGCCCGAACGCGATGAGGTCGCCACGCCCCTCGTTGAGCGCGACCTCCGCCGTGTTGCGGTCGAAGCCGCCGGAGAGGATGAACGTGCGCGGCCACGCGTGGCGCAGCGCGAGCTTGAGCTCCTCGGGGACGGCCGGTGCGCCCATCGCGGAGTGGTCCACGACGTGAACGTACTGAATGCCGGTGGACGCGAGCCGCTGCACCAGCGTCGTGTAGGTCTCCTCGATTTCTGGGTAGGGCTTCATGCCGGCATTGACGCCGTAGGGCGAGAGGCGGAAGCCGACGCGCTCGCCGCCGATCGCGGCTGCCACCGCGTTCGCCACTTCGAGGGCGAAGCGCTGCCGCTTCTCGACGGAACCACCCCAGGCATCGCTGCGCCGGTTGGTCTGGGGGCTCAGGAACTGGTCGACGAGGTAGCCATTGGCGCCGTGCAGCTCGACGCCGTCAAAGCCCGCCGCAATGGCGTTGCGCGAGGCGTGAACGTACTCCTCAACCGCGATCCGCACCTCGGCGTCGGTCATGGCGCGCGGCACCGGGTGCGGCTGCAGGCCCTTGGCGTCGGTGTACATCTCGCCCTCGGCGGCGACCGCGCTGGGGGCGAGCAACTCGGCGCCCGCCGGTAGGTTGAGCGGGTGGCCGACACGGCCGGTGTGCATGAGCTGGACGAAGATGCGTCCACCCTGCGCGTGAACCGCATCGGTGGTCTTCCGCCAGCCGGCAACCTGTGCCTGGGACCAGATGCCGGGGATGCGCGGGTAGCCGGTCCCGTTGGGCGACGGCGAGGTGCCTTCGGTGATGATCAACCCGGCGCCGGCGCGCTGGCCGTAGTACTCGGCCATCAGGTCGTTGGGGGTGTTGGCATCGATCGCCCTGCTGCGCGTCATGGGCGCCATGACGATCCGGTTTCGCAGCGGCAATGAGCCGAGTTTTGTTGGTGCGAACAACGAGATTTCTGCCATTCTCTGTCTCCCTTGCTCCTGTTGCCCGGTTTTGCGTCGTGCGCACCGGCGCCCTCGTTCAATCACGCGGCCTCGGAGATCACGCGACTCGTGCGGACACACGTTCCGCAGGCGGGCATTCCTGAGATATCCCTTCTTTTGCCCGTCACCCGAGGATACGCGCAGGCGCAGCGACGGGCGAAAGGATCAGGAAGCGACGCGCCTGCCGGAACTCACGACGCCTTCAGGCTCGCGATGTCGATGACGAAGCGGTAGCGCACGTCGCCCTTGAGCATCCGCTCGTAGGCTTCGTTGATCTTCTGGATCGGGATGATCTCGACCTCCGAAACGATCTTGTGCGCCCCGCAGTAGTCGAGGACCTCCTGCGTCTCGGCGATGCCGCCGATGAGCGAGCCGGCCAACCGCTTGTTCCCGCCGATCAAGGAGAAGGCATTCACCGGCGTCGGCTGGGGTGGGACGCCGACAACTACCATCGTGCTCTGAGGCCGCAGCATCCCCAGGTACTTGTTGTAGTCGTGCGGTGCCGAGATGGTGTCGATGATCAGGTCGAAGTGACCGGCGAGCTTCGCGAACGTCGCCTCGTCCGAGGTGAGCGCGAACGCCCGCGCCCCCAGACGGCGCGCGTCCTCTTCCTTGCGGCGGGAGGTGCTGAGCATGGTGACCTCCGCACCCATCGAGGCGGCCAGCTTCACCGCCATGTGGCCGAGGCCGCCCAGACCCACCACGCCGACCCGGTCGCCGGCCTTGCAGTTCCACTGGCGCAGCGGCGAGTACGTGGTGATGCCGGCGCACAGGAGCGGGGCCGCGCCGGCCGGGTCGAGGCCGTCCGGGATCCTCAGCGTGAAGCGCTCGTCCACGACGACCTGGGTGGAGTAGCCGCCGAACGTCGGCGTCCTCCGGTCCATCTCGGTGCCGTTGTAGGTGAAGGCGGCGCCCTTGGCGCAGAACTGCTCGAGGTCGTGGCGGCACGGGTCGCACTCGCGGCACGAATCCACCATGCAGCCGACGCCCGCCAGGTCGCCCTTCTTGAACCGCGTGACGCCGGCACCCGTCCGGATCACCCGGCCGATGATCTCGTGACCGGGCACCATCGGGAAGAGCGAGCCGCCCCACTCGTCGCGGACCTGGTGGATGTCGGAGTGGCAGACGCCGCAGTAGAGGATGTCGATCAGCACGTCGTGTTCCCCCGGCTCGCGTCGCTCGACGGCGAACGGCGCCAGGGGGGATTTCGCGGCGGTCGCCGCATAGGCCGGAACCTTGGTCGTCATTGGATCTCCTCAGAAGTGCCGGCTCTCTTGTCGCATGGCCGCACTATGCGAGTCAACCGAAACCTCCCCGGTTATCTTCCCCGGGGAGGCTGTCGCTGGAAAACGGTCGAGCAGGTTCGAGCCGGCGGTCACGGCGACGTATGGAGCGCGCCGCGACCGCCGGCGTAACTCACCTGCGCCAGTGGTTGAACCTCGCGGCGCGACGCATCTCCCAGTGCGGCCTCGGGCCCGGGGCCCACACGCGCATGTACGAGACGGGCGGGGCGACCACCACCGGGGCGGCCGTCGCGTACCCCGGGTAGTACGGCGCGTAGGCCGGCGCGTAACGCGGCGCATAGGTCGGCGCGTAGTAGCGGCTGACGTTGCAGCCGGCGGCGTAAGGCCGGTAATAGGGCGCGACCGGCGGAACGTTGCCGACCGAGACGACCAGGGGCGGCACGACAATCGTCCCCCCGAAGCCGACTCGGATGCCCCAGCGGGCTTGCGCCGGGGCCGCCACGAAGAGGCCCACAGCGACCGCCGTGGCTGCGAGTGAAGTGTGAAGGATCCCTGTCTTCGGCATGTCCCTGTCCCCCTCGCTCTGATCTGGCAGCAAGTCCGATGCCAGGTCTGCGCCACCTGCGACAGGCACCTCGCTCGCGCCGGCGGCGCTCGCGGGTGTCACCCGGACGGCGCGGGCGCTCTCGGGAGAGGTCGGCCCAGGCGGCCGGTTGTCGGAGCCGTTCAAGGCGCAGGTGGCGGGCAGAGCCAGTAGGGCTCCGGGTCGCGCAACGAGGCAGGATCGAGGTAGCACACCGCCGACGCCATTTCGGTCCCCGACGGGCGCGGGCTCTCGCCCGGGGCGAGCGGCCGCCACCTCGGGTTGCGCTGGATACGCCGTGGAGGCCGCGGCGGCTGTCGCGTCTGCGCGGGCGCGGTTTTGCGCCTGGCGGAGCGAGAGCCCCGGGTTCTCCCCCTCGGCCGAGTCGGGGTGGGCGAGTTGGGGCGGATCGTTGCGCCAGCCGCATAGCGGGCAGACGCGGTGCCACTCGGGTCCGCCGTCGAAGGCCGTGAACCCGCATGCCGGGCAGGTGCCGCGTGGATTTCGAGTACTCACTCGTCGAGTTCAACACGAGCGCACGGCATTTTGTTCACGGTGTTCGGGTCCAGAACCGGAAGGATTTCTTCGGCTGGAGCTTGAGGCCGAGACCGATTGGTGTTCCCCTGGCGTGGCGTCGGAGGGGACGAGATGGCGGGCAGAGGGCGGCCCCGGCGGGGCCGCCAGCCTCTCGCAGGGAGGCCTTGTCCCCGCCCGGCTGTCTCTTCGCACCCCCATCACTCAGGAGACCGGTAAAGGTCCCGGTGCGGCGTCGGCGACGGCGGCCGGCGCGCTACTTGGAAGGCGGCTGGCTCGACGGCGGCGTCATGCCCTTCAGGCGCATGTAGGTGACGATATTGCCGTAGTGCTCCCAGTCGTGGGTGAGGTTGATGAGGAGGCCTTGGAACTTTGGCTGGTCCTTGCCGAAGATCTTCATGGTCCCGTGGGCCTCGGCATCGGGGATGGCGTAGGCCATTGTGCAGACGGCCGACGAGCCTTTGAGCGCCTCGAGGATGGCTGCCTTCGTGGTCTTCGTCTTCTCCACGTCGGGGGACGGGTTCGGCTTGCCCAGCACGCGCGAGCAAAGCGTGTACTGGCTGTCCGCGATGTGGGCGATGAGCTCGCCGAAGCTGCGCACCCCGGGCGTCGGCTTGAACGCGTAATTGGCCTCCGGCACCTGGTCCGCGGCCTTGGTGATGAAGCCCTCGACGTACGTGTACGACCCGCGAAGCATGCCCACCGCTCCGGAAGGAGGGGCCGCCTTCATGCTCTGGCCGAGGACCGGGGCGGCGACCGCCACGAGCAGAACCGACAGTGCTCTCTTCATTTTGTTCTCCTTTGCAAGAAGGGTAACACCGCCGCGTGGAGGGCTGATTGCACCTGTCTCGCCGGCCGTCTTGCGGCGTTCGGGCGGCGGCAACGACAGCGCGGCAAGCGCCTGTCTCGGTCGGTGTGCGGTTCGGGCGGGCGACGGTGAGAACGTGCTTTCTCGTACGTATTCGCGACCTTGTCGCCCGATTCCTGCGTCCCCAACATGGTGAGATGGTGATAGCGGGTACCCATTAAGTACCCATTCATTCGATCTAGTGCGTCCTGGCGGGTAGCGCCGGCATCTGCGAGGGTTGCCGCGCAGGGTGAAGCGCTACGTCCATCGCTGGATGCAGCACCTTGGTACTGGTTGCCCCGTCCGCCTTCCAGCTCGGCGAGGCGCGCAGAACCAAGAGGCCGCAGGCCGGGCGATCCTGCCCGCCGAAGCATCGGCGCTTACACCCTCCTGGGGCGCCCACTCCGGCGCCCATTGACAACGCTCTGTATGCTCGTAGTCTTTACAGCATGACAAGAGCCAACCTACTCGCTGCCCTCCAGACCGAGAAGGCCGCCGTACGGCGGGACCGTGCGGTTTCCGTCCGAGTGAGTCCGGTGGAATACCAGCTGCTGTTCGCGGCGGCGAGACGGGAGGGGATCGCCCCGTCGACCCTCGCGCGTGTGCTCCTGATGGCGGGTCTCGAGGAACTCGACGGGGAAGTGAAGCCGGGCAGCGGCGCCCGGCCGGTGGGCTGACCGAGCCGAAGCGGGACCAGTAGGACGAGAGGCGACCAGAGCGGGCACCGATGGGACAAATTCTAGGATAGGCGTGAGGTCCGGCAACGTTTACACATTCGTCTTTCGTCCCATGACCGCGACTCAGGTGGTGCCGGAGGAGGGGGTCGAACCCTCATGCCCTTGCGGGCCGGGGATTTGAGCGGGAGGTTCAGCCCGGTCGGAGGCTTCCGCCAGGCGAAACCAGAGGGTGCCAAAACACGTCAGGGTGCACCGGCCGCCTTCTTGGTTTGGGCTCTTTCCCATTCCCTCTGCTCATTCAGGATCCCCTTGGAGACGAGAGTCAGGTAACCCACCTTCCGGTCCCGGTCGTAGTGAAGAACGATTGTCGTTACACCACCAACCCAGACGTAGTACTCAACGGATTGGTTCGGTTGAACCCCGTCGCCGAACTGTTTCTTCAGGGTCTCCAGGACACACTTGTAGCTGTCGTAGCCACGGAACTCCACGCGCACGTCGGACAGCCTCCCCTGCCAGAACCCGTACTCCACGCTCTCGAGCTTCGCGCACCCCATCGTCCGGTCTTCCGCCGGGTCTTCGTAGAGCCGAATACTGCCGAAGCTGGAATCGGTTTGGACGGGTAACCCCCACGCCTTCAGGGGAGCCATCCCCCAGTCGTGTCCGCGGAAACCGGGCTCCTCGTTTTGGTAGGCGCTCGCCACCACGCTTACGAGCGCCACGGCGACAAAAGTCAGCACGTGCTTCTTCATCTCGCCCCCGTTCGCCTTCCGCGCCGAGCCGCCGCTCCGGAACCTGAAACCTCCACGTTCGTCGTGGCCGAGTACGAGGGCCTGGCGGTTGCCTCCCTGTCTTGTACTCCCTTTTCGTCAGGTCTTCCAGGCGGGGAACGCGCTGGGACGTGGAGGCGGGCCAGTTCTGTGGGGTCCCGCTCCCGCAACCGGCCGCCGCATCGGTCCCGCGACGGCCAAGCCCCCGGCGGCGTTCCAACGGCGCGTACTGCAGTAGTAAGGATTGCGTTGGTGTGGCGCGAGACGGGGGTGGGCCATGGCGCGGCAGGCAGGTGCGGTCGTCGGGATGTTGTTCCTTGCGCATGCAGCGGTGGCGCAGGTCCAGTTCATCCAGCAGGGCAACAAACTAGTCGGGACGGACGCCAGTTGGTACGCCGGGCAGGGCACCTCGGTGGCCATCTCGGCGAACGGCAACACGGCAATCGTAGGGGGCCCTGACTACAACTGCTATCACTGCTTCGGTGTCGGTGCCGCGTGGGTATTCACCCGCAATGGCGGTGTGTGGACTCAGCAGGGGAGCAAGCTGGTCGCTAACGACAGCGTCAGGGAATCCGACCAGGGCACCTCGGTGGCGATCTCAGCGGACGGGAACACCGCCATCGTCGGGGGGCCTCATGACCAGACGATCTACATCGGCTTCGGTGCCTACACGGGCCTCGGTGCCGCATGGGCGTTTACTCTCACTGGCGGGGTATGGACGCAACAGGGAATCAAGCTGGTCGGCAACGACAGCGTCGGGGTTCCCTCCTGGGGCGCCTCCGCGACGATCTCGGCGGACGGCAACACCACCATCGTCGGGGGTCCTGGTGACAATTCCTTTGCCGGTGCCGCCTGGGTGTTCGTGCGCAGCAGCGATGGGTGGACGCAGCAGGGCGGCAAGCTCGTCGGCGCAGACGGCAGTTGGTACGCCGGGCAGGGCACTTCGGTGGCGATCTCGACGGACGGGAACACCGCCGTCGTCGGGGGGTCGAGTGACAACTCCGGCGCCGGCGCCGTGTGGGTGTTCACCCGCAGCGGCGGTGTGTGGGCTCAGCAGGGCGGCAAGCTGGTCGGCACGGGCGCTATCGGGCCTGCGGAGCAGGGCAATTCGGTGGCGATCTCGGCGGACGGGAACACCGCCATCGTCGGGGGATACCAGGACAACTCCGGTGCCGGCGCCGTGTGGCTGTTCACCCGCAGCGGCGGTGTTTGGACTCAGCAGGGAAGCAAGCTCGTCGGTGTGGGCGCTGTCGGGCCGGCATGGCAGGGCAATTCGGTGGCGATCTCGGCGGACGGGAACGCCGCCATCGTCGGAGCGCCCCTGGACAACTCCAACGCCGGCGCCGTGTGGGTGTACACGCGGAACAACGGGGCATGGTCGCAGCAGGGCGGTAAGCTGGTCGGTACCGGCGCCGTTGGGCCTGCTCGGCAGGGGAAATCGGTGGCGATCTCGGGGGACAGCACCACCGTCATCGTCGGCGGGGATGGCGACGCCGGCGGGATCGGCGCCGTGTGGGTCTTCGCCGCCAACGGCTGCGATGCGCCCTCCATCACCGGGCAGCCCCAGAGCCAGATCGTTCAGGGCGGCCAGACCGCCACGCTCTCGGTGACCGCGACAGCCACGATGCCGCTCTCCTACCGGTGGTACCGGGGGAACGCTGGTGACACCTCGACGCCCGTCGGCGCCAATGCGAGTACGTTCACCACGCCGCCCCTGGAATCGACGACCAGCTACTGGGTGTGGGTTTTCAACGCCTGCGGCACTACCGACTCCGCCACCGCAACGATTTCGGTGGAGCCGCGCGTACGTCGCCACCTTCAAAGGGCCATGTAGGCGGCGTTGCACCCCTTCGCTGCGAGGCCGCAGGAGGCGCGATCTCCGGCCGGGCAGGAAAGGGAGTGCGTGCGAGGGGCCTGCGAAGCGCTCGGCACCCGTGACCCGAACTGCAAGGCTGTTCCCAGAGGTACCACGTGGGTCTCTCCAGGCCCGCTTGCCGTGAGAAGAGGTCGGGGAGGACCCCGGGAGGCTCCGCCTGTCAACTATGCCGGACCTGGTACCCAAACGCCGAACCGACTCGACGCACTGGTGTGGTGCTTGACCGAGTTGATGCTCAACGGGGGACCGAGATCCGGGAAGGGTGGTACCGCTGCCCTGCATGGGTGATCGGACGCGACCTCGAGGGGCGTGAGGTGCCGATTCGTGGAGACTAAATGGTGATGCCTGGCTCACTTGGCCGGCCCCGTAGTCCCTGTGACACCTAGCGAAGGATGCCGTGCAACAAAGTACTTTTCTGTCGGCTCCACGAAATCCCGCACTGCTTTAAGGAACACTCCAAAGGGCCGGGCTCCGATCCGCAAACGAGCGCCTGCCGCTTTGACGAAACCAGGATGCCGCTTGACGAAGTCTGCTGTGGCCACGCCAGCCGCGTGGACGGCGGCATGCCGAATACCCCAGACCAGCTCCAAGCGAGGCGCAAGATCGGCCGGATAGCCTCGCGCGCCCATTCTCTCGAGGCGCGAGATCCAGCGGGTTGGCCCACCATCGCTCAGCCATGCGCGCGCCCATCGAGCGCGAAGTTGGTCTGCCAGTTCGTCCAACGACGTAGCGGCGACGATGTCGGCGTACGGGGCGAGTTGCTGAGACTCGTTCATGAGGTCTGGATCGACGCCGGCCGCCGCGCTGAAAACGTCTTGAAGGTACGCTTCGACACACGTGACCAACATGACCACTTGCCAGAGGTTGGCTGTTTGGTATCGTTCGATTCGAGGCCCCATAGCTTTGGCGAGGCGCCCTGCAGAACGAGCTGCCTTTACCAGGTTCGTCTTCACCTTAAGATCGCCGAGCTTGTCGAAGTAGGCCTTGACCCGAGCCGCCGCGGCTTGCATGAGGTACGCCTCGCGTCCCCCCATGTAGAGCAGATGGCTAACGCTTTTGAGATTCTCCTCAAACGCTAGCCACGCTCTGGTATGAGGCTCAGACGAAGGCGTTGGAGATTTTGCGCGCATGGTGGTCTCTCCACGAAGGGCTCAGAAAGGACCGCGACGCCGCCACGCATGCGTGGCAGAAGAGACAAGACTTGGTGGCGCCGGATGCTCCGTATCGGTGATGAGCCATGCCCAAGCCTACTACCGTTTTTCTGCCCCCGCGTTGCAGCCGGCGACACGACAGGCGATCTCGGCGGCGGAGGGGTAAGCAGTGCGGCCAACCCGGCCGCCCGAGGCTCAGGCCGGCGGCGCAGCGGCGCGAGCTACGCGGGGGCGCGCCTGGCTGCTTGGAGTCGCGCCGGCCGGTGGCGAGCGGGAGTACGCTGTGCTGGTAGTCCGCGGACGAGGCGTAGGGCACGGCAGTGGGAGGGCTCGAGGCTGTAATGGGAGAAGCGGCCGGTGTCGATAAGGGTCACAAGGGTTGCTAACATCGTCGACGGCGCAGTCGTCTACGGACGACTGTCCAGGCAACAGACCGGGGAGATCGCAGCGATCCTTGCCAACTTAGAACCCGTCCGCGATCCCAGGAACGAATCCGGATGGACATTCGAGCTCGTTGTTGGGAGGGGCTCAGCAGAGCGACGGTACACTGTTCCGCTGCCGGCTTTACTCAGTACGCATGATTCCCTGGATAGCCCGCTCTTCTTCGGTGATGGCGGTCTTGTCTACTTTCGGGATCGGCTATTCCGGGCCGAACGACCGCCTAGAAATGCGTCCGAACGTGAGGAGGTCGCTCTGCGGGTGAAAAAGGCCGTATATGACGACGAAGCCGATCTGGCAAGCCTCAGGGATGGCGTGGCCAACCTTGAGGCCGCGGCGGAGTACAGCAAGACAGGCCCGAAGAGGGATCGAATTCCCGAGGACGTCAAGCTGCTGGTTTGGGCACGAGACGGCGGCACCTGCGTGCGGTGTGGGGCGAAGCAGGACCTGCACTTCGACCACATCATTCCTGTGGCGAAGGGCGGCGGCAACTCCTCCGAGAACATTCAGATTCTCTGCAAAACGTGCAACCTGCAGAAGAGCGACAAAATCGGCTTCTGAGCATTACCACCGCCAAGCGGAACCCGCGGGCGGAGCATCGTCGGCCTTCCTGTTCGTTGTGGCGTGTGTCGAGTTGAGAGTGCTAGGCTCCTGCCAGGCAGCCATGGCAAGATCCAGTTCGCCCGGCGACGCCAGCACGTGCCTTCTCATCTTGGGTGGCGGAGCAGCCCTCCTCATTGCGGGCGCGATCGTCAATGCGATCTTTGGCCGCCACGCACACTCTGGTCTGGTAGTCGTCCTCGCGTTCGGGATCTTCATGGGAGTCGCGTCGCTCATTCAGGCCACAGCGTCGGTTTGGGTACCAGATCCGGCATAGTTGCCGACTTCGCCTTCCAGGCTCTGGGCGCAAGTGAAGTGGTGCCGGAGGAGGGGGTCGAACCCTCATGCCCTTGCGGGCCCGGGATTTTAAGTCCCGTGCGNNTGCGTCTGCCATTTCGCCACTCCGGCGCGATCAGGGCACGCCGGACCGCGTCGCGGCCCGGCGGGGTGTCGGCGATCGTCGCTTCCGGTCCCGCGGTCAGGCGTCAGGAGTGCATCAGCGCGGCGACCTCGGCGACGGCGCGTAACGCTTCGGCGGCGGGGCCATCCACCATCTCGACGTGGCCGCCGCGCTCGAGCACGGCGCGCGCCATGCGGTCCACAATGTGCAGCTCCCGCCGCGCCTGACAAACGCCGGAAGCGGGCGAATAGGTGCGGTGTTATGATCGCAAAGCGCGGAGACGAGGGGATCGCGATGACCGAATCTGTGATGATTACGGTGAACCTGCGAGGGGTCGTCCGCCGCCAGGGGCGACGATGGGCGGCGGGTTGCCCCAAACTCAACGTGTGGTCGCAAGGTCGCAGCCGCGAGGATGCTGAGCGCTGCTTGCGGGAGGCCGTCGAGCTCTGGGTCGAGGACTGTCTGGCCCGAGGAACCCTCGACGCCGCGTTGAGAGAGGTTGGGTTCCAGCCTGCACCGTGGGGTATGCCTGTCACGGGCGCTGAGGAATTGGTTGGCATCGTTCGACTGCCTGACGAGGAGGCTCTCCTCGGAACCGACTTCCCCGTCCAGATCTCGATGCCCGCCTATCAGGCCGCGGCGCTGCTCGGTGCTCAGCCAGGTCAGTGAAGGTCACCTGGCAAGAACTGCGGGCGGTCTGCCTGCTGCTCGGTTGCGGCGAATCGCGGATCAAGGGCGATCACCTCTCCATGAGCCGCCCTGGAATGGCCCGGCCAGTCATCATCAAAATGGACAAGAGTCTTGGCGAGGACATCGTCCGTAGCAACATGCTGACGCTTGGCGTGAGCCGGAGGGAGTTCGAGCAGTTGTTGGCCCGGGTCCGGCGCCACCGCAAAGGCAAGAACAGCTGATCGAGTGGTGCCGGAGGAGGGGGTCGAACCCTCATGCCCTTGCGGGCCGGGGATTTTAAGTCCCCTGCGTCTGCCATTTCGCCACTCCGGCGTTGTGCGCGCGCCGCGGACCGCACGTGCCGGCCCAGCGGGGTGTTGGTGACAGTCGCTTCCGGTCCCGCGGCCCGGCGTCAGGAGTGCATCAGCGCGGCGACCTCGGCGACGGCGCGTAACGCCTCGGCGGCGGGGCCGTCCACCATCTCGACGTGGCCGCCGTGCTCGAGCACGGCGCGCGCCATGCGGTCCACCATGTGCGGCTCCGACTCGACCTTCTTGCCGCACACGGCACAAACCTCATCGGCGGGGTCGAAAAGCATGTTGCAGGCGTTGCAGACGCCGCCTTCGAGCGCGGCCCCCTGCAGGTAGACGAGCTTCCACACGCGCCCCTCGTTGATCGCTTCCAGCGTCGCGGCGAGGCCGGCCACCGCGCGGCCGTTCTTGCGGACCTCTTTGAGCAGGTCGCGCACGATCTCCAGCTCCTCGGCGCGCTCGAGCCGCATCTGGACCTCGCCGGCGCGCGTCAGGATGGCGTCGGTGGTCGCGGTGACGGGAATCGGCAGCACCTCGACGAGGCGGCCGCGCAGGCGCTTCGGCAGGGCGCGGGCGAGCTCCGAGGCGACGCCGACGTTGCCGCCGATGATGAGGCGGTCCACCTCGAGCTGGTCCATCAGGCGAGCGATCTCTGCGGCGACGAAGCGGACGTGGGTGGAGACGCTCTCGTCGTGGTGGCGCTCCATCTTCGACTGCGAGCGGAGCTTGTCGGTGGTGGGCGCGTCGGGGCGGGGCGGGATCTGGGAGATGAGGTCCTTGTGCTCCTCGATGTCGCCGAGGAACACCGTGAACAGGCGGGCCCGCTTCTGGTCCACGAGGACGATCCCGAAGCGCTCGTGTTCGTCCAGCGCCTCGAGGAGCGGGCGCAGGAAGGCTCCGTTGCTCCAGTAGGCGAACGACGGCAGCGCGATGCGGATGACGTTGCGGAACGTGACCCCGAGCGTGCGGTGGCGCGCGAGCACGAGGGCCTTCCCGGTCGGCTCGATGGTCTTGACGATCTCCTCGACCTCGCCGCACGTGAGCGTCAGCTCGTCGTCGTCGGGGTGCGCCGCCCGCAACTGTTTGAGCATGTCCTTGAGGTGCGTCTCGAACTGCCGCTTGCGGTTGGCGACGTTGGTCTGGTCCACGTCGAGGTAGACGGTCAGGGTCTTGCCCGGCGCCTGGGAGAGCTGTTGCAGCTGCTCGACGTCACGATGTCGGATCACCGCGACCCCCCTTTCGTATACTGCGAATCAAGTATAGGTGACCCCGCAACCCCCGCCAGCGAGGCGAGGATGACGGCGGCGGTGGCGGCGATGTTGAGCGAGTCAACGCCATCTCGAAGCGGCACCGATACTTGGCCGGCGCAACGCAACATAACCTCCTCCGACACCCCCTGGCCCTCGTTGCCGAGCGCGAGCAGGAGCGGCGCGCGCGGGCGCCAGCGCGACAGCGGCACGCCC
>PKYI01000154.1 GCA_003133645.1 Acidobacteriota bacterium | reverse complement strand
CGCCCATCACGAAGCCGTCGCGGGCTTTGTCGTAGGGGCGCGAGGCGCGTGTGGGATCGTCGTTGAAATTGGTCGAGAGCGCGCGCAAGGCAGCAAATCCCGCCAGCGCCATACGATTGACCGGCGATTCACTGCCGCCCGCCACCATCACATCGGCATCGCCGAGCGCCACCATGCGCGCGGCGTCGCCGGCATGCGCGCCGGTCGAGCAGGCCGTGACCACCGCGTGATTGGGGCCTTTCAGGCCGAATTCGATGGAGACGAAGCCGGATGCGAGATTGATGATGCGGCCGGGAATGAAGAACGGCGACACCCGCCGCGGCCCCTTCTCGAGCAGCACCGAGTGGTTCTCGCAGATCGACGGCAGGCCGCCGATCCCGGAGCCGATCACGACACCCACACGGGTGGCGTTCTCAGGCGTGATCACGAGGCCCGAGGATGCGACCGCCATGTCGGCCGCGGCCATCGCGTAGTGGATGAAGGTGTCGTACTTCCGCACCTCCTTCGGCTCCATCACGGTGCTCGGGTCGAAACCCTTGACCTCCGCCGCGATACGCACGGGCGAGGCGCTGGCGTCAAAACGCGTGATGGGGCCAATCCCGGACCTTCCGGCGATCAGCCCCTCCCATGTGGCCTCGGTCCCGACCCCGAGGGGCGAGACGAGGCCCACGCCGGTCACGACGACCCGGCGCGCCATCACGCTTCCTTCACGTGCTCCTTGAGGTACTTCACGGCGTCGCCGACGGAGCGGATCTTCTCGGCCTCGTCGTCCGGGATCTCGACGCCGAACTCCTCCTCGAACGCCATGACCAGCTCGACCGTGTCGAGGGAGTCGGCGCCCAAGTCCTCCACGAAGGAGGCCTCGAGCTTCACCTTCTCCGGGTCCACACCGAGCTGCTGCACGATAATGTCCTTAACCTTCTGTTCGATATTCATGCGGTGATCTCCTTCGCGATCTCCGTCGTAGACAGCGGGCGGATTTCTACCACACGGGGGGCTTTCTTGCAAGCGCCGCTTCGGGATCGGCGACCACCTTGCCGTTGCGATCCAGGATCTTGAGCTCGAGTTCGAGACGCACGCCGAACCTCTCCCGGACCCGGACCGCCATCCCCGCCGCCAGCTCGCGCACGCCCGCGGCGGTTGCACTTCCAGGGTTGACGATGACGTTGGCGTGGCGCTGGCTGACCTCGGCCCCGCCGCAGCGCATCCCCTTGCACCCCGCCAGCTCCAGCAGCCGGCCGGCGAAGTCCCCGGGGGGGTTGCGGAACACGCTCCCGGCGGACGGCTCCGGCGGCAGGGCGCCGCGGCGCCGCTCCCGTGCCTGCTGGGCGCGGGCCTTCAGCGCGGCGGGGTCGTCGGCCTTCAGCGCCAGTTCAGCGGAGGTGACAACCCGTCCCACGCCGAGGACACTCCAGCGGTACCCCCCCTCGATCTCCCAGCGCTCGAGCCGGCGCACGCCCCCTCCGTCTTCCACAACCTCAGCCCATTCAACCACATTCAGAATTTCCTGGCCGTACGCGCCGGCGTTCATGGCAAGCGCACCGCCGACCGTCGAGGGGATGCCACCGAGGCACTCGATTCCGGCCAAACCGGCGTCCAGCGCCGTCCGCACCGCCCGGGCGAGCTGGGCGCCTCCGCCGGCCCGGAGCCGGGTCCCGTCGACCGACACCGCGGCTAACTCGTCCACCAACATCAAGACGGCTGCATCGAGCCCCGCATCAGGCACCAGCACGTTGGCGCCAAGCCCCAGCACCAGCCACGGGATCCCGGCCTGCGCCGCGCTCCGCACCGTGGCGGCGACCGCCTCGCGGCCGGCGCAGCGCACCAGGAGGCGGGCCGGGCCGCCGATCTTGAGCGTGGTATGGGCGGCGAGCGGCTCGGATTCGCGGACCGACAACCCATCGATCGACAGGTCAGAAAGTTGCGCTCGAAACGAGCTCCAATCGAAGGAACCTGGCATGGGGTTTGCTTAACGATGGGTGCGGTCAGGAATCACGGCCACGACCTGAACGCACGCATCCAACCTCCTCCTTCATCCTGGCGGGCTCCCAAGCCCGCCACCTTTTTTTGGCGCCCGCGGCCACCCCAACCTGGCCGCCGCAACCTCTAACCCCGCCGTGCCCCGACCGCCACCCCCGCTAACCGCCCCGGAGATTCCGCTCATCCCTCTGCGGGGAAACCGCTTTGCGTCGCGGAATGGGGCACCAGTGTAGCTCAGCCCGACTCGCCGCCGCGGACGCCGAGCCCCTTCAAGTGGTAGAACAACGTCTGGCGCGAGATCCCCGCCCGGCGCGCCGCCCGGGTCCGGTTCCCCGCCGACTCCTGCAGAATCGCCGTGAAGTAGTCCCGCCGGAACGACGCCAGCGCCGCCGGCCAACTTGGCAACGGCCCGCTGTCCGCCGGCGCCACGATGAGACCGGGGAAGCGGTCGGGGCCGAGGACCTCCCCGGGTCGTCCCGCGGCCACCGCGCGCGCGACCGCCGACTCCAGCTCGCGTACGTTGCCGGGCCAGGAGGCGCCGCGCAGCAGTTCCACGGCCGCCGGCGCCAGGCGGACGCCGGGGCGGCTGAGCATGGCGGCAAACCGGCCGGCGAAGTGGCACGCCAGCTCCGCGATGTCCTCCGGCCGCGCGCGCAGCGGCGGCACTTCGATCACCGCCACTGCCAGCCGGTAGTAGAGGTCCTGCCGGAACGTCCCGGCCGCGGTCGCGCCCTTGAGGTCGCGGTTCGTGGCGGCGACGAAGCGGACGTCCACGGTGCGGGTGCGCGTGGCGCCGACCCGCCGCACCTCGCGCTCCTGCAGCAGGCGCAGGAGCTTGCCCTGCAGTTCTAGGGGAAGCTCGCCCACCTCGTCGAGGAGAAGCGTGCCGCCTTCGGCGGCCTCGACGAGACCCTCGCGGTCGCGGTCGGCGCCGGTGAACGCCCCGCGGGTCACGCCGAACAGCTCCGCCTCGAGCAGGGCGGAGGGAATCCCGGCGCAGTTGACCGGGACGAACGCCCCGCGCCGCCCGCTCGAGCGGTGCAGTTCGCGCGCCACCAGTTCCTTCCCGGTCCCCGGCTCGCCGACGATCAGGACCGTGAGCGGGAGCGGGCCCCAGCGCGCCACCTCCTCGCGCACGACGGCCAGGGCGCGGCTCTCCCCCAGCAACGTGCCGGCGGCCCGGCTGCCGTCGGCGGCGAGGCTGCCGGCCGCGCCCCCGGCGCAGCGCGCCACCATGCCCAGCGCCGCATCAGCCAGCGGCTGCCTGACGCCTGCGGCGCACACCGCGGCCCCGCCGGCCTCGACCGTGAAGCGCGGACCCTGCGGTTCGCCCCACCGACCGAGGACGGCGCCGCCGCGCTCGACTTCCAGGAAGCCGAGGTCGAGGGCTCGCGCCAGCGCCTCCAATCGTGCCGGGTTACAGGCGTCGGTCCCCGCATTGACGATCCCGTCCAGCGCCCGCACCACCCGGGCCGGATCGGGGCCGCAGGCGCCGCGGAGCGCCCGTGCCCACCCGTCGAGGTCGGCCTGCCCCAACACCTCCTCGGCGCGCTGCACGATGTCGTCCCACGCCGCGCCCAGCCGTTCGCCGCGCCGCGCCAGCAGCGCCGTGAAGCGGGCGAGCCCGACTCCGGCCTCGCGCGGCCAGTGTTCGAGCGCTCGCTCCAGCGCCGTCAGCGCGCCGGGTTCGTCGCCACGGCGCCAGGCGGCAAGGAGCTGCGCCGTCACGGCCATCCCCCAGCGTCGGGCCAGCGCGGCCGGCGGGTCGTTGCCGAGGTCCGCCGCCTCGACCGCGAGGACGAGGCCCCGTTCGCCGGCCTCGGCAGTCGCGGCCGACGACACGGCGCCGGCAAGGTCGCCGAGCGCCAGGCTCAGGTGTGCCGCGAGACCGGCGAACGCCTGTTGGAGGAAAGGGTCATCGGGGAACTGCGCGACCCCTCCGGCGAGGCGCGCCAGTTGGTCTCGGACCGCGGCCGTGTCGCCCCGGGCCAGGTCGGCGCGGACCAACTCCAGCTCGAACAACCACGTCCCGGCGTCGTCCACATCGCCGCGCAACCGGCGGCCGGCGAGCGTCAGCTCGCGGGAGCGGCGCCAGTCGAGGCGGTCGTCGGCCAGCACCGCCCGGTTGGCCCGCACCACGGTGGCCGCGCGGCGGGAGCCACAACGTTCCAGCAGCCCCTCGGCCAGGACCAGATGCCGGTCGGCGACGCCGGGTTGCTCGGCGAGGATCGCCGCGCACGCCAGATCGGCGTGGATCTCACCGAGCAGGCGCGGGTTCTCGCCGCTCGCGGCCCGCAACGCCGCGCGCAGACCGGTCATCGCGGCGGGGCGGCAACCGCGGTCGAGCGCGGCCGAACTCGTCACGTGGAGCAGGCGGGCTGCGTCGTCGCCGAGCCTGCGCGACTCCTTGCGGCGGGCAAGCGCCCGTAGGCCGGAGGCCCCCTCCGACGCGGCAAGCTCGATCTCGACCTCCGGAAGCGGAGGCGTCGCGCATGCGGCGGCGCGCTCGAGGTGCCGCATGCGCGACGCCTCCG
>PKYI01000195.1 GCA_003133645.1 Acidobacteriota bacterium | reverse complement strand
CCGTGCTCGGTGCCGCGCTCGCGGCGGCGGCCTCGCTGCTGCTCGCGCGCGGGGCCGCCGGCGCCGCCTTCGGGATCGAGTCCGGCGCGGTCGTCGGGTTCGCCTCGATGGGGTGGTGGGTCCTGCTGCTGGCGTGCTGGCAGGAGACCGTCGGCTCGGTCTACGGCGAGATCGGGGCGCTCTCCGCGGCGTTCATGGCGGGGACGGTTGCCGGGGCGGCCGGAGCCCGCCGCTGGCTGCCGGCCGGCCCCGCGACGCTCGCCGGCGTGCTGGGTGCCGGGGCGGCCGTTTCGGCTGCGATCGCGGCCGGGGTTCCGCTTGCGTTTCCCCGGGCCGCGATCGTGCCGCTCCTCCTCTTGGGCGGTGTCCTTACGGGTGTGGCGTTCCCCTCGGTTTCGCTGCTCGCTGGGGGTGGCGCGCCGCGGCGCGGGGCGGGCCGCGGGTTCGCGGCCGACGAAGCGGGGGCCGCCGTGGCCGCGTTGTTCGTGGGCCTGGTGGTCCTGCCGTCGGCGGGACTCGCGGCCGGTGCCCTCGGGATCGCGGCGCTCGAGGTTGCGGCCGCCGCGGCGCTCCTCCTGGCGGCCTCGCGCAGGCGGCGCTAGGATGGCGGCGGAGGGGCGGATGGAGGCGCAGCGGAAGAGGGCGCGCTACGGGCGCGTCGTCGAGCAGCTCAAGACGCTCTTTGCCGCGACTGCCGATCCGGTGGCCCGGATGGCGACGGCGGCCGCCGTCCTGCACGCGAAGATGCCTGGGTTCTTCTGGACCGGCTGGTACCTGCTGTGCGACGGTACGCTGACGGTGGGGCCGTACCAGGGCTCGCTCGCGTGCCTGGTGTTGAAGGCCCACACCGGCGTCTGCTGGGNNGCCGACGACGGCGCCCGCGGCGTTCGCCGGGCACATCGCCTGCGATTCGCGCTCGATCTCCGAGATCGTGGTGCCGCTGCGGGACGCCGCGGGCGCCGTCGTCGGCGCGCTCGACGTGGACTCCGAGAGCCTCTCGCGGTTCGACGAGGTGGACCGCGAAGGCCTCGAGGCCGTCGCGGTTCTCATCCACGCCTGAGTCTCTTTGGTTGCCGGTCCCGCGGGTGGCCGGATGCGGGCCCGGGCGCCCCCGCGCCCGAGCCCGCATGCTCCTCCGCCCGCGACCGGACAGGGCGATCCGCGCCGGGGCCCCTCGCGGTCCGCATGAAGCTGCGGCCGCGACACCCCGGCGTGGCTCGCCCGTCCGGGACCCGCGGTCGGAGGAGCCAATGGCCACCCGCGGCACCGGCGGATTGACGACCCCCCCGCCCAGATCGGAGGTCCTGCTGCAGGCCGAGGGTCCTACCGATGCCGAGAATCAACAGCAGCAACTCCGCCTGTCGGGGGGATGGGTGGCCAAGACCGCCCGCGGGGCAAAACAAAAGAGCCTCACGCAGTGAAAAGGAAGATCAGCACTACCCGTTGGACCGGCAAACCAAGAAATGCTCCACGCAGTGAAAAGCACAGTTTTGCACGAGCGACACGGCCATGCCGGCTGCGCAAAACAAGAGAGCTGCACGCAGTGAAAAGGAAGTTCGCCCCTACCTGCGGGACGTGCAAAGCAGGCGGCGTAGCCGTGGCCGAGGGCAGGCAGATTTGGGGGCTTGACAGGCGGCCCGCCGCAAGAGTACAAGGACGTCAAGTTAGGTTTCTTCACTCGCTACCGTATGACAATCTTCCGGGGGGGAGACTCAATTCTTTCAGGCCGACGTCACGACAGGGAAATCACTTCCCGTTCGGGGGTGCGCCGACCTTTTGTCTGGAGGGCGCGATGAATCGATGGATGGTCGTGGTGGGGGCGCTTCTTATTCAACTCTGCCTGGGGGCGATCTACGCGTGGTCGGCGTTCACCCAGGCGCTGACGACGCCGCTCGCGAAGGGGGGGGCGTTCGGCTTCTCGGCGACGCAGAGCCAAACGATCTTTTCGGTTGAGCTGGCGGTGTTCGCCGTCGTGATGGTGCTGGCCGGCCGCTGGCAGGCCAAGGTCGGCCCCCGTCTGGTGGCCTTTCTCGGGGGGGTCCTGGTCGGCCTGGGCTACATCCTGGCGTCGTTCGTGGGGCAGACGTTCGGAGGGCAGCTCATCACGATCGGCGTGATCGCTGGCGCGGGCATCGGCCTCGCGTATGTTTGTCCGATCACGGTGGGCATCCAGTGGTTCCCCGACCAGAAGGGCATGATCACCGGCCTTGCGGTGGCGGGGTTTGGCTTCGGCGCGCTGCTCTGGGTGAAGCTGGCGGGCCCGTGGGCCAATCTGATCAAGACCCACGGCGTGCTCGGCACCTACCGGATCTACGGCGTGATCTTCCTGATCGCGGTCGTCATCGGATCGATCTGGATGGTCAAGCCGAAGGAGTACGCGGACGCCGCCAAGGGCGCCAAGGGCCCGGGGCTTCCCACCGGGATCTTACCGGGCGAGATGCTGCGCACGCCGCAGTTCTACATCATCTGGCTGACCTTCGCGGTCGGCGGGATGGCGGGTCTGATGGTGATCGGGATCATCGCCCTCTTCATCAAGGACGCGCTCACCGCGACCGGCATGCAGGCGACGCAGGCGCTGGTTATCGCGGGGACCGCGATGGGCGTCTTCTTCGCCATCGCCAACGGCCTCGGCCGTCTCGTCTGGGGCAGTATCTCCGACAAGCTGGGGCGCAAGACGTCGGTGATCATCATGTCGGCGATCCAGGGCGTCATGATGCTTCTCTTCTACTTCGTGCTCTCGTCGTCGGAGTGGCCGCTCTACTTCGGCGCGGCTCTGATCGGCTTCAACTTCGGCGGCAACTTCGCGCTCTTCCCGGCGCTCACCGCCGACGTCTTCGGCGCGGTCACGGTGGGCCGGAACTACGGCTGGGTGTTCACCTCGTACGGTGTGGGCGGCATCGTCGGCCCGCTCATGGCCGGCGTGTTCAAGGACATGGGGCAGGGCAAGGGGGTCAGCGCGTGGATGCCGGCGTTCGTCATCGCCGGGGTGGCGTTGCTGCTGGTCTCGGCCTTGATGACAAGGCTGAAGCCCGTGGCGCAGAAGGCGTGAACTCGCTGAAAGAGCAAGGGGCGCTATGAACTTCAAGCCGGTCGTGATCGGCATACCGGCGGCCGGACAGAGGTGTTTGTCCCGCCGCCTGTTGTTGGTGGCGGCGGGGAAGATCAAAAGGAACGCGATCTTCTTCTGCGGAACCGATAGCCCCAGCGTGGGGAAGGACAACCCGGTGCCTAACGCAACTCTTGGTGACTAGGTGAAAAAGGAGACGAAAGCATGGCAAACCCTGAAAGCACGGAAACCAACGAAGCCCAACTGGCGGTCCACTGGAAAGAGGAGGAGTACTACTATCCGGGCACCCAGTTCATCGCCCAGGCCAACATGACGGACGCGGACATCCTGGATCGCTTCGGCGAGAAGAACTTTCCGGAGTGCTTCAAGGAATACGCCGACATGCTCACCTGGTACAAGTACTGGGAGAAGACGCTGGACACCTCCCACCCGCCCTTCTGGAAATGGTTCGTGGGCGGAGAGATCAACGCCTGCTACAACTGCGTGGACCGGCACCTGCCCAAGTACCGCAACAAGACGGCCATCCACTTCGTCCCCGAGCTCGAAAGCGATCCCATCCAGCACGTCACCTACCAGGAGCTGTACGTCCGGGTCAACGAGTTCGCCGCTCTCCTGAGAGACTACTGTGGGCTCAAGCGGGGTGACCGGGTGACCCTGCACCTGCCCATGGTGGCGGAGTTGCCCATCACCATGCTGGCCTGCGCCCGGCTTGGAGTGATCCATTCCCAGGTCTTCGGTGGCTTCTCCGGCAACGCGTGCGGGGAGCGCATCGAGGACTCCCAAAGCCGGTTCCTCATCACCATGGACTCTTACTACCGTTCGGGCAAGCTCCTGGACCACAAGAAACAGGCCAACATCGCCTATGAGACCGCCCACAAATTGGGCAAGCCTCCCGAAAAGGTCCTCATTTGGCAGCGTCACCCCGGCAAGTACTCCGCCGAGACCCCGCTGGTGGAGGGCCGCGACTTCATCATCAACGACCTCCTCCCGAAATACCGCGGTCACAGGATCGAGCCTGAGCGGATGAAGGCCGAGGACATCCTCTTCCTCATGTACACCAGCGGTACCACGGGGCGCCCGAAGGCGGCGCAGCACAGCACGGGCGGCTACCTGGCCTACGTCACGGGCACCTCCAAGTACATCCAGGACATCCACCCCGAGGACGTGTACTGGTGTATGGCCGATATCGGCTGGATCACCGGCCACTCCTACATCGTTTACGGACCCCTCGCGCTTGCGGCATCGTCGGTGGTCTACGAGGGCATCCCCACCTACCCCGACGCCGGCCGACCCTGGCGCATCGCCGAGGAACTGGGCGTCAACATCTTCCACACCTCCCCCACCGCCATCCGCGGCCTGAGAAAGGCCGGAGAGGATGTCCCGCGTAAGTACAACCACCATTTCAAGCACATGACCACCGTCGGCGAACCGATCGAGCCCGCGGTCTGGCGCTGGTACTACAACGAGGTGGGCAAGAAGGAAGCGGTCATCGTCGACACGTGGTGGCAGACCGAGAACGGCGGGTTCCTGTGCAGCACGGTGCCGGCGCTCGCGCCCATGAAGCCGGGCAGTTGCGGGCCTGGCGTGCCGGGCATCTACCCTGTCGTCTACGACGACGACGGAAAGGAGCTGACGGCCGGCGCCGGCAAGGCGGGCAACATCTGCATCCGCAACCCCTGGCCCGGCTCAATGCAGACCATCTGGGGAGACCACGACCGCTTTGTCAAAGTGTACTATGAGCGTTACTGCAAGAACAAGGACTCCAAGGACTGGCGCGACTGGCCCTACATGGCGGGAGATGGGGCGGTGCTGGCCGCCGACGGCTACGTGCGGATCCTGGGGCGAATCGACGACGTGATCAACGTCGCCGGCCACCGGCTCGGCACCAAGGAGTTGGAGAGCGCAGCCTTGACGGTGGAGGAGGTGGCCGAGGCCGCCGTGGTCCCCATCCCCGACGAAGTCAAGGGGCGGGTCCCCGACCTCTACGTCTCCCTCAAGCCCGGCTATAAGCCCACCAAGGAACTGCAGGAGAAGATCGCCAAGGCTCTTTCTGACGCCATCAGCCCCATCGCCAGACCCAAGCACGTGTGGATCGTTCCCGACATGCCCAAGACCCGCTCCGGGAAGATCATGAGGCGGGTCCTGGGGGCCATCTCCAGCCATGGCGCCACCGGCGATGTCACGACGCTCGCCAACCCCGAGGTGGTCGAGACGATCCGCGTGATGGTTCAGGACGAGGGGAAGTGAAGAGGAGAGACTTCCGTTGATCCATGTAATGCAAGTCGTTGGTTCAGGAACACGTGTCATGCCCGAAAGGAGGGCGAAATGTCGGCAAGAGCACCGTTGTTCGTCGTTTTCGCCGCGATAGCCGCAATGTTGGCAGTGGGAGCAACCAGCCCAGCGGCGGCCCAGCAGGCCACCGGTCAGGGGGTCACCGCGGCGCTGCTCCAGCCGCTCGATGCGTCCGAGGGGGGCGGCGGCGGGACCGCCGGGTCGGCCGGCGCAGCGGCGTCCTCAGCAGCCGCAATGGCCCCGGAACAGGGCATTACGGTCAAACTGGGCGGGAAGGAAACGCTGTCGATCAAGGGCTTCCTCAGCGCAACCTTCTACGCCCAGGATGCGAACTTCGACGGGGGGTTCGGAAACGGGCAAAACGCCGAATGGCCGACAGCCAACTACCCGAGCAACAAGTGGTTCAACGGCGGCGACGTCCGCAATAGCCGGCTTACCTTCGCCTTCGACGGTCCCGAAACCGCCGACGGGTGGAAGATGGGCGCCCTGCTGGAAACCGACTTCTTCGGCGGTTTCAACGGCGCCGGCGGGTTCAGCCAGCAACAGGCCATCATGCGCATCCGGCTCGCGTACACCGACCTGAGCAAGGGCGGGACGACCCTGCGCATCGGGCAGTTCTGGTCGCCGTTCTTCGGCGAGGTGCCGGAGTCGCTCTCCCACATCGCCTTCCCGCTGGGCTACGGCTCCGCCGGCATGGTGGGGTGGCGGTTCCCGGGCGTCTTCCTCTACCAGAAGCTCACCCCCAAGACGGCGAAGACCCAGATGCAGCTCGATCTCGCGGCGATGGAGGGCTCCTGGAACGGGCCCGCCACAGGCGAGCTCAACAACCAGACGTTCGGCAATGTGGGTTTTCGCGGCCAGTTCGATGCGAAGCTCAACTTCTTCGGCAAGGACGGCGCGGGCAACGCCTGGAAGCTCTACGTCGCCGGCCACTACGATCAGAAGAGCCTCAACGGCGTCGGCAACGCCTTCCCAGCGCAGCACGGGGAGACGTCGCTGAACGGCACCGGCGCCGAGGTCGGCGGCAGCTACAAAATCGGCCCGTTCCTGATCCACGGGAACATCTACACGACCAAGGCGGACGGCCAGAACTTCGCCGCGATCACGCAGTTCGGCGACATCAAGGACACGGGCGGCTGGCTGCAACTCGGGTACGACTTCACCAAGCGGTGGAGCGGCTATCTCTTCTACGGCGAGGTCAACGCCAACCGCAGCGACGTCCTCCAGTGGGTCGGCGCCACGGGCAGGCAGAAGAACGAGCAGGAGGTGGCGATGGTGGAGTGGTCGCTCGGGCAGTACCAGCTGGGGCTCGAGTGGCTGCACGACGACTTGACCCTGGTCAACAGCACCAAGCTGAAGGGGAACCAGATTGCGCTGAGCACGAGGTTCTTCCTCTAGTCCTGACGTGAACCCTCTGCACCTTTTTGGCGGCCGCGAGGCACCCGGTATCGGCCGGGTGTCTCGCGGAGCCGCCCGCAGTCGGGGCGGCTCGTGCCGGGTTTGTGCGGCGCTTCCCCTCCGAGAGCCGCCAGGCCTCCGGTGTCGTCCCGGCGGCCGCGCCGAAAGCTCTAGCCACGAACGTGCGCCCGCGCCGGGGTTCGGGGCTATACTTCGCGCAGCGAATCCGCGGGCTTCAGGAGGAAAGGGAGGCGAGTGATGAACACGCTCTGGATCGTTGTGACGGCTGTCATCGTGATCTACGTCGCCTACACGCAGTACGCGAGGAGGATCGACCGCAACGTCATCCGGGCCGACGCGAAGCGGGCGACGCCCGCCAAGATGTACATGGACGGCGTCGATTTCATGCCGACCAGCAAGAACGTCCTCTACGGCTATCACTTCAAGTCCATCGCGGCGGCCGGGCCGATCGTCGGGCCGATCACGGCGGCCTACATCTGGGGCTGGCTGCCCGCGCTCATCTGGCTGGTGATCGGCGTCAGCTTCATCGGCTGGGTGAGCGACTATTCGGCCATCATGGTGTCGGTGCGCAACGACGGCAACAGCCTCTCCGCCATCTCCTACAAGGTCATCGCGCCGCGCACCCGAACCATCCTCTTCATCTTTATCTTCTTCTACCTGCTGCTCCTTGCGGGGGCGTTCGTCGGCATCCTGGCGGCGATCCTCGCGGCGCGCCCGGACGTGCCGTTCGGGATCATCATGCTCGCGCTGATGGGACTGCTCGCCGGGCAGATGATGTACCGCTGGAAGATGAACATGCTCCTGGTCACAGTGATCGTCGTGACGGCGACGCTGCTGGCGATGATCATGGGTCCGATGGGGCAGCGGAAAGCGCCGAACGGCGCTCTGATCCAGGGTCCGGTCGGGTCGGCGATCGTCTCCATAAACCAAGCCGTGGACGGCATGACGGGGAAGCAACCCCTGTTTTCCGTCCAGGATCCCACTGGGGCCGACCCCCGAATCCCCTTGCCGGGACCTGACGGCAAGCGCCCCAGCACCCCCGCCTACGATGCCGCCACGGGACTGATTCGCACGCTCCCAGACTACATGCTCTGGGTGCTGTTCCTGTTCGTCTTCTCGTACCTAGGGGCGAACATGCCGATCTGGCGGTTCGCGCAGCCGGTCAACTACATCGGGTTCTGGGTGATGTTCATTACGATCATCCTCAGCGGCATCGGCGCCCTGACCGCGCCGCTCACCGGCATGAAGGATGCCGCCGGCAACCTCATCGGGGCATTCGCCCTGGCGCCGGTCAAGAGCCTCGGCTTCGCGATCGAGGCGGGCAAGGCGTGGCAGCCGCTCTGGCCGATGCTCTTCGTCACGATCGCCTGCGGCGCCATCTCGGGCTGGCACGCGCTCGTCGGGTCGATCGGAACGGCGCGGCAGCTCGAGTACGAGACCGACGCGCTTCCCGTGGGTGCGGGCTCGATGTTCGGCGAGTACACGCTCGCGCTTCTTTCCCTCGTGGCGGTGTCGATCGCGGGCGTCGGCGGCGGCGGCGGCCGTTTCGCCACCGGCGTCGGCAAGCTGATCTACGCCGGGACGTTCGGCCTCGTCCCCGAGGTCTGGGGCACCGCGCTCGGTTTCGGCGCCTTCGTGCTGATCGTGCTCACGGTGACGCAGCTCGTCTTCCGCGTCATGCGCGTGACGCTCACGGAATGGGTCGGTGACATCATCCCGCCGGTGCGGAACATGCACGTTTCCACCACCATCTCGATGCTGCTGACGCTGGCGCTGGTTCTCACAGGGACATGGGTTTATCTGTGGCAGATGTTCGGCGCCTCCAACCAGCTGATGGCGGCGCTGAGCCTGCTGGTGGTCACCGTGTGGTTGAGGTCCGAAAAGCGCAACCCGACTTATGCCCTCATCCCGATGCTCTTCATGTATTTCACCACGATCTTCGCGACCATGGTCACAGCCAGGAACCTGTACGTGACCATCGCCGCGAACCCCAAGATGGGGGCGCTGCCGGTCGCCGGCGCGTGGGCGATGATCGTCCTTGCCGTGCTCCTCATTGTCGCGGCGCTGTTCATCGGCTGGGACGGGCTCAAGGCGTACCGGCGCTACGGCTCCAACGCCGCGGCGCTCGAACCCAAGGAGGCGCGCCCGTAACGGCGCCGCCGGATCGGGGGCGCACGTGCCGCGTCGCGAGTCAGGCGGTGGCGCGTTGGGCGAGTGTCTGGACGGTGTGGAACAGATCGCCCGCGGCCGCCGTTGTTGGGGGAAGGTCCAGATGTACCTGAAAGCTGCGCTCGGTGCGGCGGACCGACAGCCGCCGCACCGAGAGTTTCGCGCTGCGCGTGAGGTCGATCAGGGCCTCGCCGAGCGCAAGCCCGGCCGGTGTCTTGTAGTACACCGACAACGCTCCGGGCGAGGAGGGTTCACGCACCATCCAATCGCTGGGGGCGATGCGTCGCAGGGCGTCGCGGCCCGACCAGCTCGAGCGATCGAGCGCCTCGACGTCGGTTCGCGGCGTGTCGCGCAGGTTGCCCCGGACGATCAGCGTGTCGCGCCGGCCCCACCGGCGGCTCAGCGCCCACATCCACGGCAGGTCGCGCGGTTCGAGGAAGATCACCGCCGCGACCCGCTCGAAGGGCGGGTTGGCGTGCTGGATGCTCATCTCCACCGAGGTGGAGCCGAGCCAACGCACGGTCGTGCGCTCGCCCATGAGCGGAAGGCCGCCGTGCATCCACTTCATGACCGCCGATCCCTTGCGAACGTTCCAGAACGTGCCGGCGGCGAACCAGCTCACCACCAAGAGAGCACCCACCGCCAAGAGGGCCGTCATCCAAGACCTCCCAGACCGATCCGCCCGGTCCCGGCGATCGACTGCGAGCGTCGCATTCCCCGGGGATTTGAATCCGTCGCCATGCTACCATCGATGTGGTCATGGCTTGGGGAAGGAACCCGGGCTTCCGGCGACTGGGGGCGGGACCTTGACCGAGAAGGACACATGGAAGCGGGCCGTACACGAGTTCCTGTACGGGTTGACGGGCTACGAGATCGCGCAGCAGGCGGTCGAGCTGCGCGGGTCGCTGGAAACGCTGTTCATGTTCGTCTCGTTCGGGAGCATGATCGGTGTCCCGATTCTGCCGCCGTACTACGGCCTGCGCCTGCTCCCGTACGTCGTTCCCGGCGTCACGACCTGGAAGAGGCGGGTGCTGCGTGAGCGCGACCTGGGCGACGACCACGAGTACCACCTCCACGGACTGTGAGAAGACCGCCGTTCCGGTCTTTCGAGGAGAGAGCAATGGCAGACAAGGAGAGCAAGAAGACGGGCGGCCTGAAAGGCGCATGGCAGGGCCTGCGGCAAACCATCTACGGGATGGCCGCGCACGACATGAGCCGGTCGGCGCTCCGCACCCGCGCCTCGATGGAGCACCTCTTCATCCTCATTACTATGGGGGACCTGCTGGGCGTCCCCATCCTGCCGCCCTACTACAGCTTGCGGCTGCTGCCCTACGTCGTGCCCCAGATCGCCACGTGGAAGCGCCGCATGCTGCGTGAGAAGGATGCTTCCGACGGAATGTTCTGACCGGAGTTGAACGACCGAAAGCTCGTGATCGGAGGACACGCACATGGGGCTCAGAGAGGTCTTCGAGAAAAACCCCGACCGTCGCTACATCATGTTCGGCGGCAAGGGCGGGCTCGGGAAGACGACGTTTTCCGCGGCGACCGCCTTCTGGCTGGCGGCCAGCGGCAAGAAGGTGCTCGTCTTCTCCGTCGACCCGCAGGCATCGCTCACCGACATCTTCCAACGGGACATCTTCGGCAAGGGCCCGGTGAAGATCATGGAAAACCTGTGGGCGCAGGAGATCGACGCCGACAGCCACATCAAGGAGTACCAGGGCGAGATCCGCAAGAAGATCCTCGACATGTACGGCCTGGAGGCCGTTCCGGAGGAGATCGAGAGCTACATCCAGGCGGCCAGCGCCGAGCCGGCGATGGAGGAGAGCGCGATCTTCGATGCGGTGGTCGACGTCGTCGTCAAGAGCGACTATGACTACTTCATCTACGACCTCGTCCCGTTGGGACACGCACTCTACTACCTTTCGATGGCCAAGGTCTACGACGAGTGGATCAACAAGGTCACGCGCCTGCGGGAGCAGATGCGCGAGTACGAGGAGATGGTGAGCCGCCTCCGGCACGAGAAGGACACCGAGCAGGACCAGATCCTGGCCGAACTGCAGTACATCAAGCGCCGCATCAACGCGTCCTCGGCGATCCTCACCGACAAGAACAAGACCGCCTTCTTCTTCGTCATCACGCCCGAGGACATGATCATCCGCGACACCCAGAAGGCCGCGGGGCTCTTTGCGCAGTTCGACGTCCCAATCGGCGGCTACGTGGTGAACCGGGTCATCCCCCACGGCCTCATGCAGCAGAACATCCCCGACTACCTGCGCAACCGCATCCAGATGCAGGACAAGTACCTCGCTGAAATCAAATCGACCTTCGGCAATCAGGTCCTCGCCGCGGTCCCGGAGCTGGAGCGCGATGTGACCGGGCTGGCGATGATCGAGAAGCTGGCCGGGATCATGTACGGCAACAGCTGAGCGTGGAGAACAGCGGGAGGACGGCAATGGCACAGATCGAGATGTCGATGCGTGGCTACCTCGGGGAGCACGCTCGCCTAAAGTTCATCTTCTTCGGTGGCAAAGGTGGAGTCGGCAAGACCGTTTTTGCTGCCGCCACGGCAATGTGGCACGCACAGCAGGGTCGCCGCACCATGCTCGCCTCCACGAACCCGGTGCACAGCTTGTCGAGCCTCCTCGGCCAGAACGTGCTCGGCGCCCATACGCCGGTCGATGGCGTGCCCAACCTCTGGGCGTACGAGATCGAAACCAAGGACACCATCGAACGGAGCAAGGTCGAGATCCGGGAAAAGATCCAGTGGTTCCTCAAGTTCGCCGACATCTCGACGAAGGCCGAGGACTTCGTGGAGTCGGCCACCATGAACCCGGCGTTCGAAGAATCGGCCATGTTCGAGAACATGATCGACCTCATGTTGAAGAACGAGTACGACGTCTACATCTTCGACACCGCGCCGACCGCCAACGCCCGGCGCCTGCTCGGCATGTCGAAGGTGTACTCGCTGTGGGTGAACAAGATGCTCAAGAGCCGTGAGGAAGCGAAGACGCTCCGCGAGATGCTCTCGTTCACGAAGAAGAAGGAGCAGGACCCGCTCATGGACTACCTCCTCTCCTTCCGCGACCGGATGGAGCAGGCGCGCGTGCTGCTGACCGACCCGGAGTTGACCTCGTTCTTCTTCGTGACGCTCCCCGAGGCGCTCCCGATCGCCGTGATCACCAGGTTCATCCAGTGGTTCCGCGACTTCGGGATCCCCGTAGGGGGCGTCATCGTGAACATGCTGATCGACCGGGCCGCGGTCGGCGCGGACGCCGCCGAGTTCGTGAAGAACCGGGTGGCGATGCAGCAGGAGCACATGGAAACCGTCTGGCAGAAGTTCGACGGCTCGGTTCGGGCGATCGTGCCGCTCTTCGACAACGAGATCCGCGGGTTGCCGATGCTCGGACGGCTGCGGGACTCCCTCTTCGTCTGATACCTTCCCGGCGATCGATCCCAGCCGCCGCGGGTTACCAGCGCGTGTACGTGAGTCGCCCACGGCCTGCAGCCGCTGGGTGCCGACAACGCCGTTGCGGTCCGCGAGAGTACGACGGTGGTGGCTGGGCGCCTCGAGTCCGGCGTGCGGATCGTGCACGCGGCCGTGCTCGCGGCCGAGGGGCTGCGCGCCCGAGACCACAACCTGCGCCGGGGTGAGGAGGTCCGTTCCCTGATCGCTGCCGGTCGTGCCGGGGTGGATGTGCTGGCGAAGCCACTCTTCCCGTACCAGCGGGAGGCTGACCTGGCGTGAATTTCACGCCTGCGCGCGCTGGACGCCGACATCCTCATCCTCGACGAGGCGCAACGCGCGAAGAACTTCCGCACCAAGACCGCGGCCACGCTCCGGGCCCTCCCGTCCCGGTTCCTGTTCGTACTCACAGGCACCCCGGTGGAGAACCGGCTGGACGACCTGTACTCGCTGCTCCAGCTCATCGACCCCGAGGTGCTCGGGCCGCTGTGGAGGTTCAACTTCGAGTTCCACTCGCAAAACCGCAAGGGCAAGATCGTCGGCTACAAGAACCTCGGCGCGTTGCGTGAGTGCATCGCTCCGGTCGTGCTGCGCCGGCGCAAGGAGGAGGTGCTCTCGCAGCTCCCCTCGCTCACCGAGCAGACGCGGTACACCCCCCTCACCCGGCAGCAGGCCGAACTGGAGGCGGGTTATCGCGCGGTGGCTGCGCGGTACATGGCGCTGGCCGAGAAACGCGCCCTTCTCCCCGCCGAGATGAAGAAGATGCAGATGGCGCTTCTGAAGGGGCGCCAGGCATGCAACGCGCTCGAACTGTATGACCACAGTCGTGACGCGGCCTCGCCGAAGCTCGACGAGTTCGAAGCGTTGATCGCCGAGGTCGCCGCGCAGGGGGTGAGCAAGGTGCTGGTGTTTTCGGAGTGGGTGGGGATGCTGCACCTCGCCGCGCGCCGGCTGGAGCGGCTCGGTGTCGGCTTTGGGATGCTCCACGGCTCCATCCCGGTTGCAAAGCGGCCGGCGCGCTCGAGGCGCCCCGGCGCGCGGGTGAGGCCCAGGCGCCTGCCTCCTCCGGCGCGGCGCCCGGGTCGGCGGCGATCGGAGGGGTGGCGCGGGCCGGCAACCGGTTGCGGCTCGCCCGGGTCGTGCTCGAGGCCGGCTTTCCCGGGGATGCGGTTCGCGCCGCGTACGACGCGCTGGCGGCGGCGATCGCGAGTCTGGTGTCGGGTGAGGCGACGCCCAGCCACGCCGCTTTGGTGGCTGTGACCTACCGCGATCTCGTCCCGTCCGGCCGCCTCCCGGCCGCCGTGCCGGCGGCGCTGGCCCGCCTGCACGACCTCACCACGCTGGAGGCGCAGGGGGTCGACGTCGATCCGGCGCTCGCCGCCGAGGCGGTTGGCGAGGCCGAGGTGTGGGTGCAGCGCATCGTCGAGCAGACGCCCTCATGGACGCAACGGTGCGCACCGCTGTACCGCGGCGGTGAAACGGCGCTATTCTTGGAGAGATTCTTTCCGGAGGGTTGCGGGATGTTCAGGGTCATCACG
>PKYI01000119.1 GCA_003133645.1 Acidobacteriota bacterium | reverse complement strand
GCCGCATCGGCGAGCATCCGCGCCAGGGCCGCGACGAGCATGGTGAAGACGCGATCCACGAGGGGCGGCCGCGGCGCCGGTGGGCCAGGCGCCGGCCCCAGGTCGAGCGCGTCCGGCGCCGGCTCGCCGGCCAGCAGGCGCCGAAGCTGGCCCCCGGCGACGGCCTCCGCCTGCGCCGGCGAGAGGCCCGTCCCCAGCGCGCTCGCGATAGCGACGATCGCCGCGGCGACCGGTGTGCCGTACGGGGCGTCGCTACCGAAGAGGATGTGCCCGGGCGGCACGTACGAGAACAGCGCCACGTGGTCGGCTGGGTTCCACCAGGCCGTGTCCAGGAAGAGGCTCGGGTGGTCGGGGAGCCGGCGCCAGATCCACGCAAGATCGGTCGCCGCGACATGCGCCAACACGAGCGGCACCCCCGGGTACCGCGCAGCCAGCGCCAACGCGTCCAGGCCCAGCGAGGGGATGCCGAGTCCCGAGTGGACGACCACCGGCAGTCTGCGCTCGGCGGCGGCGGCCATGACCGCGTGCACACCGGCGTGGCCCAGGTCGAAGCGTTCGGCGCGCGGGTGCAGTTTTACCCCCCGGGCGCCGGCGGCGAAGCAGCGTTCCAGCTCCGTCACCGGGTCCTGCCGGGGATCGACGCGACAGAAGGGCACCAGCCGGCCTTCGGACGACGCGGCGGCGGCGATGACTGCCGTGTTGGCCTCCCGGTAGCCCCCCGGCTCCATCAATGGGAACGTGACCGCCTGAGCGTCGGCCGGGCGCAGGGCGTCCAGGAGGTCGGGCAGGGCAAGACGAGAGCCGTCGGGGTCGTGGTCGCCGAGGTGGGTGTGGGCGTCGAACAAGCGCAAGCCGGGAAGACGCCCGGCAAGCCTGCGATACAAGGGGAGCAGCAGCTCGTCCGAGTACACCGGCTCCACCTCCTTGCGCACACCGTCGGTCAGACTCTACCGCAGGGCGCGTGTGCGGCGCTACGCAGGGCGCTCGACTGCTACGCCCCTGAGCTCCCGAAGCGCTCGCGTGTTTCGGACGGGGAATGGGCACCTGCTGCCAGTAGGTTCGTCGGTGATAGTCTCACCGCGAGAGAGTGGCCCAGGCTTGCCCTGTGTCGCCTGCGGTCGGGCTGCGAGGAGGGACGATGGGAGCACACATGTACTACGCGGCAACGGGCATGGCGGCCGCTCGCGACGACTTCCTGCGGCGGTTCCCGGCGTACGCGACAACGACGGCGATCGACGAGCTGCGCGCCGCCGAGTACGCCCGCCTCGACCGCCTCGGACACACGTACCTCGACTACACGGGGGGCGGCCTCTACGCGGAGTCGCAGATCCGCCGCCACCACGATCTGCTGCGCGAGCGGGTCCTGGGCAATCCCCACTCGCAGAACCCCACCTCGGTCGCCTCGGCGGAGCTCGCCAAGGAAGCTCGGGATGCGGTTCGCCGCTTCTTCAACGCCCCGGAGGACGAGTTCGAGATCGTCTTCACAGCCAATGCCAGCGGCGCCCTCAAGCTGGTCGGCGAGGCGTACCCGTTCGCGCCCGGCGGGGTGTTCCTGCTCAGCTACGACAACCACAATTCGGTCAACGGGATCCGCGAGTTCGCCGGCAACAAGGGCGCCGCGACGACGTACATCCCCGTGAGGGAGAAGGACCTGCGGCTCGACGAGGGCCAGGTCCGCACTGCCCTGCGCGGCGCCGGCGGCGCCGCAGCGAAGCTTTTCGCCTACCCGGCGCAGTCGAACTTCAGCGGCGCCCAGCACCCGCTCGAATGGGTCGCCGAGGCGCGGGAACTGGGTTGGGACGTCATCCTCGACTGCGCCGCATATGCGCCCACGAACCGGCTCGACGCGGCGGCGATCGGCGCCGACTTCATCCCGGTCTCGTTCTACAAGCTCTTCGGCTACCCCACCGGCAGCGGCTGCCTGATCGCGCGTCGCGAGGCCCTCGCCAAGCTGCGCCGTCCCTGGTTCGCGGGGGGCACGATCACGCTCGCCTCAGTGCAGCAGCAGGACTGGTATCACCTGACGCCCGGGGCAACCGGCTTCGAGGACGGCACCATCGACTACCTTGGTCTGCCGGCAGTGACCATCGGCATCGAGCACGTCGAGTCTGTCGGCATTTCCGTGATCCACGAGCGCGTGCGGGCCTTGGCTGGGTGGCTGCTCGAGGAACTGCAGAGGCTGAGACACAGCGACGGCTCGCCGCTGGTCCGGGTCTTCGGGCCGCGTGATCTCGAACGGCGCGGCGCGACCATCGCGCTGTACCTCATCGACCCAAAGGGGCGGCCGTACGACGTCTACGACGTCGAGACAGCGGCCGCCCGAAAACGCATCTCGGTGCGCGGCGGCTGCTTCTGCAACCCGGGTGACGGGGAGGTGGCTCATCACATCTCGCGCGACGACATGGAACGGTGCTTCACCGACCCCAGCGCCGCCATCACGCTCATGCAGTGCCAGCACACGATCGAGGACAGGACGGGCAAAGTGCCCAACACGATCCGCGTCTCGCTCGGCTTCGTGTCAGACTTCGCCGACGTCTACCGCTTCATGAGTTTCGCCGAGAGCTACCGGGACCGACCCTCGGCGTAAGCCGGCGGTCGCGGCGATGGTGCTGTGCGCTTCCGCGCGCGGACTCCTCACCAGGCACGTGAACGGGATCATCATGACGCTGCACCGGGCCGCATAGCCGATCGCTCTAGGGCCAGCGGTTGCGCTCCGGCACGAGCGGGCATATTCTGGGCATATGCTCATTAGTGCCGCCACCGACGCCTACCAAAACAGCGACCGCACCGCTGCGAACCGCATCGTACGGCGGGTGGCGCTGTGGGGCATCGTCGTCAGTGTCGCTCTGCTGGCGCTGACCGTGGTCATTGCCGCGGTCTCGCACAGCTTCGCGCTCACCGCCGTGGCCGTCGACTGCATCGTCGACGTGGTCGCGGCACTCGTGCTGTGGCTGGGCCTCAGGCTCTCCGAGCGCAAGACGGCGGCCTTTCCGTACGGTCTCTACAAGATCGAGAACGTCCTGCAGGTGGCGATCGCCGTGCTCATCTTCATCGCCTCGTATGAGATCGCACGCCAGGCGTTCGCGACCGGTCGGCAGGCGCCCAGCATCGGCGGGCTGATCATCGCCGGTGTCGTCGTGACCATCGTGGCCACATGGGCCTATGGCTGGTACGCCATGAGGTGGGGCAAGCGAGTATCGTCCCCGGCGCTGATGGCCGACGGCAAGCACCGCCAGACCGACGTGCTCTCGACCTCGCTGGCACTCGTCGCCGTCGTTTCCACCGCCGCGGGCTTCGACATCGACCGTGTCGGCGCGTTCGTGATCCTGGGCTTCGCGGTCTACTCCGGCTGGGGACTGCTCGTGAGCGGGATGAAAGTGCTGCTGGATGCCTCGGTCGACGCCAAGACGCTCGCGCAGATCGAGCGCATCCTGGCGTCGGAGGCGCTGATCGAGCAGGTCGACGCACTGGCGGTGCGCAGCTCCGGCCGCTACGTGTTTCTCGAGGCCACGCTTCGTCTGCGCACCGACAATCTCGCCAAAGCCCATGTGGCCGGCGAACGTCTCGAGGAACAGATCCGCAGCACACTCCCCGCCGTGGAGCGGGTCAGCCTGCGTCTCGAGCCTAGCCATCGCGACGTTCTCCACGTGGCCGTACCGCTGGCTTCAGCCGAAGGCGAGATCAGCAGCGAGTTCGGCGAGGCCCCCGTCTTCGGCCTCGCCGAGGTGCGCACCGCCGATGGCCAGGCGCTGCGGCAGGAGATCGTCGAGAACCCACATCGTGGCGTCGAGAAGCAGAAGGGGATCCTGGTGGCGGAGTGGCTCGTCGGGCAAGGGATCGACGTGCTGATCACGGTGCGCGCGGTCAACAAGGGCCCGAGCTATGTGCTCCGCGAGGCCGGCGTCGAGATGCGACTCGCACGGACGGCGAGGCTCGCCGACGAGCTGGCGCTCTTCGCGCACGACGGTCACACTGATGGCTCCTGAGAGGTCGCATCCCACCCGAAGCGCACGAAAAGGAGACGCCATGTTCACCTGCGCGACCTGTGCCCGTCACGCTTGCAGCGAAGGTGACCCGTCGCAAGCTCCCACCGGCTGTCCCACTCTCGACCCCGGAGCCGATGCGCACCTGCAGCTCTACTTCGTCGACGACAACGAGGCGATCGCGCGGAACGCCGCCCTGGTCGAGAGCCACGGCTACTGCCGGAAGACGCGTGTCGAAGAGACGATCGACTTCGCCCGGCGCTGCGGCTACGAGCGCCTGGGCATCGCCTTCTGCATCGGTCTGCGCCGCGAGGCCGCGGTGCTGGCTCGCGTGCTCACCGCCAACGGGTTCACGGTCGATTCGGTCGTCTGCAAGAACGGGAGCCTCAGCAAGGAGCTGCTGCACATCGACGATGCCGACAAGGTGCATCCCGGCGCCTTCGAGGCGATGTGCAACCCCATCGGGCAGGCGCGCCTTCTCGAGGAGGCCGGCACCCAGCTCAACGTCATGCTCGGTCTCTGTGTGGGTCACGACAGCCTGTTCATCAAGTACTCGGCCGCGCCGGTGACCGTGCTGGCGGCCAAGGACCGGGTGCTCGGGCACAACCCGCTGGCGGCGCTCTACCTGGCGGACGGGTACTACCGCCGCAAGCTGTTCCCCCAGGACGACGTCCCGAAAGAGAGCGCCGCCACAGCCGGCTAGAAGTGGGCGGCGCGAGCGCCTAGCGGCACGCCGTGCCGTCGGCGTCCGTCGCGGCGCCGCGCTCCACGTACGGCTTGATGTCGAGCAGGGGCGTGCCGTCGTACATGTCGACGCCCTCGACGACAAGGATGCGCCCCTGCCGCTCGATCAGCGTGACGATCGTGAGCCCCAGCGGGTTGGGACGGCTCGGCGAGTGGGTCGCGAACAGGCCCCGCGGCCGGCCGACGAACGGAGCCAGGTCGGACGGCGGCGTCGACCGGTGCAGCCAGAAGAACAGGTAGAGCCGCTCGTAGTCCTCGATGTCGGCGAGGCCAGCGCTGAACTCCTCGAACACCTCGACGCGGCCGCGTTCGTGGCTGGTCGGCGACCCGGCCATCCTGGCACGCAGCTCATCTGGCGTCAGTGGCGGACCCGGGGCCGAAGCCGGCGNNTGTGAGTCGTCGTTCATGCTCGAGCATCGACTCCCATCTCAGCTCAACAGCCCCTCGATGATGAGGTCGGTCGCCTTGTCTTCGGTGAGGCCGCGACTCATCAGCGTCTGGAGCTGCTTGGAGTCGACCGAGCCGATCGCCGCCTCGTGGGTGATGTGGGCCAGCGGGTGGCTCACTTCGACGACGGGCACGGCCTTGGCGATCGCCCGGTCCTGCACGATCTCCTTGCAGTCGACGTGACCGCGGGCGTACGCGGC
>PKYI01000204.1 GCA_003133645.1 Acidobacteriota bacterium | reverse complement strand
CGTTCCTGCGCGGTCGCGCCGCGTACCGGCTCGGCGATCTGACGGGCGCAGCGGCGGCGTTCGACGAGGCGCTTGCCGCCGCAAGCGCCCCGGCCGAACGCTTCGCCGCCGCCGTGCAGCGCGCCCGCGTTGCCGAGATGCTCGGCGATTTCCGCGCGGCGCTGGGGTTCTGGGACGCCGCGCGCGCCGCCGCGCCGCGGGAAGTCGAAGGGTGGGACGGCGGTGCCCGCGTCCGCGCGGTGCTCGGGCACGGCGGCGAGGCGGCCGCGATGCTCGCCCGTTGCCCCGCCGCGGTCCAGCGCGTGGCCGGCCCACGTCTGGCCGCGTTGCTGCTGGCCCGTGGCGACGCGACGCGCGCACGTGCCGTCCTCGCCCGCCTCCCATGGCGTCTTCCCGCCGCGCGGACGCTCGCAATCGCCGCGCTGGTGCGGGAGGGCGAGCTGCCGGCGGCACGGGCCGCGGCCGCCGAGGTGCTGGCGGACACCCGCGCCGGGCCGTGGCGGGACATGGCCGCCGGCCTCCTGCCGCCTCCGGCGGCGGCAGAGGGGCCCGTCGCGCCGACGTCCGACCCCATCCAGCTCGCCCGCCTCGCGGCGGAGCGCGGGCCGCGGGCTGCGGCCGACGCTTTCGCCGCCGCGCTCGCTGGCGACCCGGCGTGGGCGCGCCTTCTCGCCGGGGCGCCCAGCGAGCCGGCCGCCTGGGGCGGGCCGGCGCACGCACTCGCGGCCGCCGGCCTCGAGCGTGACGCCGCCGCGCTCTACGCGACAACGTTCCCCGCCGCCACCCCGAACGACCTCGCCTGGAGCGCCGAGCGGCTCGCGGCGTGGGGCAACCGCCCGGCGGCGCTGGCCGCCGGAGAGCGGCTGTGGGACCGGCTCGGCTCGCCCCCGGCCGCGCTGCTGCCGCCGCCGCTGCAGCGGCTGGTCCTGGTACCCGATCTCGTTGGCCCGTGCCGGGAGGCGGCGCGCGCCGCGGCGGTACCGGCCGCGTGGCTGGTGGGAATTGTCCGGCAGGAGTCGCGTTTCGACGAGGAGGCGTCCTCGGCGGCGGGGGCGATCGGCGTGGCGCAGATGGTCCCCGAGGCGGCGCGGCGGCTGGGGGCGGCGCCGGACGATTTGAAGGACTCAGGCCTCGCCCTCCGGCTCGCCGCCCGTGAGGTTGCCCGCCTGACGGGGCGCTTCGGTCCGCGGCTCGCGGTGGTGGCCGCGGCGTACAACGCCGGCGATCGGGCCGTGGCGACCTGGCTCGCCGAACTCGGGGGCGACCCGGGCGACGCGCTGTTCGCCGCCGCCGTGCCCTACCGGGAGACCGCGGGGTACGTGCTCGCCGTGTGCGAGGGCGCCGAGCTCGCGGGCTACCTCGACGACGAGGCGGCCGGCGGGGCGAGGTAGCGCACGACCTCCGCCCGCTTGGCGAGTTCCGCGGTCCACCGGTCGATCTCCGCCGCGAGCTTGCGCTCGCGCAAGAGCGCCTCCACCTTGGGGCGGACGTCGGCGAGCGGCGGGACAGGCTTGCCCTCGCTCTTCAGTTGCGGGATCAGCTCCTGCTGCCAGAACGTCTCCACCTCCTGGCTGGTGGGGCGCACGAACGGCCCGAAGCGCGAGGCGACGTACGATTGCACCACGGCGGCGCGGCGGACCAGCTCCCGCAACGGCCCCTCGTTGAAGCCGATCTGCGCCAGCTTCTCGCGCAGCGCCTCCTCGCCGCCCGCCCGCTCCATGGTCGCCCGCCACGCCGCGTCGAGGTCAACCTGGGCGCGGGTCGTGATCCCCGCCGCCTGGAGGTCCTGCCAGCGCAGCTCGAGGTCCACGAGCGCATCGAGGACCGCGCGGGCGTAATCGGCATCGCTCTCGGCCGGCTCCCTTGGCACCAGCGCCCCCACCTCGGCCAGCTCGACGTCGGAGGCGAGGACCGGCACGTTGTTGACGAGTGCCAGGACACGCTCGACCTCGACCGCCGCGGCGAACAACACCGGAAGAAGCAGCGTCAGCACGGCATCATGGTACACTTCACGCGGAGGTTTGCGTGGGCACTCTCGCGCCGCAGCCGGGTGATCTGGTCGTGGCCCTGGCGCAGATTGCGACCTGCCCGGGTCAACTCCGACACAACCTCGCCCGGCACCTCGCCGCGGTGGAGGATGCGCGCGCCGCCGGCGCCCACCTCGTCGTCTTCCCCGAACTCTCGCTCTCCGGCTACCTTCTCGCCCACGGCGTCCTGGAACACGCGCTGCGGCTCGACGACCCGCGCCTCGACCCCCTGCTCAACGCGAGCCGCGACGTCGCGCTGTTGGTGGGGTTGCCGCTGCGCGAGCCGCACGGGGGGGTCTCGAACGCGGCGGTGCTGCTCGAGGGGGGGGAGGTCCGCGGCGTTCACCGCAAGCTCTACCTGCCCACCTACGGCATGTTCGACGAGGGACGCTACTTCGTGCCGGGGCCGCGCCTGGCGCCGATCGCCTGCGCGCTGGGACGGTTCGGGATCCTGATCTGCGAGGACGCCTGGCACCTCTCCTCGGCGGTCATCCTCGCCCACGCCGGGGTGGACGCGTTGCTGGTCTTGGCCGGGGGACCGACCGAGCTGGACGGCGGCGGCGAGCCGGCCGGGTCGCGCCGGTGGCATTGGATCATGGGCGCCACCGCGGTGACCACCGTCAGCCCCGTCTTCTTCGCGAACCGGTGCGGCTGGGAGGAGGGGGTGCTGTTCGGCGGCCGCTCGTGGGCGGTGGACGGCCGCGGCACGAGCCTCGCCGCGCCCGCTCCGGCGCTCGACGAGGCCCTGGTCGTGGCGCCGCTCTCCCTGGCGGCTGTCGCGCGCACCCGCACCCTGATCCCGATCCCGGTCGCCGAGAGGTTCGACCTCTGGCGCGCGGCGCTGGGGGGCCAGGATGCGTGAGCTGCCTTCCTTGGATACCGCCCTCCTTGGCGAAACGCTCCGGCGTTTCCTCGCCGAGGAGCTGCGCGCCTCAGGCCTCGCCGGCTATGTGGTCGGGCTCTCCGGCGGCGTCGATTCGGCGGTCGCGGCGGCGCTGGCCGCCGCGGCGGTGGGGGCCCAGAACGTGCTTGCCCTGGCCCTGCCCGGGCCGACGAGCTCGGCCGAGAGTCTGCGCGACGCGCGGGCGGTGGCCGCGGCGCTCGGCCTGAAGGTCGAGGTTGTCGACCTCGCCGGGCCGGCGGAGGCGCTCGCCGAGACGCTCGGCGCGCGCGGCGACCAGGTCCGCTTCGGCAACATGATGGCGCGCCTACGCATGGTGACCCTGTTCGACCGCGCCCGCACCGTGCCGGCGCTGGTGCTCGGCACCAGCAACAAGTCCGAGATCCTGCTCGGGTACTCGACCCTATTCGGCGATGCCGCGGCGTCGGTGCAACCTCTGGGCGACGTCTGGAAGACCCATGTCTTCGCGCTCGGCCGCCTGCTCGGCGTGCCGGAAACGGTCGTTGCCAAACCCCCCACCGCCGACCTGTGGCCCGGGCAGACCGACGCCGGAGAGCTGGGGTTCGACTACCCGGCGGTCGATCCGCTCCTCTACTGGCACCACGAGGGGGGGCTGGGACGCGAGGCGCTCCTTGCGGCCGGGTTTCCCCCGGCGCTCGTGGATGCCGCCCTGGCGGCATACCGCCGCAACCGTTTCAAGTGGCGCCCGACGGTGGTGGCGCGGGTGTCGGCGAGCTGCATCAACGTGGACCGGATTCTCCCCCGCAACCCGGAACGATGAGAAGCCGGAGCTCGGGACTCGGGGCTCGGGAGCCGGAAACCGCCTCGAGGCTTTCCTCGAGCCTCGAACCCCGAGCCCCGAACCCCGCGGAGGGTGGGGGCAGGCTCTTCGTGGTGGCCACGCCGATCGGCAACCTCTCCGACCTCTCGCCGCGCGCCTGCGAGATCCTCGCCGGCGTCCGCCTGGTCCTTGCGGAGGACACCCGCCACGTCCGCAAGCTCCTGAACCATTACGGCATCACGACCGCGGCGCGGGCGCTTCACGAGCATAACGAGGCGCGCGAGGTCCCCCGCCTGGTCGCCGAACTGCAAGGCGACGCCGAGTTCGCGCTGGTGTCCGACGCCGGCACGCCGCTCCTGGCTGATCCCGGCTACCGCCTGGTGCGCGCCTGCCGCGAGAGCGGGATCGAGGTGCTCGCGGTGCCGGGCCCGAGTGCAGTGGCCGCAGCGCTCTCGGTTGCGGGCCTGCCGCCGGTCCCGTTCACGTTCGCAGGGTTTCTGCCAGGAGCGGCGTGCCGGCGTC
>PKYI01000095.1:15994-16172 GCA_003133645.1 Acidobacteriota bacterium | reverse complement strand
GCACGCTCCGGCGCCATCGGCCTGGGCCCGCTGGGCGGTTTTGGCCTCCACCCCCCCGCCAGGCGGAGATCCTGCTGTTGGCGCCTCGCATCGGCAGGACTCTCGGCTTGCAGCACGACCTCCGACGTGGGGGCGGGGGTGTCGTTGATCCGCCGGTGCCCGCATCCGGCCACCCGCG
>PKYI01000095.1:5378-15981 GCA_003133645.1 Acidobacteriota bacterium | reverse complement strand
GGACCGGCAAGCAAGAAAGCCTCCACGCAGTGGAAAACAAGCTTTCACCCGACCGACAGGCCGCAGCCCGCGGCACAAAACAAGGCAGCCTCACGCAGCGAAGGAGAGAATCAACCCCGCCCGGATCACGTCCCCGGGGTCGGGGACGGGGGCGAGCCGGGGTCGGGTGGCGGAGGCGGAGCGGCCCCGGGCTGCGGCGGGCGGCCGTGGTGGTCCGGCGGCATCTCGCCCGCGCCGTGGGGGGGTGGCATCCACATCCTCGGCATCCTGCCGCCCCGCTCCTTCACCATGCGGTCGAAGCGGGCGCGCTGCTCGTCGGTCAGCACGCTGCGGACCTCGGCGCGGAGACGCTCGAAGATCTCGCTCATCTGGGGCATCAGGGGCTTCATCACCCGCGCCGACTCCTCGCGGGCCTTGGCTGCGGCCGCGTAGACCTGGCGCCGCTGCGCCTCGGAGAGGTGGAGTTCCCGGTCGAGACGGTGGACGACGATGCGGGCCAACCCCTCGGGGGAGTTCATCGGCCTTCTTTCGAGCCGTACCCGCCAGACGTGCATCGCCGCCGCCCCGCAGAGAACGCCGGCGACGAACACCGCCATCACCGCGAGGCGGGCGCGCCAGGGGTTCACCTGGCACCTCCGGAGGGCAGGCTGTCGCCGCTCTCGGTGAGGAGCAGCGCGGCGAGCGTCGCGTCGGCGCCGTTCTCGTGGCTGGCGAGCACGACCATCGCCGGGTCGTCCTGCGCGTCGGCGTCCCGCACCGTTTCGAACGCCGCCCACGACGACAGCACCGCCAGCAGCACCGCCAGCGCAGGGAGCGTGTGCAGGGCCACCACCGCCAGCGGGTGCGGTGCCGGCCGGACCCGGGCCGCCGCGGCCCTGACCCGGGCCGCGAAGAACGGCGAGAGCGACGGGAGTTCCTCGGGGCGGGCCGAAGCCGCCTCGAGCAGGCGCCGGACCGCGAGGTCCTCCCTCGCCGTGCGGACGGCGCCCGGGGAATCTGGGTCGTGAGAGTTCCACATGAGAGTCACCTCCGTCCCGTGCCTGCCACCAGCGCGCGCAGGCGGTTGCGGGCGCGGAACGCCCGCACCTTGACGTTCGCGGTCGACCACCCGGTGAGGGCGGCCACCTCGGCGGTCGCCATGCCCTCGAGCACGGTCAGCGTGAGCACGAGGCGGTCCGCCGCCGGCAGCCGGGCCAGGACCTGTTCCGCGGCCAGGCGCGCCTCCTCGCGTTCCCAACGGGCCATGGCGCCGTCGCCGTCGGGCCCGACGTAGCTGGCGATGAAGGCCTCGGGGTCGCTGCCGAGCTGGGAGAAGGCCACCTCGGGGCGGGCGCGCTGGCGCCGGAGCTGGTCGTAGCAGGCGTTGACCGTGATGCGGGCAAGCCAGTGCGCGAGCGGAACCTCGCCGCGGTACCCCGCCATCCCGCTGTACGCCTTCACGAACACCTCCTGGGCGATTTCCTCGATCACGTCGGCACGGCGAAAGAAGCGTCCCGCGATGCGCACCACCCGACCGTGGTGGGCGCGCACCAGCTCGGCGAACGCATCCTCGTCCCCGGCGAGAACCCGGGAGGCGGTCCGCCGATCGTGCGCAAGGTGGTCCGTCACATCATCCACGACCGGCTGCCCGCCTCCCGCCAATACGCCTGCAACCGCACCGTCAAGTTCGACCCGCACCGCCGTGCTCCCCGGGGTCTGCGCCCTACCGTTGAGACGGCCGCGTGCGGACAAAGGTTACAGCCGGGGGCGCTGGCGCGCCCGGAATCGGGGGCGGGCGGTGGCGGGGATGAAAGCGTCGCGGCCCCCCTGTGGTGGCCGCGACGTCGCGGAGTGTGGGCCGCCGTTTCAGGCGCCGCGCTTGCCGAGCTCGTGATCGAGGTAGTAGAGGGCGCCGTGGCTCTCGCCGATCGCCTGCAGGCGCGTGACGATCGGATCGAGGGCGGCCTCCTCCTCGACCTGCTCCTTGACGAACCACTGCAGGAAGTTGGCGGTGGCGTGGTCCTTCGCGGCGATCGCCTTGTCCATCAGGGTGTTGATCCGCTTGGTGATCGACTTCTCGTGCGCGTACGCGGCTTCGAACGCCGCCAGAACCGACGGCCACTCCCCCTTGGGCTGCTCGATCGCTGCCAGCGCGACCGCGCCGCCCCGGTCGTGCACGTAATCGATGAACTTCATCGCGTGCGACATCTCCTCCTGCGCCTGCGTCCGCATCCACCTCGCGAACCCGCCGAAGTTCGCGTGCTGAAAGTGGGTGGACATCGCGAGGTAGAGGTAGAACGAGAAAAGCTCGGCGTTGATTTGCTCGTTGATCGACTTCTCCGTAGCCGTGCTGATCATCTGGCATCTCCCTTCGTCGTCGGTTTCGGGTCCGTGCGGCGCCGGCTGTTCGCCGTTCGCCGCCCCGTGGTGATTGTGCGACTCCCTTGCGAACACGAGCGTACCATTAGGGCACCACCGTGTCCACAGCGTGGGGAAACAAACCCTCCTCGGCTGTGTTCTACGATTTGATGAGACACGATCCCATTGCCAACCGGGCGGCTGCGCCCGAACCCGCCGCCGGATGTGGCGGGAGGTCGGGCCGGGTGGCCGCATGAGCGCCGGCAAGCCCGCCACGCTCGGGGCGCTCCGGTCGTCCGGCTACGTTACCCGCCCGGTCAAGCAGGAGCTGCGCGAGAACCTCATCGCCCGGCTGCGCGCCGGCGGGACGCTCTTCCCCGGCGTGGTCGGCTACGAGCGCACGGTGATCCCGGGGATCGTCAACGCGCTCCTCGCGCACCACGACTTCATCCTGCTCGGCCTGCGGGGGCAGGCCAAGACCCGTCTCCTGCGCGCCCTCGTGACGCTGCTCGACGACGAGATCCCGGTGATCGCCGGGACCGAGCTCAACGACGACCCGTTCCGTCCGACGTCGGCGCGCGCCCGCCGGATCGTGGAGGAAGCCGGCGACGGCACCCCGGTCGAATGGCTGCCGCGCGAGGCCCGCTACAACGAGAAGCTCGCCACGCCGGACGTCACCATCGCCGACCTCATCGGCGACGTGGACCCGATCAAGGCGGCGACCCGGCGCCTCACCTACGCGGACCCCGAGGTGATCCACTTCGGCATCGTGCCGCGCACCAACCGCGGGATCTTCGCCATCAACGAGCTTCCCGATCTCGCGCCCCGCATCCAGGTCGGCCTGCTCAACATACTGGAGGAACGGGACATCCAGGTCAGGGGGTTTCCCGTCCGCATCCCCCTCGACATCCTGATGGTGTTCTCGGCGAACCCCGAGGACTACACCAGCCGCGGCACGATTATCACGCCGCTGAAGGACAGGATCTCGTCGCAGATCCTGACCCACTACCCGAGGGATGCCGCCACCGCGGTGACGATCACCCGCCAGGAAGCGTGGCGCGCGCGGGGAGGGCCGCGGGTCAATATCCCCGAGGAGGTCGAGCTGCTCCTGGAGGAGATCGCGTTCGCGGCCCGCGAGTCCGACCTCGTGGACCAGAGCTCGGGGGTGAGCGCGCGGGTCGCGATCGCGGCGATGGAGCTGCTCGTCTCCAACCTCGAACGCCGGGCGCTGGCGACCGGCGAAGAATCGGTCTGGCCACGCCTGGTCGACGTGCACATGCTGCTGCCGGCGATCACGGGCAAGGTCGAGATGGTGTACGAGGGCGAGCAGAAGGGCGCCGAGATCGTCGCCCGGACGCTCGTCGGCAGCGCGGTGAAGAAGCGCTTCTTGGCGCGTTTCCCGGCGCTCGGGCGCGACGCCGAGGGCGAGGACAAGGGACCGTACGCGCCGATCGTGGCGTGGTTCGCCGCCGGCAACGAAGTGACGCTCTCCGACGAGCAGCCGTTCGCCGAGTACGAGCGCGAGCTCACGCGCGTGCCCGGGCTGTTCGCGCTTGCCGAAAACCACGGCGCAACCCGCGAGGAGCGCGCCTTCGCCGCCGAGACGATCCTCGAAGGGCTCCACCAGCACACCAAACTCACCCGCGAGGACGTGGACAGCACCGTGAGCTACAGGGAGGCGCTGAAGTTCCAGCTCATGCGCCGCGCCGCCCGGCCCGGGGACCGCTCCGATGCCAACTAGACCGGGGTCCGGGTTCCGGGCACCGGGATCCGGGAACGACGCAGCCGCTTTTCTCCCAGGGAGACCGTCGGGTTGGAGTTGGATCGCTTTCACGGACCCCGGACCCCGGACCCCGGACCCCGGTTCCTAGCATGCGCCACCGCTACGCGTACCTCGACCCTGAGCTGATCCGGAGCCTGCTCGCGGCGATCGACCTGCTGCGCCTGTTCAACCAGCTCCTGCTCGCCGCGGCCGGCGACGCCGCGCGGGCGCGCGAGTGGCTGCGGGAGCTGCAGGAGCGCGGCTACCTCGACGACAACGTCGACCTCGATGCCTTCTTCGCCCAGCTCGAGGAGCAGGGACTGCTCCGCGCCGGCGGCGCCGATGGCGGTCTCACGGAGGCCGGCGCGCGCCAGCTGCGCCGGAGCGCCTTCGAGGAGGTGTTCGCGAGCTTGAGCAAGGCGGGTCCCGGCTACCACTCGATCCACGCGGCCGGCGAGGGCGTGGAGAGCTTGCCGGAAACCCGGCCGTACGCGTTCGGCGACGAGCTGTCCGCCATCGACGCGGTGCGCTCGACCCAGAACGCCCTCAGGCGCACCAAGGGCGAACTCGACCTCGCCGAGGAGGACCTCGAGGTCGGCGAGAGGGAGCACCTGACCTCGTGCGCCACCGTCGTGGCGATCGACATCTCGCACTCGATGGTGCTCTACGGCGAGGACCGCATCACCCCCGCCAAGACCGTGGCCCTCGCCATGACCGAGCTGATCACGTCGAAGTACCCGAACGACTGGCTCGGTGTCCTCGTGTTCGGGGACCGCGCGACGCGCATTGACCTCGGGGACATCCCGGCGATCCAGGCGGGCCCGTTCCACACCAACACCTGCGAGGCGCTCGAGATGGCCCGGGGGATGCTCGCCAGCCGCAAGCACCCGAACAAGCAGGTCTTCCTGATCACCGACGGCAAGCCCTCGGCGATCACCGAGGCGCACGGGGTCTACAAGAACCCGTACGGCCTCGACCTCAAGATCGTCAACCGCACCCTCGAGGAGGCCGACCGCTGCCGGCGGCAGAGAGTCGTGATCACCACGTTCATGATCGCCACCGACCCGATGCTGCAACAGTTCGTGGAGAAGCTCACCAAGGTCAACCGCGGCCGCGCCTACTTCTCGAACCCCTACGACCTCGGGGGGTTCGTCCTCGCCGACTACGTCGCCAACCGCCGCCGGCGCGTGCGCTAGGAGCGCCGCCAACCTGGCGGCAGCAGCGGCCCCTCCGCCCAGACAACCTTTCGGCTATCGTGGGCGTAGGAAGGGGCGGCATGACCACGCGCGACGAAAGCGGGGGAACGAAACCGCGGCGGAGACTTCGCACGGTGTACCTCGCGCTGCTCGCTGCGCTGGTGCTGGCGGCCGCCGCCGCGCGGCTGGCGGCGCCGGGCGGGGACCTGGCCGGGCTGACGGTCACCGTGGCGGTGCTGTGGTCGCTGCCGGCAGTCTTCGTGGGCGTGCGGCGGCTCTGGCGCGTGCTCACCTACCGGGTCGGTGTGCGGCTGTTCATCTCGTACCTGCTGATCGGTTTGACCCCAATCGCTCTCGCCGCCTGCCTGGCGCTCGTCGTGGGTTGGGCCGCCGTGGGCCAGTACGCCGCGGGCCGGGTGCGCGGCGAGATGGAGAGCCTGAGCTCCGCGCTGGCCGGGGTCGCCAACGCGGCCGCCACCGAGCTGGCCGCGGGAAGGCCAGCGAGGGCGCGCGAGATCGTCGAGCGCGGCCCGAGCGGGATCGAGGACGGGATGCACCTGGAGTGGGTGCTCGACGCCCCCTCCGGCCGCTGGAGCAGTCCGGGCGCATCCGGGTTGCCGGTCCCGTGCTGGGTCGCCGAGGGCGGATGGCAGGGCAAGGTGTTCAACCGCCAGGCGGCCTATCTCGCCGCCGTGGCGCGTCACGGCGACGCCGTTACGGCCGTCCTACTGCCGCTCGACCTCGCCAACGCCCGCACGTTCGGCCGCGGCCAGTGGTACGAGGTCCGCTTCGTGACCAACGAGCGGGCGACGGGTCCGAAGAGCAGCACCGTCACGCTGAACCGCGCGCCGTCTAGGTCCGCGACGGTCACCGTCAACGGCCGCAGCGTGCCCGAGACCCAGGCCGAACAAGCCTGGCTTTCCGGGAGGCCCCAAGAGGGCACCCGCTGGCAGCGGACCCGGTTCCTCTGGATGTGGGTTGCGGGGGCGCCAAGGGCGCTCGACAGCGGCGCCGAGCTCAAGGGCGCGCTCGTCGTGGCCTTGATCAAACTGTCACCGAGCGGCGCCGTCGCGGACCTATTCGCCCCGCAGGAAGGGGTCGGCCGCCAGTTCAAGGGCGCCCTGCGCATCGTGGGCATCGTCTTCGGCGCGCTCTACCTGATCGCCGTCGGCTTCGCCGCCGTGATGATCCTGCGCGTCACGAGGGCGGCGGCGCGCCTGTCGCGCGGGGCCCGCGCGGTGGCGGCGGGCGACCTCCGCCACCGGATTCCGGTCAAGCGCCGCGACCAACTGGGCGACCTCGCGGTCTCGTTCAACGCCATGACCGAGTCGGTCCGCGGCATGCTCGGGGCGGTGGCGGAGAAGGAGCGCCTGGCGCGCGAGATGGACCTTGCTCGCGAGATCCAGTCGAGCCTGCTGCCGCCGCGCGAGCTGACGAGCGGCCCGCTCGCCCTGGTCGCCCACTTCCGGCCGGCCGCCGAGGTGGGCGGGGACTACTTCGACGTCCTGGAGGTCGCACCCGGCCGGCTCGTGGCGGCGATCGGCGACGTCGCGGGCCACGGGCTGCCGACGGGCCTGCTGATGGCGATGGTCAAGTCCGCGGTGGCCGCCCTTGCCGGCGAGGGGCGGCGCGGGCGCGACCTGCTCGAGCGCCTCAACCGCCTCCTCCTCGCCCAGCCGTTGCAGCAGCGCATGGTGTCGCTCGCCCTCGCCGAGATCGACAGCGAGGCGGGACGGCTGGAGATCACCAGCGCCGGTCATCCCCCCGGCGTGCTGCTGGCCTCCGACGGCACCACCGAGGAGATCCTGCTTGGCTCGCTCCCGCTCGGCCACCGCTGGCCCGACCCGCCCCCCAGCCGCACCCTCGCGTTCGCCCCCGGGAGCCGGCTCCTGCTCTACTCCGACGGGCTCGTGGAGGCGCGCAACGCCGGCGGGGAGCCGTTCGGCTACGAGGCGCTGCACGCGGTGCTGGCCGCGCACCGGGACGCGCCGCCGCGCGAGCTGGTCGCCGCCGTCATCGCCGCGCTCGACCGCCACCTCGCCGGGGCGCCGCTCGCCGACGACCTCACGATCGTGCTCGTGGAGCACGGGAGGACGGCCGGCGGCGGCTAACGAGTCAAAAGCGGGAGGAGGAGCGCCGCGACGGCGCCGGCGGCGAGACCGGCGACGAGGTCGTCGGCCACGATCCCCCAGCCGCCGGGGAGCGCCTCGAGGCGCCGGATCGGCCAGGGCTTGACCACGTCGAACGCGCGGAAGAGGAGGAACGCCGCCACCAGCTCGACCGCGCCCGGCGGCCGGCGCTGCACGAGCGCGACCACGGCGAGCGCCGCCCACTGGCCGGCGACCTCGTCGAGGACGACGGGATGGGGATCGACGACCCCGCGCCGCCTGGCTTCCGCGCCGCACGCCCAGACCGACACCGGCAAGAGCACCGCGAGGCCGGCGAGCGCGACCCCGGTCACGGCGGACGGCCAGAGCGCCGAAGCGCCCCAGAAGAGCACGGCGCCGGCCACCGACCCGACCGTGGTGCCGGGCGCCGGGAGCACGTCCCCGAGCCCGCCGACGGTGGCAAGGACGCGGGCCAGGACGGCCCTCACCGCTCCTCCCGTAGCAGGGCGAGCAGGCGGCGCGGCAGGCCGCCGAAATCCCCGGAGGACATGCACAGCACGACATCGCCGGGACGCAGGTGACGGCGGACCGCCGCCGCGAGGTCGCCGCCCTCGGGCAACTCGCCGGCCTCGGTGCCGCGGCGGCGCAGCGCAGCGATGAGGGCGCCGCGGTCGAGGGCGTGCTCGCCGAGGCGGGCCCGGTGGAAGACCGGCGCCACGAGCGCGACGTCGGCGTTCGCCAGCGCCCCCTCGTACGCGGCCGCGAACACGGTGCCGCCGGCGGTGAGGGAGCGCGGCTCGAACGCCGCCACCAGGCGCCGGCCGGGGAACCGGTGCCGGGCGGCCGCCAGCGTCGCGGCGACCGCGGTCGGGTGGTGGGCGAAATCGTCCACCACCGCGATCCCGCCAGCTTCGCCGACGAGCTCGAGCCGGCGCCGGACGCCGGGGAAGGTCGCGGCCGCGGCCGCGACCGCCTCCGGCGCCATTCCCACGAGCAGCGCGCAGGTGGCGGCGGCCATCAGGTTGTCCAGGTTGTGACGGCCCACGAGCGGCGCCGCGATCTCGAAGGCGCGCCCTTCCCAGGTCAAGGTCGCGCGCAGCCGGCCGTTGTCGTGCCCCCACGAGGTGCAGGCGAGGGCGGCCACGGGCCCGAGCCCATACCAGACGGCGCAGGGGTGCCCCGCGGCCACCGCCCGGGCCCCCTCGTCCCCGGCGTTGGCCACCACGGCGCCGCCGCTGCCGACCAGTGCCGTTCCGGCACGGAACGCTGCCAGGATGGCATCGAGATCGGGGTAGATGTCGCCGTGGTCGAACTCGACGTTGCCGACCACGAACAGGTGCGGGGCGTAGTGGAGGAACTTCGGCCCCTTGTCGAAGAACGCGGTGTTGTACTCGTCCCCCTCGACGACCGTCCAGCTGCCGTGCCCCAGCCGCCACGGCGTGCCGCCGACCGGGACCCCGCCGATCAGCGCGGTGGGATCGAGCCCCCCCGCCGTCAGGAGATGGGCGGCGAGGGCCGTGGTCGTCGTCTTGCCGTGGGTCCCGGCCACCACGATCGCGCGCGCCGGGCGGCAGAACCTGTCTCCGAACGCCGCCGCCTGCGAGGTGTACGGCAGCCCGCGCGCGAGCACGGCCTGGACCTCGACGTTGGTGCGCGGGATCGCGTTTCCGATGACAACCTGGTCGAGGTCGGCCGGGATCCCGGCGGGATCGAAGCCGACGCGGACGGGGATTCCGAGTTCGGCCAGCAGCTCCGAAGTGGGGGGGTAGAGCGCGACGTCCACCCCGGAGACCCTCTCCCCGGCTTCGTGCAGGAGGCCGGCGAGCGCCGCCGTGGCCGTGCCTCCGATCGGGAGCAGGTAGTAGTGGCAAGATTTCTGCATGACGTTTGGCGCGCGCCGGCGCGGGGGTGTACGATACCACCTCCGGGGAACCCGGAATCAGTCGCAGACGAGAGGAGATCACCCGATGAACCGTACGATCCTGAGCTCGCTCGCAGCGGTGTTGGTCGCGACGGCGGCGGTCGCCCAGCCCCAGACCGCGCCCGCCACCAAGCCCGCCGCCGCGGCCGCCGCGAAGGCCGCCGAGACGCCGCAGCCGGCAATCGACATCGTCAACAAGATCCAGGACTTCGGCACCGTCCCCAAGGGGGAGAAGATCAAGGCCACGTTCGAGGTGCGCAACACCGGCAAGGCGCCGCTCGAGATCAGCCAGGTGCGGCCGACGTGCGGCTGCACGGTCGCGAGCTTCACCCGCGAGATCGCCCCCGGGGCCAGCGGCAAGATCACCGCCGACGTGGACACGGCCGGATTCACCGGGCCGATCTCCAAGGCGGTACTGGTGTTCTCCAACGACCCCACGGCCCCCCAGGTCAACCTGGTGATCAAGGCCGACGTGCGGGCGTTCGTCGAGGTCCTACCGCGGCCGCTCGTGATCTTCACCAACGTGCTCCAGGGCGAGGCCGCGACGCAGAAGCTGGTGCTGGCCTCGGCGGACGGCTCCGACTTCAAGATCGAGAGCGCCGCCGCCACCAGCGGTCCGTACCAGCTCAGCTACCGCGAACTCCCGGCCAAGGAGCGCATCCCTGACCGCAAGGGCTCGCAGTGGGAGCTCACCGTGACCGTACCGGCGAACGCGCCGGAGGGGATGCTCAACCAGAAGATCGTCGTCAAGACCACGTCGCCCAAGGCGCCCGAGGTGACGATCAACGTGACCGGCGCGGTGCGTCCGGTCGTCCAGGTCATTCCGGGCACGATCGACTTCGGAACCGTGGCGGGCGATGCCATGATCGGCCACAACGTGCTGATCATCAACAACCGCCAGGGTGCCGAGCTGCAGCTCTCCGACGTCAAGGTCGACAACCCCAACTTCACGACCGAGGTGATTCCGCTCCAGGCCGGCCAGCGCTACCAGGTGGCGGTGAGCATGAAGGCCGGGGTGCCCAAGGGGGCGCAGAAGGCGACACTCACGATCGCCACCAACGACCCGCTGCGCAAGTCGATCGAGATCCCGATCAACGCCGTCGTCCAGTAGTCGGTCCGCACCAGGTTGCCATCCGCGGCGCGCCAGGGGTTCCTGGCGCGCCTTGTCTTTTTCCGAGGTTTCTTACTTGCCGGTCCCGCGGATGGGGTTGGTCTTCTTCTTCACTGCGTGAGGCCTGTTTGTTTTGCCCCGCGGGCTACGGCCGTGTCGCTCGGGCGG
>PKYI01000095.1:0-5354 GCA_003133645.1 Acidobacteriota bacterium | reverse complement strand
GGAGAGACCCTCGGTCGGAGCCAGCGACACCCCACCGCGGGACGCCCGCTCGGGACCCGCACGCTCCGGCCCAATCGACCTTCGCCCGCTGGGCGGTTTTGGCCGCCCGCCCCCTCGCCAAGCGGAGATCCTGCCGTTGACCGTGAGCTATGTCAGGCCTTTCGTCCTCCAGCAGGGCCTCCGAGGTGTGGGCGGGGGGGTTGTCCATCCGCCGGTGCCGCGGGTGGCCATTGGCTCCTCCGACCGCGGGTCCCGGACGGGCGAGCCGTGCCGGGGTGTCGCGGCCGCGGCTTCTTGCGGACCGCGAGGGGCCCCGGCGCGGATCGCCCTGTCCGGTCGCGGCCGGAGGAGCATGCGGGCTCGGGCGCGNNGGACCGGCAAGCAAGAAAGCCTCACGCAGTGAAACGGACGAAAGAGAACACCCACTGGGCGAGGGGAAGCGAACTGCCCTCGGAATGGCAATCGTCATCCCCGTTGGCGGCGGCGAGCCGCCATGCACAGCTCTTGTGTTTGCCCCGCGCCGGCGGTAGCGTGGCGGGCGAAGTTCATCGGGGCGGTGTCGAGGGAAGCCGGTGCGAATCCGGCGCGGCCCCCGCCACTGTAACCGGGGACGAGTCGTCCAGACATGCCACTGGGCGCACGGGTCGTTCGCGGCCCGGCGCCTGGGAAGGCGGGCGATCTCGGTTGATCCGGAAGCCAGGAGACCTGCCGCCCCGCAGGGGAACGGGAGGGTTCCATGGCCGATCGAACGGTCCGGCTGCTCGCGCTTTTCCTCATCGTGTCCGGCGTGTCGGGGGCGCAGCAGCTCCCGTCGTTTCACGACCAGGTCGTGGTGACGGCGACCGGCGACGAGCAGCCGGTGGACGGCATCGCCGCCGCGTGCACGGTGATCTCGGCGGCGGAGCTGCGCTCGCTCGGCGTCACCTCGGTCGCGGACGCGCTGCGCTGGGTCCCGGGCGTAGTCGTGCTGCGCTCGGGGGGCGAGGGCGGCGTCACGTCGCTGTTCACGCGTGGCACCGCCTCGACGCAGACGCTGGTGATGTGGGACGGGGTCCGCCTCAACTCCCCGTTCTTCGGCGGCTACGACTGGAGCCTGCCGCTCACCGCCGGGCTCGACCGGGTCGAGGTCGTGCGCGGCCCGTACTCCGCACTCTACGGCGCCGATGCGATCGGCGGCGTCGTGCAGCTCGTCCCGGCGCGCGCCACCGGCGACGGCGCGTCGGCCCTGGTCGAGGGGGGCGGCTCCGGGTGGCGGCGGGCCGAGTTCCAGGCCACCGCCGTTACCGGGCGCTGGGAAACGGTCGTCGCCGGGGGGAGCCGGGACGGGAGCGGTCCGCTCGTCAACGACGACTTCTCGTCGCGGGCAGGGCTCGTGAGCGTGACGGCGAGCCTGGACGACGGCAGCCGCCTCGGCGTGCTCGTGCATCGCACCACCACCTTCACCGAGATCCCGTTCTCGGGCGCACTCCTGACCCCGCACCGTTCCACCTCGGCGGCGGAGACCGTCGCCGCACTCCCGCTCCACTTGCACCTGGGCACCGGCGGCGAGCTCGAGGTCACGGTGTCCAGGGTGGAGCGCGACCAGCGCTACACGGACCCCGGCGACCCCTCCGGCTTCGTGCGCTCCGACACGGTCGCCGACTCCGACGGCGCACGGGTCGCGCTGCACGAGCGGTGGGGCGGCCACCGTCTCGTGGCGGGCGCCGAGTGGCGGGCGGACCGCGTCACCGACGGTTCGAGCTTCGGCGTGAACCTCGCCGGCCGGCGCCAGACGACCCGGGCGTTGTTCGTGCAGGACAGCTGGTCGCCGGCACGCCGGCTCGCCGTGCTCGCCGGCGTGCGCTGGGACAGCGCGTCGCCGTGGGGGAGCGAGCTGTCGCCGCGGGTGAGCGTGAGCTGGGAGGGGCGGGTCGCGCGGAGCTGGGTCTCGTTTGGGCAGGCGTTCCGTGCTCCCGGCCTCGGCGAGCTGTACTACCCGTTCTCAGGTAACCCGGCGCTGGCGCCGGAGCGCTCGCGCTCGATGGAAGTGGGCGTGGCGGCGCCGCTCGCGGCCGGCGGTTCGGTCGTGCAGCTAGTGGCGTTCTCCAACCGCCAGCGCGACCTCATCGACTTCGACTTCGCGTCGTTCCGCTACGTCAACGTCGCCCGCGCCCTGGAGGACGGGGTCGAGGCGTCGTGGATCGCCAGGGTGGGGGCGCACGGCCGCGCCAGCGCGGCGCTCACCTGGCTCAACGCCCGCGACGGCGCCGGAGCGCCGCTGCTGCGCCGGCCGGCGTGGTCGGGATCGGTGATGCTGGCCGGACCGCTCGCGGCCGGCGTCGAAGGCGCCGCTTCGCTGGTCTGGGTGGGCCGGCGCACGGACCTGGACCCGCTCACGTTGGCCGCCGTGCCGCAGGCGGGGTTCGTGACCGCCGACCTCGCTGTGACGGTGCCGCTGGCGCCGGGGCTCGCGGCGCGGGTGAGGGTCGAGAACGCGGCGGACCGCCGCTACGAGGAGGTGCGCGGGTACCCGGCCCCGGGCCGGCGCCTGATCGTGGGCCTCGAGGTGTCGCTGCGCTGAGCGGTCGCCGGTACTATGGGTTCAGGCGTGGCGTTGTCGCGGCCGGCCCGTTGACCGCGGTGACAGGCTTTGCTAACTTGAACACTCGCTGTTGGAGGCTCCTCGCCTCCTCGTTCGTTGCCAAGCGGAGGAGGACAGCGTGCTGGCGCTGCCAAATTACTCTCTGCTGCTCGTGATGGCCTGCTTCTGGCTGGTCTTCCTGCTGGTGTCGACTCAGCTCGTGCGGCCGCTCGGCCGGCTCCTGGAGCAACGGGAGGGACGGATCGAGTCCGCGCGCCTGGGCCACGAGCGCGCCCGCGCCGAGCTGACCGAAGCGATGGCGCGCTGCGACCGCGAGGTGGCGGGCGCCGCCGCCGAGGCGCAGAAGGACCGCGCGGCGCTCCGCGCCGCCGGCGAGACAGCCCGACGGGCGTGCCTCGACGAGGCGCGCGCCCAGGTCCAGGCGCGTCTCGCCAAGCTCGGCGCCGAGCTCGACGAGGCCTCGCGCGCCGCCCGCACCGTCCTGCGGGAACGCGGCACGGAGCTGGCGCGCGAACTGGCGAGCCGCTTGGCCGGGCGGAGGCTCGCATGATGCGCCGCCTGGCGGTGGCGGCGGCGGTGTTCCTCGCCGCGTTGCCGGCGTGGGCGGCCGAAGAGGGCGGCGCGGGTTTCCTCGGACTCCCGACGATCTTCTGGAAGGTGGCCAACTTCGCGTTCTTCTTCGGCCTGCTCTTCTTCCTCCTGGCGCGCCCGGCGGCGAAGTTCTTCCGGTCGCGCGGCGAGCAGATCGCGACCCAGCTGGCCGAGGCCGAGCGCGCGCAACGCGAGGCCGAGCAGTTGCGGGCCGAGATGAACGGGCGGCTGGCGGCGCTCTCCGGTGAGATCAAGGCCCTGCAGGAGCGGCTCCACAACGAGGGCGAGCGGGAACGCGAAGCGCTCGAGCGGCAGGGCGACGCCGAGGCGGCGCGCTTGACGGCGCAGATCGAGCAGGAGGCCGCGCGGCGCGTGGCCGACGCGCGCCGCCAGCTCGCGGCCGAAGCGGCCTCGGTGGCCGCCGACCTCGCGATCGAGCTGTTGCAGCGCGAACTCACCGCCGAGGACCGCGAGCGGATCTTCCGGACGACGCTCGAGCGCCTCGACGAGCGGCCGGCTGGAGGCGCGCGATGAGCCGGCGGGTGGCGAGGCCGTACGCGGTGGCGCTGTACGAGGTGACGCACCGGGAAGGGGTCCCGGCGTTGCGGGAGATCCAGAGACAGCTCGCGGCGGTGGCGGAACTGTTCGAGCGCGAGAGCGGGCTCGTGCGCGTCTTCGAGGTGCCCTCGGTGATGCCGGCCGTCAAGCGCGAGCTCGTGGCGACGATTGCCCGCGCCCTGGCCTTGCGGCCGGAGGCCCACCGCCTGCTGATCGCACTCGAGACCCACGTCCGGTTGCGCTTCCTGCCGGAGGTTGTGCAGATGTTCCGCGAGCTGGTGGACCGCGCCGAGGGGATCGTGCGCGCTCGCGCCGAGCTGCCGGTGGCGCCGCTCCCCGAGCAGGTCGAGGCGCTGCAGCAAGCGCTCGCGCGCCTGTTCGCCTCGCGGGTCGAGCTCGACACGAAGGTCAGGCCCGAACTCCTGGCCGGGTTCGTCGTGCAAGTTGGAAGCCAGGTGTTCGACGGTTCGCTGGCCGCGCAGGTGCGCCGTTTCGCCGCGGCGGCGGCGCGATAGGGGGATGGGCATGCAGATCAAGGTGGACGAGATCACGGACATCCTGCGGCGGCAGATCCAGGGGCTGGACACCTCCGTCGAGATGGCCGAGGTCGGAACGGTGGTGTCGGTCGGCGACGGGATCGCCCGCGTCTTTGGCCTCGACCGCGTGATGGCCGGCGAGATGGTGGCGTTCCCGCACGACGTCTTCGGCCTCGCCCTCAACCTCGAGGAGGACGGCGTCGGCTGCGTGCTCATGGGCGAGTCGGACCTGATCCGCGAAGGCGACGAGGTGCGGCGCACCGGCCGCATCCTGCAGGTCCCGGTCGGCCCCGCGCTCGTCGGGCGCGTGGTGAACGCGCTCGGCCAGCCGATCGACGGGAAGGGCCCGATCGCGGCCTCCGACACCTACCCGATGGAGCGCATCGCCCCGGGCGTGGTGCGGCGGCAGCCGGTGAAGGAGCCGATGCAGACCGGGATCAAGGCGATCGACTCGATGATCCCGATTGGGCGCGGGCAGCGCGAGCTCATCATCTCCGACCGCCAGACCGGCAAGACCGCGCTTATCACCGACACGATCATCAACCAGAAGGGGAACGGGATGATCTGCATCTACGTGGCGATCGGGCAGAAGCGCTCGACCGTCGCGCAGGTCGTCAAGACCCTCGAGAACTACGGCGCGATGGAGCACACGATCGTGGTCGCCGCCACCGCCTCGGAGCCCGCCCCGCTGCAGTACCTGGCGCCGTACGCTGGGTGCGCGATGGGCGAGTACTACCTGTACAACGGCGGCGCCGCGGTGGTGTTCTACGACGACCTCTCCAAACACGCCGCGGCCTACCGCGAGATCTCGCTGCTGCTGCGCCGGCCGCCGGGCCGCGAGGCGTACCCCGGCGACGTGTTCTACCTGCACTCGCGGCTTTTGGAACGCGCCGCGAAGATGCGCGAGGACCTGGGGGGCGGCTCGCTCACCGCGATCCCGGTGATCGAGACCCAGGCCGGCGACGTGTCCGGGTACATCCCGACCAACGTCATCTCGATCACCGACGGGCAGATCTTCCTCGAGTCGGGCCTCTTCTTCTCCGGCGTCCGCCCCGCCGTCAACGTCGGCATCTCGGTGTCGCGCGTCG
>PKYI01000106.1 GCA_003133645.1 Acidobacteriota bacterium | reverse complement strand
AAGCGCGACGCCGAGTGGATGGGGCAGATCTACCGGTTCCTGGGCCTGTCGGTCGGGTGCATCCAGAACCAGATGGAGGACGCCGAGCGCAAGGCCGCGTACCAGGCGGACATCACCTACGGCACCAACAANNTCGACTACCTGCGCGACAACATGAAGTTCGAGGTCGAGAACATGGTGCAGCGCAAGCACGTCTACGCGATCGTCGACGAGGTGGACTCGATCCTCGTGGACGAGGCGCGCACGCCGCTCATCATCTCCGGGCCGTCCGAGCTTTCGGTCGGGCTCTACTACGAGGTCGACCACATCGTGCCCAAGTTAGTCAAGGGCGAGGAGATCAAGGACAAGTACGGCAACAAGTCCACGACCGGCGACTACCTCCTCGACGAGAAGGCGCACACCTCCTCCCTCACCGAGGAGGGCATCGCCAAGGCGGAAAAGCTGCTCGGGGTCCCCAACCTCTACGAACCCGGTAACATCGAGACGCTGCACGCGGTACAACAGGCGCTGCGGGCGCACACCCTGTACCACCTCGACCGCGACTACATCGTCAAGGACGGCCAGGTCATCATCGTGGACGAGTTCACGGGCCGCCTGATGCCGGGCCGGCGCTGGTCGGACGGGCTGCACCAGGCGGTCGAGGCCAAGGAGAGCGTCAAGATCGAGGCCGAGAACCAGACCCTCGCCACGATCACGTTGCAGAACTACTTCCGCATGTACGAGAAGCTGGCCGGCATGACGGGCACCGCCGAGACCGAGGCGGAGGAGTTCGCGCACATCTACGGCCTCGACGTCGTCGTGATCCCGACCAACCGCGACATGATCCGCGCCGACAACCCCGACATCATCTTCCGCACCGAGAAGGAGAAGTGGACGGCGGTCGTCGAGGAGCTCGTCGAGCTGCACGAGAAGGGCCAGCCGGTCCTGGTCGGCACGGTTTCGATCGAACGGTCGGAGCACCTCTCCGAGCTGCTCAAGCGCCGCAACGTCCCGCATGTCGTGCTCAACGCCAAGTACCACGAGCGCGAGGCGGGGATCGTGGCCCAGGCGGGCCGCCACAGCGCGCTCACCATCGCGACCAACATGGCCGGTCGCGGCACCGACATCATCCTCGGCGGCAACCCCGAGGGGCTCGCCAGGTCCGAGGCCGACCCCCTGAAGGAACCCGAGGCGTACGCCGCGGCGGTCGAGAAGTACAAGGTGAAGTGCGCCGGGGAGCGCGACAAAGTGCTGGAGGCCGGAGGCCTGCACATCCTCGGCACGGAGCGCCACGAGGCGCGCCGCATCGACAACCAGCTCCGCGGCCGGTCGGGGCGCCAGGGCGACCCCGGCTCGTCGCGCTTCATCCTCTCGCTCGAGGACGACCTGATGCGCATCTTCGCCTCCGACCGCCTGCGCGAGTGGATGAAGCACCTCGGCATGGAGGAGGGCGTCCCGATCGAGTCGAAGATGGTCTCCAAGTCGATCGAGCGCGCCCAGAAACAGGTCGAGGGGCGCAACTTCGAGATGAGAAAGCACCTGCTCGAGTACGACGACGTGATGAACAAGCAGCGCGAGGCGGTGTACCGCCTGCGCCGCGACGTGCTCGAGGGGAAGGAAAACCGCGACTGGGTGCTGCGCGGCGCCCGCGCGATCGTGGTTTCCCTCGTCGATTCGTACTGCCCGGAGGACAAGCACCCTGACGAGTGGGATCAGGAGGCGATCGAGCGCGAGTTCAAGGACCTCTTCGGCATGACGGCCGCCCAGGCCGACGTGTCGTGGGAGACGATCAACCGGCCGCAGCTCCTGGAGAGGCTCACGGCCGCGGTCGAGCAGCGCTTCGAGGAGCGCGAGCGCACCATCGGCGCCGACCAGTTCCGCCAGCTCGAGCGCTACCTGATCCTCTCGGTGCTCGACGCGCAGTGGAAAGACCACCTGCTCGCCCTCGATCACCTCAAGGAGGGGATCGGGATGCGCGCGTATGGCCAGCGCGACCCGCTCGTCGAGTACAAGCGCGAGAGCTTCGACCTCTTCCAGGAGATGATGGAGCGCGTCGAGGACCAGGTCGTGCAGTACCTGTACCGGGTCGAGCTGGTGCAGCAGGCCCCCGAGCACCGGCACCGCCAGGTCGTCCACCGCGAGCAGAAGGCCGAAGCCTCCGGTCTGGCGGGCGAACGCAAGGAGGCGCAGCACTCGCCGGGTTCCACGACGCCCACGACCGTGCGCCGCTCGACCCCCAAGGTGGGGAGGAACGACCCATGCCCGTGCGGCTCCGGCAAGAAGTACAAGAAGTGCCACGGCGCCGCCGACGGCACTGCCCCCTCGTAGACCGGAGCCCGGCCCGCGCCGGGAGCCCCCTGCCGTCCTCCACAAGAGACACCACAAGCCGCCGGCGACTGCCGGCGGCCGAGGTGTGAAAGGTAGGCGGTCAAGCGCTACGTTTGGACATCAAGGAATGGAAGTATGTAAGAGGAATGTTTGGTAGGCCAAATTGAGTGGCTTGCAAAGTGGGTGCATGACCGCCGGCCTCCTCTCGTGCCCTCCCTTGACCTTGCGGTCGCCGAAGGGCCGTGTTGCTTGCCCAAGAGGAAAGCAAACAACGTGCCATATCCGGATGCCCCACGGTCCCGGCACGGCGTCCGCAGGCCCTACCGCCGTCACGCAGCCCCGTCCCCCCGAGAGGTCGCCGTCGCTCCTCCCCGGCCGGCCCACCCCCAGGCGCCGGAATCGGCCGAAACGGCACCCGCAGCAACGACAGGGGACCAAAGAGGCGTGGTCCGTGGTCGGAGAAAGCAAACACCGGAACCGAACACGGCACTGCCAACATGCGCGCCCGGCGGTCCCGCCCCACAGCAGCGACGTTCTCGGTGTTCCGACCCCGGCTGCGCCGGCCGCAGGCCGCGCGCCCTTGAGCGCCTCCGAGGACGAGCAGCTCAACGACAGGCAGGGCCTCACAGCTTGCGGCGTGTAGCCGCGCCGCCGCCGTTGGGCCTATCGCAAGGCGCGCGAACCCCGCCGCACCGGAGCATAGCCGGAGGCTATGTGAGGATGCGAGCGGGGCGAGCGCAACGCCGCGAGAGGCCCGACGCCGGCGGCGCTAGCAGGGGCTTGGGTGTATGCTCGGCCGCATGGGTGCTCCCTACCCCGTCGCCGCCCTCGACGTCTCCGACCGGCGTAACGTCTACTACTGGACCGCCAAGACGATCGCCATGCTCGGGCACCGGTTCCTGGTGCGCCCGCACGTCGAGATGGACGACGACGTGGCGGCGCTCAAGCGCCGGGGCGACGCCGTGTTCCTCTACTGCGGGCTGCACAAGAGCCTGTGGGAGACGAGCGGGGTGCTGCCGCCGCTGCACCTCGCCGGCTTGCCGGTGCCGTACGTCGGGATGGGCGACAACCTGGTCAAAGGGCGCGCATTCCAGCATCTGAGCTGGAAGATCGGCGCGTTCCTGGTGCGGCGGCCGGCGAACCGCAAGGAGATGCTCGAGTCGGCGCGCAAGCTGCGGGACGACGTGCTGTCGTTCCTCGCGAACGGCCTCGACGTGATGGTCTTCCCCGAGGGGACCCGCAAGAACATCCCCGAGCACGCCCGCTACGGCGATTTCTTCCCGACCGCCTTCGACGCCGCGCTCGAGTACGAGCGCAACCGGGACGTGATCCTCGCGAGCAACCCCGGCCTTGCGCCCCGCGAGGTCTACATCGTGCCGTTCAACGTGGACTACACCAGGGTGCGCGAGGCCGAGGAGATGGTCGGCGACGGGAGCGGCAAGCCGCGCACCCTGCACGTGCTGGACTCGCTCTCGATGATCCGCAACATCGGGGATACGTACCTCTCCTACGGCAAACCAGTCCGCGTCGCCGACCACCTCGACATCGACCGCAAGGGGCTCGCGGCGCTGGCCCGGCAGCGTTGCCTCGATCTGGTGAAGATCCTGCCCGTCAACGTGGCCAGCCGCGCGATCCTGCAGTTCGAGCCTGGCGCGGCCGTTTCCCCGACGGCGTTCGACGACGCGATGCGGCGCGTCATCGAGGCGCTCCGCCCGTACGCGGACCGCTTCCGCGGCTTCCGCCCCGGCGACGCGCAGGCGGAGATCGTCCGCCGGGCCGCCCAGGTCCAGCTCGACTTCCACCGCCTCGTCCCCGAAAAGGTCCGTCTCTACCGCCTGTACGCCAGCTACATCTCGCACTACCTCGAGTCCACCCCGGCGCTCGCCTGTTGAACCGACCGCGGACGGCGGCCGGGCCTGCCCGGGCTCGGGGCGGCGCGTCCAGGCCCTTGCGCCGCGAGGTACAATCCGCCATGGCTGACCACGAGATCCCGCTGGCGTTGACCTTCGACGACGTGCTGCTCCTGCCCGGCCGCTCCGGCGTACACCCGGCCGAGGTCGAAGTCTCGTCGCGCCTCACCCGCACGATCCGCCTCAACATCCCGGTCGTCTCGGCCGCGATGGACACCGTCACCGAGGCGCCGATGGCGATCGCGATGGCGCAACACGGCGGCATCGGCGTCATCCACCGCAACATGACGATCGCCCGACAAGCCGAAGAGGTGGACATGGTCAAGAGGTCGGAGTCCGGGATGATCGTGGACCCGGTCACGATCCACCCCGAACGCCTGGTGCGCGAGGCGCTGGAGCTGATGGCGCGCTACCGCATCTCGGGGCTGCCGGTGGTCAACGAGCACGGCCAGCTCAAGGGGATCCTCACCAACCGCGATCTGCGCTTCTGCACCGAGACCGACCGCCCGATCGCGGACTTCATGACCAAGGACAACCTCGTGACGGCGCCGGTCGGCACCACGCTGGAAGCCGCCAAAGCGCTGTTGCACCGGCACCGCATCGAGAAGCTGCTCGTGGTGGACAACGAGGGGGCGTTGAAGGGCCTCATCACGGTCAAGGACATCAAGAAAGCGCAGGAGTACCCCAACGCCTGCAAGGACGGCCTCGGCCGACTGCGCGTGGCCGCGGCCCTCGGGGCCGGGGGTGACCTAGCCGAGCGCTGTGCCGCGCTCGTCGCCGCCAAGGTCGACGTCCTCTGCCTCGACTCCTCGCACGGCCACGCGGAGCGGGTGATGGCGGCGGCGGCGCACATCAAGGAGCTGCATCCCGACGTACCCTTGGTCGCCGGCAACGTGGCGACCTACGAGGGCGCCCGCGACCTCATCGCGCTCGGGGTGGACGCGGTCAAGGTCGGCGTCGGGCCCGGCTCGATCTGCACCACGCGCGTCGTCACCGGCGCCGGGGTCCCGCAGATCACCGCGATCATCGAGTGCGCCCGCGCCTGCCGCGAGGCCTCCGTCCCCCTCGTCGCCGACGGCGGCATCAAGTACTCGGGCGACATCACCAAGGCCCTGGCCGCCGGCGCCGACACCGTGATGATCGGCTCGCTGTTCGCGGGGGTGGACGAGTCGCCCGGCGAACAGATCCTCTACCAGGGCCGGACGTTCAAGGCGTACCGCGGGATGGGCTCGCTGGGTGCGATGAAGGCCGGGGAAGGGGCGCGCGACCGCTACTTCCAGAACGACGAGGAGGCCGCAAAGCTCGTGCCCGAGGGGATCGAGGGGATGGTCCCGTACAAGGGGCCCCTCGCGGCGCAGCTCACCCAGCTCGTCGGCGGCCTGCGCGCCGGGATGGGGCTGGCGGGCTGCCCAACCGTGCCGGAGCTCCAGGCCAATGCGCGCTTCTCGCGCATCACCTCCGCCGGCCTGAGGGAGTCGCACGCCCACGACGTCGTGATCACCAAGGAAGCGCCGAATTACCGCGTCGAGCGGTAGGGCGCCGGCCGCCGCCGCGACCCATCCCAGAGTGCGGCCGCCAGCCTCATCCTCGTGGGAGAATAACCTGATGCGGCGCATCGGCAACGTGCTCGCCTGCCTCGCGCTGACCGGCGCCGTGCTCGCCCTGTATGCGCCTGTACTGCGGTTCGCCCTGATCGGCGACGACTACCAGTGGCTCCAGCTCGCGTACCGCGCGATGCACCGCCCGGCATTCCTGCTCGCCGATCTCGACACCTTCTATCGACCGACATCGACCTGGACCTTGGTGCTCGACCGGCTCGTGTCGGGCCACCACGCGCTCGGCTACCACCTCACCAACCTGCTGCTGCACGCGGCCGCCGGCGTGGGCCTCGCCCTGGTGGGGCGGCGGCTGGGGCTCGGACCGGTCGCCGCCTGGGTGATCGGCCTGCTCTGGGTGACGTCACCGTTCACCGAGGAGCCGGCCGTTTCGGTCGCGATCCGCTTCGAAGACCTGCTCATGCTGGCGTGGCTGGCAATGATCGCCGCCTGGCCGCGCCGGGACGAGGGCTGGAGCCGGCACCGTGTCGTTGCCGCCGCCGCAGCGATCGCTCTCGCGTCGCTGAGCAAGGAAACCTGGGTCGCGACACCGGCGCTGGTCGTGGCGCTCGAACTCGGCCAGCGCCGTGTCGCACCGCGCCGGGCGCTGCCGGCCACGGCTCTGGCAACGGCTGCCGTGGTTGTCTACGTTGCCCTGTACTTCGCGCTCTTCCCGGGGGACAAGGGCTACTACCGGATCTCCCTGGCCCCGCTCGCCAAGATGCCGCACGAGTTCGCGGCGTTCCTGCACTTCGAGGAGCTGCTCCCGGTGGGGTTCACCTTCACCTGGCGAGGCGCCCTCGCGATCGTCGTCGTGGCCGGCCTGGCGGCCCTCGGCCTGCGGGCGTCGCGAGCCGCCACGACCGTCGGCCTCGTCCTGCTCGTCGTGCCCACGATCCCCACGCTGCTGGTGCCGTACCTCCCGACCCGCTACACCGCCATCCCCTACGCCGGCTTCCTGCTCCTCGCCGCCGCGGCCGCCGAGGCGGCGATCCGCGGCGCTCGACCGAGGGTGCGGCCCGCGGCTGTCGCGGGCGTGGGCGCGGTTGCGGCCGTGGTGTTGGCAGCGGGCGTGGTGACCGGCCGCGCGGATCTTGTGGACGGCGCCCGTTTCTCCGCGGCGCACGCGCGCCTGCTGCGCGAAGCCGCCGCCGTCGCGCCCGCGTTCCCTCTCGACCGGCCGGTCCTGGTCGTTCGCGCCGAGGCGAACAACCCGGCGCGTGAGATCGTCATGAATCCGCACGGGTTGCCGAAGATCATCTTCGTGCGCCAACCAGACCCCGACGGACTCATCGACGCCGCCGCGCTGTTCGAGTGGGTGCTCGAGCGCGAGGATGTTGCCGTGGTTCGCTACGACGACGGGGAGGCGCGCTTCAGGGGCCGCCCCGGCGCCATCCTCGAGCACCGCCGCGACGGCTTCGTCTGGATCTCGCACGATGTCCCGGATCTCGGCGCACAGGTGGAGCGCGCCCGACTGGCCGGACTCCGCCACCGGGTCATCATGGCGGAGCGGCTCTCGAAGCAGCCGGGCAAGCGCGCGGCCTCACCGTAGGAACCCGCACTGCCACCGGAACCCCGGTGGGCCAGACGCCGCTCCAACCCGGGCGGGGCGCGCCAAATCGGGTTATCCTGCGCTCGATGCGGAAACACCTCGGAGATCACTCCGCTCTCCTCGTCGCCTCCCCTGGGGCATCGAGACGATGGCGGCCGCGGAGGGCCGCGTGAGCGCCGGCGCGCCGGCGGAGGCGGTGCCCGTCCTCGTCATCGAGCCGGGGCGCCGCCTCGCGGCCGTTCGCCTCAACGAACTCTGGCAGTACCGTGAGCTCCTCTATTTCCTCGTGTGGCGCGACATCAAGGTCCGTTACAAGCAGACCGTGCTCGGCGCCGCCTGGGCGATCCTGCAGCCGCTCGCGACGGCCGTCGTCTTCACCCTGTTCTTCGGGCGGCTGGCCGGCATCGGCTCGGATGGGCTCCCCTACCCGCTCTTTTCCTATGCCGGGTTGCTCGTGTGGACGTTCTTCGCGCAGGGGCTCGCGCAGTCGTCGGCCAGCGTCGTCGGCTCCGCCAACCTGATCACCAAGGTGTACTTCCCCCGCCTCGTGATCCCGCTCGCGGCGGTTCTCTCCGGCCTGCTCGACCTGGCCGTGGCGACCCCGCTGCTCGGCGTGATGATGGCGTACTACGGGATCTGGCCCGGCGCCGGCATCCTCGTGCTACCGCTGGTGCTGCTGCTCGCCCTGCTCGCCGCCACCGGGGTCGGGCTCTGGCTCGCGGCGCTCAACGTCGAGTACCGGGACGTGCGCTACGTAGTGCCGTTCCTCGTCCAGCTCTGGCTGTTCGTGACCCCGGTGATCTACCCGGCGAGCGTCGTGGCGCCGCACCTCGAGAAGCTCGGCGTGCCGGGCTGGGCGCTCGGCCTGAACCCGATGGCCGGCGTGGTGGAGGGGTTCCGCTGGGCGACGCTCGGCCGGACCGCCGCACCGATCTCTCTGATCTTGGCGAGCACGATCGTCGCCATCGCCCTGTGCGTGACGGGCGCCCTGTACTTCCGCAGCGTGGAAAGGTCGTTCGCCGATGTGGTCTGAACCGGCACGGCTACACCCGGGAGCGCGCCCTTGAGCGCCCCGGCGATCCGCGTCAGCGGCCTCGGGAAGCGCTACCGCATCGGCGAGCGGGTGCGCTACAAGTCTCTGCGGGAGAGCCTCTCAAACGCGGTCACGCGGACGTTCCGCGGCGGACGGCGCACGGAGGAGACGATCTGGGCGCTCAAAGACGTCTCGTTCGAGGTCGCGCCGGGCGAAGTCGTCGGTGTGATCGGCCGCAACGGCGCCGGCAAGTCCACCCTCCTCAAGATCCTCTCCCGCATCACCGAGCCGACCGAGGGGCGCGTCGAGCTGCACGGGCGCGTCGGAAGCCTGCTCGAGGTCGGCACCGGCTTTCACCTGGAGCTGACCGGCCGCGAGAACATCTATCTCAACGGCGCCATCCTGGGCATGAAGCGCGCCGAGATCGACCGCAAGTTCGACGAGATCGTCGCGTTCGCCGAGATCGAGAGGTTCCTGGATACGCCGGTGAAGCACTACTCCACCGGCATGTACCTCCGCCTCGCCTTCGCCGTCGCCGCCCACCTCGAGCCCGAGATCCTGCTCGTGGACGAGGTACTGGCGGTCGGGGATGCCGAGTTCCAGAAGAAGTGCCTCGGCAAGATGGGCGACGTCGCCCGCGGTGGCCGCACCGTGGTTTTTGTGAGCCATGATGAGCTTGCGATCCGACGCCTCTGTTCTCGCTCGGTTGTGTTGGAGGGTGGGACTATCCTTTTCGTCGGGTTGACCGAGGACGCGTTTTCGCGTTATCGCGCCAGCCGACATGATCCCGCGTTCTCGGTCGATCTCCGTACCGTTGCTACACCAGTCGCCCGCATCACCAACGCGCAGCTTCTCCTCGGCGGCCACTCCACCACAGAATTCGTTGCTGGCCAGCAACCGGATCTCGTTGTCACTGCTGAGGTCTGCGAACGAACATACGTTTCCCTCGAGGTTCTTGTCCGCGATGAGAATTCGAGACCACTCTTGTTCTGCCCACTTGGGCTCAGCGGTTGCGGGCAATACGACCTCGCACCTGGCGTCTACAGATTCAAAGTGCAGCTCTTGCTGCCACAATTAGCTTCTGGCAGATATTCGCTAGATCTCATCTTGGCGGAAGCCAACGTTCGCTTTCTTGATTACGTGGAACAAGCCCTTGTTTTTGTTCTTGCTGCGACCGCCCTCCCGGCTACAGGTTGGGTGTTTCGTCAGACTCGCGGACAGGGAGCCGTGCTGCTTGATGTGGTTTCATCTGCACCGCCGGAGCACGTTAGTGCGCTGCCTACTGGACTGCTGAGAGGACCTTTGTGAAGCAGACCCTGATTCTCGGCGGCGGAGTCACTGGCCTTGCGGCGGGTCTTGCCTCGGGGTTCCCTGTTTACGAGGCAACAAGCCAGGCCGGCGGCATCTGCTCGTCGTACTGGGTTCGCCCCGGGAACGCCGAACGGATCCACGAAACGCCACAAGATGGTCGTTGCTACCGATTCGAGATCGGCGGCGGCCACTGGATCTTCGGCGGTGACCAGGCGGTCCTCGCCTTCATTGGTTCGTTCGTCGAGCTCAGGAGCTACGTCAGAATGTCGGCCGTCTACTTTCCCGAGCGACGCCAGATAGTGCCGTACCCGCTACAGAACCACCTCCACCACCTCGGGCCGGACTTGGCCAGCCGGGCGATGGCCGACATGCTCGCCCCCTCGGGCACGACTACAACTATGCGAGATTGGCTCGCGCATCACTTCGGCCGCACGCTCTGCGAAGAGTTCTTCTTCCCGTTCCACGATCTCTACACCGCCGGTCTGTACGACCGTATCGCCCCGCAGGATGCTTTCAAATCCCCGATCGACCTCGCGGCCGTGAAGCGGGGTGCCCGCGGTGAAGGGGATGACAAAGTCGGTTATAACGCGCGGTTCGTCTATCCCGCCAACGGGCTGAGTGCGCTTGCCAACGTCATGGCAGCTCGCTGCGACATGCACTTCGATGCGACGGTCGTGCGCATCGATCCCCGCTCCCGGCTCGTGCACTTCGCGGATGGCTCGACGGTGCCGTACGATCGGCTGATCTCCACGCTTCCGCTGAGTACGATGATGGAGCTGACCTCACTTTCGGTCGACGTACCCGCCGATCCCTTCACCTCTGTCCTGGTGCTGAACATCGGCGCCAGGCGTGGACCCAGGTGCCCAGACCAGCACTGGGTCTATGTCCCTTTTTCGCGGGCGGGCTTCCACCGCGTCGGCTTCTACAGCGCCGTCGAGCCCGATTTCCTGCCGGCTGGGGACGGCGCCCGTGCTGAGAAGGTGAGCATCTACGTCGAGCGAGCGTACCCCGGCGGCGCAAAACCATCGCGGGAAGACCAGGATGCATTTCCGCACGAGGTCGTTGAGGAACTTCAGGAGTGGGGATTCATAGCCGGGGCGGAGGTGCTCGACGCGACCTGGATCGACGTTGCCTACACCTGGTCTTGGCCCGGATCACCCTGGCGGGAGAGAGCTCTCAGGGTCCTCGAAGCTCAGGACATCTTCCCGGTCGGCCGCTATGGCCGCTGGGTCTTCCAGGGAATCGCGGACTCGATCCGTGATGGCCTCATGGTTGGCAGCGCCCTTCGCCCGTTTGACCCGTCCAAGGAATTGTTGTCATGAGAAGGCTTTCGGCACAGACTGACTTTTCTCCCCCCATTCCTCCTGTGCCGCTGGGCCTCGACCGACCCTTCTGGTCGGTCATGATCCCCACCTTCAACAGCGGCAGCTATCTCGAGGCATCGCTGCTCAGCGTCTTGGGACAAGACCCCGGGCCAACGCAGATGCAGATCGAGGTACTGGACGACTGCTCCACCGTAGACAAACCGCTTGAAACCGTTCGGAAAGTTGCTGGGGATCGCGTTGACTTCTTCCGCCAACCCAGTAACGTCGGCGCGAGCAGAAACTTCAACACATGCCTTCAGCGGGCTAAAGGACAGTGGGTCCATATCCTACACAGCGACGATGCGGTTCGTGCGGACTATTACCGCTCGTTTTCCAGATTCATCGAGGAACATCCCGGGATCGACATGCTGTTCTGTCGCGCTGTCATCATCGACGAGCGCGGCCGCTGGTTGTCCATTGCAGGTTCCCCACCATATTCTAGCGGAACCGATCCCAATCAAGTACAGGCGATAACATTCGACCTCACCGTCGAAAACTTCATCATCGCGCCTACCGTGGCTGTACGCCGATCAGTTTATGAGCGGTTGGGTGGCTTCAACCAATGTTTGCAACACACGGCGGACTGGGAGATGTGGCTGCGGATCGGCGCCCAATTCCAGGTCGGCTACCTGGACGAGCCCCTTATCCTGCGCCGCGAGCACGAAGCGGCTGACACGGCAAGGCTTGCCGCGACCGGCGCCAACCTGCGGGAGATCGTCAGCACGCTTCGGTGGGCCATGGATCAACTGCCAGGCGGACCTCACAGGGAGAAGCTCCGGCAGCGTGCAGTCAGGATTCACTCGGAATACGCCCTCTCACTTCGATATCGTTTCATGCAACGTGGGCTGTACAGACCAGCCTGGCGCCAGGCGTGCTGGGCTTTCCGGCTGCGTCCCTCTTTCCGAAATGGGTTGCGGTTGGTCGTCTCCTGGCTTCAGGTGCTCGTCCCGCGGCGACAGGCAGCTCACTCCAAGGTAAGCTGAGAGGGACTGGGGCTTATGCTTGCCGGGAAACCAATCTTGCTGGAGGTCGATCGCCCTTCAGGGCCCCAAAGAGAATACGCGATGACCATTGTCCAGGTCTCCACGTTTGAACGTGGTGGGGGAGCCGCCTGGGTAGCGTGGCGCCTCTTCAGCGAGTACCGCCAGCGGGGCCTCAACTCCTACCTTGCGGTCGGTAAGAAGCTGACCGGCGATCCTGACGTTCGGGAGATCTCAAGCGTCGCGGGATCAACGGTTTGGTCCCGCTGGTTGACATCACTCGCCACTGCCGTCGATGCGCGCGTCGAAAACCCACGCGCGTTTGGCCGAGCGCTCCGTCACCTCGCTGCCCCCTCCCATTGGATCCACGGGCAGCTGGGAATCGAAGACTTCGGTTCGCCGGGAACCGCCCATATTCCCGACATGTTTCCCCGGCGGCCCGACGTGATTCACTGCCACAACCTACACGGACAGGTCACAGGTGCCTGCGGCTATTTCGACCTCCGGGCGCTGCCTTCGCTGTCGAGGAGGTTCCCGGTCATTCTCACGTTGCACGATGCATGGCCTTTCACCGGCCATTGCGCGCACTCCTTTGCATGCGAGCGCTGGAGGACGGGCTGTGGAAGGTGCCCCGACCTCACCATCTATCCGGCGATACGGCGCGATGCAACTGCGCAAAATTGGCGCCGTAAGCAGGAAATCTACCGGGAGAGCTCGCTTTTCTTGGCGACTCCGTCGCAGTGGCTCATGGAAGAGGCCAAACACTCGATCCTTGCGCCCGCCATCCGCGAGGCACGGGTGATCCCAAATGGGGTTGATCTTGCGGTCTTTAAGCCAGGCGATCGGAGTCACGCAAGGCGCTCGATTGGCCTTCCGCTCGACGCCATAGTCTTGCTCTCTGCTTCGGTCGGCATCCGCGGCAACGTTTTCAAGGACTATGCAACCCTGAAAAGGGCGGTACACCTGGTGGCTGAAGCGGTACCCGAGAGGCAAGTGGTGTTGGTAGCTCTTGGTGACGAGGCCCCAACGGAGCAAGTCGGCCGCGCAACCATACGGTTCGTCCCCCACACCCTAGATGCTGCGGTCGTTGCAACGTACTACCATGCGGCCGACGTGTACGTGCACGCCGCGAAGGTCGACACATTCCCCAACACGGTTCTCGAGGCCCTGGCGTGCGGCGTCCCGGTGGTCGCTTCCTCGGTGGGAGGAATTCCAGAACAGGTCAAGAGCCTGCACCATCCGGCTCTTGCTGACACCGTTGATCCCTATCAAGCCTACGGCCCCGACGAAGCCACCGGGTTTCTAGTTACCGCTGGGGATGCAAGGGCGTTTGCAAACGCCGTGCGTGCCTTATTGGATAACCAAGAGTTGCGGGCTCGTCTTGGGGAGAATGGAGTACGCGACGCCTGCGGGCGTTTCGACCTCGAAGGCCAGGTCACGTCCTATCTGTCGTGGTATGAGCGAATCATCGAAGATCACCAAGCAAAGGAACGAATGTGACGAAGCGATTTCTCGGTAGCGGGAAATTTGTCCCGTGATCCTGTCAGCCACCGGGATTCGAACTTTCTCTACTCGTCAGCCTGGGTGATCCTGCGTGATCCACGGTTGGTTCCTGAGCAACCGCCGGACTGCGGCAGCCGAGATGCGCAGCATCCTTGGGCGAGGGTGGTGCAGAGCAAGGGCCAGGAGCCGCGCAGCGCGGCGCCAGTTGGCCGTTCCGCCGTCCGCGAGGACGCGGGCCACCGCGCGGTGGCGGTCGAGTTCCTGCAAGCGCCTGCGGCACGGCGTCCGGAGCGCCTCGAACCCCTGTAGCCGCGAGACCTTCTCGAGGGCTCGGCGATACTCCGTGAAAAACGCCTCGGGCCTGGTTACGGTCTTCGAGGCCGGGTGCACCCTGAACGCTGCCAGGACGGCGGGGCCGTAGCCGACGCGGGGGAACAGCGCGAGGTATCGGAGGTACATCTCGACGTCGAAGTAGTAGTGAAACGCGGAGTCAGGCCCACCACATCGGAGCACGTTCTCCCGGCGCAGCCAGATCGCGGGCTGGAGCATCTGGACGCCGAGGTCGCCGCGAATGATGTTCTTGGCCGCTATCCGCCGGCATCGGCGCGGAACGGGCTCCCCGACACCCTCGACGACGAGACCCCCGCCACCGAACGCATCGATATCGCCGCGCATCGCCTGCGCAACCGTGGCAAGTGCACCCGGCTGGAGAACGTCATCCGAATTGATCCAGTTGAAGAGCTCGCCACTTGCCCTGGCCAGCCCCTTGTTGATCGCGTCGGCCTGCCCACGATCCTCCTCGCTCACCCACCAGCTGAGCCATCGCTGGTACTTCTGGATGATCGCGACGCTTCCGTCTCCGCTCCCACCGTCAACCACCATGTATTCAAGGTTCGGGTAGCCTTGGAGCAAGACCGAACGGATCGTCTCCTCGAGGAACGTGGCCTGGTTGAACGACGGCGTCACGACGGCAAGCACGGGCCAGGGTTGCCCATCCGGCATCGCCGCCGGAAGTTGGGGCCCCCCCTCTGTCCAGGGCCAGCCCGACCGGCCTTCGTCAGGCGTTGGGAGCTCGTCGAGGGTGGGACAGCGCATCATCTCAGCTCATCCGAAGTCGAGCTTCTGGCGCCGCTGCTGCTTTGTCAAGCTCTCCCCGGCACGCTGAGGGGCGCTTCGGGAGGCTCCAGAACCCCGAAGGGTAGCCAGGCCGTGCGAGCCTGCGCGAACATGAGATCATGACAGGTGTGATAACGCGAGGGTTAGCTGAAAGGGCGGCGACGAGGATGGCCTCCGTTGGCTTGGACCGCCCCCTGGCACCGACAGAGAGAAGCGTCATGTGACCACACCACCCGTCGAAGCACGGCGGCCGCAACTGACGGTCGTCTCGAGCGGCAACTTCGCGCGCGGGTACGGCGGCGTCGCATATCTGGCGCAGGCCTTGCACACACGGGGTGCGGCGGTCCAGGTCATCGCCCCCATTCCGCTCGACCAGATGGACGACGTCCGGCGGTTCCCCTTCCCCACTAGAAGCATCTATTCGATGGCTCCGAGGTCGCCATGGCTGTCCCGGCGGATGTTTCATCTCGAGTTGGCACTTACCGGTGCCTTTCGCGACACGGCCTGGCTCTTCTCCGACTTGAGCTTCTTCCGTGAGGCAGTCGCCATCCGCCGCCTACGCCCGCGCTCGAAGCTGATCCACTACTGCGCCGAGCTGCTCACACCGGAGGAGTTCCCTCACGTCCAGGGCACCGCCTTCTACGCCGGCCACGCCGGCGTCCCGGATCTGATCATCGACGTCAACGAGGGACGCGCAGCCAGGCGGCGCGAGCGGTTCGGCCTCCTCCAGGAAATCCTGCTGCTCCCGAACACGCTGCCGCTCTCCGAGATCCCCCCGCCGGCCCTCCCGGGAACGCTCGCGCAGCTTGCCGGCGGCGACCTGCCCGAAGCCACGCCCGTGCTCCTGTACGCCGGTGGGACCCACGAGGGCGCGGCGCTCGACAGCATCGTGGCCGCTGTCGCCGGGCTCGACCGGCCGGCGTTTTTGCTCGCTTTCTGCCACAGCGAGCGGACCGATGACGTGGTTCGGTTCAGGGAAACGGTGAACGACCGCCTCGGCTCTCGCAGGGGACGGGTCTGTCCGGCGGTGCCCCGACAGGCCCTTCTGGCGTGCATGCACGAGGCGACGGTGGGGCTCGTCACCTACCCCTACTCGGCGGCGCCGTCGTGGAACCAGCTCCACTGTGCGCCGACTAAGGCGTACGAGTGCGTCGCGACAGGTCTTCCGATCGTCGCGTCGGCCAACCCGTCGCTGCAGGCGCTAGTCGCTGACCGGGCCGTCGGCGTGTGCGCGGCCGACGACAGCGCCGGCGCCCTTCGTGATGCGATCGGCCACCTCCTGGCCGAACCGGCGCGCCGACGCGCGATATCGGAGAGGGCGACACGCCTGTTCGCCGAGGAACTCTGCTTCGAGCGCGTCTCCCCGCCGGTTGTCGAGCGGATCCTCGATGTCGTCAGTCGGGCGGCGTAGGGTTGACCGGCCGGGCGCTGCTCATACAGTCGCCAAAGGCTGGCCGGGCGAGACCGGCGCCGGTCTTGCCGTTGCAAGCCGCAGCTGGGCTCGATAGCATCCCTCAGTGCGTGGGGAGGGTCTCATGAAGCTCGTGGAGTGCGTTCCCAATATCTCGGACGGACGGCACCCCGAGGTCTATGAGGCCGCCGCCAAGGCGGCCGCGGCGGTTCCGGGCGTGACCCTGCTCAACGTGGACCCCGGCGCGGAGACCAACCGCACGGTGATCACGTTCGTGGGCGAGCCGGAGGCGGTGCTCGAGGGGGCGTTCCGCCTCACGGCCAAGGCACTCGAGCTCATCGACATGAGCGCCCATCACGGCGCCCACCCGCGGCTCGGCGCCGTGGACGTCGTGCCGTTCGTGCCGATCGCCGGCGTCACCATGGAGGAGTGTGCCGCCCTGGCCCGCCGCCTCGGCGAGCGGGTCGGCGCGGAGCTCGGCATCCCCGTCTACCTCTACGAGTTTGCCGCCTCGTGCCCGGAACGGCGCAATCTTGCCGACATCCGCGCCGGCGAGTACGAAGGGCTCGCCGAGAAGCTCGACGACCCGGCGTGGCGGCCGGACTTCGGTCCCGCGGCGTTCGTGCCGCGCTCGGGGGCGACCGTGATCGGCGCCCGCAAGTTCCTCGTCGCCTTCAACGTCAACCTCAATACCCTCGACAAGCGCCTCGCCAACCGCGTCGCCCTCGACGTGCGCGAGAAGGGCCGGATGCGGCGCGACGAGCACGGCGAGCCGGTCGTGGACGAGCACGGCGAGCCGGTCTGGGACCCTGGGATTCTGCGGTCGGTCAAGGCCGTCGGCTGGGTGATCCCGGAGTTCGGCTGCGCCCAGATCTCGATGAACCTCACCGACCTCGAGGTTACCCCGCTGCACGTCGCGTTCGACACCTGCGACGAGCGCGCCCGCGAGCGCGGCCTGCGCGCGACCGGCTCGGAGATCGTGGGCCTGATCCCCAAGGCAGCGCTGCTCGCGGCCGGCCGCCACTACCTCGCGCGGATGGGGCGCTCGACCGGCGTCCCCGAGAGCGCGCTGCTCCACATCGCGATGCGCACGTTGGGGCTCTCCGAGGTCAAGGCGTTCGACCCCGCCGAACGCATCATCGAGTACCGCCTGGCCGGACAGGCCCGCCTGGCGGCGATGACGGTGCGGGCTTTCGCCGACGAGCTGTCCACCGACTCCCCTGCCCCAGGCGGCGGCTCTGTGGCGGCGCTGGCCGGCGCGCTCGGCGCGGCGCTCGCCGCGATGGTCGCCAACCTCTCCCACGCCAAGAAGGGGTTCGAGAGCCGGCACGCCGATCTCGAGCGGATCGCGCTCCGCGGCCAGGCGCTCAAGGACACGCTGCTCGCCGCCGTGGACGCCGACACCGCGGCGTTCGACCGGTTGCTCGAGGCGATGCGCCTGCCCAAGGGGACGCCGGAGGAGCAGGCGGCGCGCGAGGCGGCGATCGCCGCCGCCACGGTGGCCGCGATCGAGGTGCCGCTCGGCGTGCTCGAGGCGTGCCCGGAGACCGTCGAGCTGTGCGTCGAGGTCGGGGCGATCGGCCTGCAGGCGTCGCGCTCCGACGCCGGCACCGGCGCGCAGCTCGCGCGCGCCGCCGCGGCGGGCGCCTACCAGAACGTCTGCATCAACCTGCCGGGCCTCCCCGACCGAACCCAGGCCGCCGCGTTGCTGCAGCGCGCCGACACCGCCTGGGCGAGGGCGGTCGCGGCGCACTGGAAGGCCGAGGAGGAGATCCTCGGAGGGCTGCGCAAGGCCGCCGAAACGCCAGCTTGAGGGCGTGCGGGCTGTAAGGCAGGGCTTCTTCCGGGTACAAGGCCGGCCGCCCGGCGGACCGAAAGGCCGGCCGCCCGGCGGGCGGCCGCTACGACGCTGTGGGGCGCGGTCGTTGGCAGTTGGACGAACCGGCTATGCGGGCAAAAAAATTGGTGGTGCCTGCGCACCACCGGAAGGAGCGGTCAGCTTCCACCTTGCACGCTCACTCTCGCCCAGATCATTGACCAAGACAATCCCACGAACGTGGGATACCGCCAGTTTCACGGGACTGCTTCGCCCCGCCGCTGGCGGGGCTCGCAGTGACAGGTATTCCTTCTCGACGGACGTTGAACTGGCATCAGGCCCCGAGAGACAAAAGGCCCGGGTCTGACCCCGGGCCCCCGCCTCACGCCTCACACTTCAAGCCTGCTTCTACGCCTCGGCCTTGAGCTTGCGGATCTCCGCGATCAGCGGCGGCACGACCTGGAAGAGGTCGCCCACGATGCCGTAGTCCGCCACCTTGAAGATCGGCGCATCGGGGTCCTTGTTGATCGCCACGATGATCTTGGAGGACGACATCCCGGCGAGGTGCTGGATCGCGCCGGAGATCCCGCACGCGATGTAGAGCGACGGCGAGACCACCTTGCCGGTCTGGCCCACCTGGTTGGCGTGGTCGATCCAGCCCGCGTCCACGACCGCGCGCGAGGCGCCGACCGCGGCGCCGAGGAGGCCTGCGAGCTCCCGGATGAGGGCGAAGTTCTCGGGGCCCTTGATGCCGCGCCCGCCGCTCACGATCACGTCCGCCTCGGCGACGTCGAGCTCGCCCCCCTCCTTGGCCAGGATCTCCTTGACCACCGCCCGGATGTCGCCGGGCGCTGGCGGCAGCGTCTCGACCTCGGCGGCGGTTCCGCCGGTCGCGGCCGGGAAGACGTTGGGGCGCAGCGTCAACACCGCGGGCGTGGCGCCGCCGTCCACCGTGGCGAGCGCCTTGCCGGAGTACACCGGCCGGGTCGCCACCAGCGTGCCGCCCTCGACGGCGAGCTTGGTGACGTCGGCCAGGCACCCCCACCCGAGGCGCGCGGCGACGCGCCCCGAGAGGTCGTGGCCGAGCGCGGTGCCCGCCATGAAGAGCGCCGACGGGGCGCACTTCGCCGCCGCCTCGCGGACAACCGCGGCGTACGCCTCGGAGGAGTAGCGCGCCAGGCGCTCCTCGTCCGCGACGTAAACTTTGCTCGCGCCGTACGCGCCCAGTTCAGCCGCCTTCGCGGCGACCGAGTGCCCGGCGAGGACCGCGCACACCGACCAGCCGGCGCCGGAGGCGAGACGCTTCGCCTCAGACAACGCCTCCAGGGACGCCTTGCGGATGTTGCCATTGCGCTGTTCGACAAATACGAGGATGCACGCCATCATCGCCCCCTTCAGATCGCCTTGGCCTGCTCGCGCAGCAGGCGCGCCAATTCCCGGGCCGCGGCCGCGGGGTCTTCCTCGCCCTTCAGGATCACGCCGCCGCTCTTCGCCGGCGGCAGCGCCAGCGTCTTCCAGCGGCAGGTCGCGCCGGCTCCCGCGAGCGCCCCCTCGTCGAGGCCCAGGTCGGCCGGGGCGAACGCCTGGATCGCCACCTTCTTGGCCGCCATGATCCCCTTGAGGGAGGGGTACCGCGGCTCGTTGAGCCCCTTCTGGGCCGTGACCACGCACGGCAGCGGCGCCGTGACCACCTCGGTGCCGCCCTCGATCTCGCGGTGTGCGGTAAGCGACCCGTCGCCGATCTCGAGCTTGACGACGCCGGTGACGTGCGGCATGTCGAGGAGCTCGGCCACCATCGCGCCGACCAGGGCGTTGTCGCTGCCGACGCCCTTGACCCCGGCGAAGATGATGTCGAAGGGCCCCGTCTTGCGGACCGCAGCCGCGAGGACCTTCGCGATCGCGAGCGCGTCGCCGAACGTGCCCTCGCCGCCCTTGACGTGCACGGCGGCATCGGCCCCGCGCGCCAGGCACTCGCGCAGCCCCTGCTGCGCCCGCTCCGGGCCGTAGGTGAGCACGGTGACGGGCGCGCCCTTGGCTTCCTTGAAGCGGATCGCCTCCTCGAGGGCGTACTCGTCATAGGGCGAGACGATCCACTTGATGTCCGCCTCGTTGATCCGGTTGCCCGCCGCCGCCACCTTGATCATCGAGGCGGTGTCGGGCACATACGCCATCAGCACGCAGCTCTTCATGAGCTCCCCCTCCACGGCCGGTACCCGCCCGGCCATAATGAATGATCGCTCATTCGTCGGACACTTAGCAAGCCGGCGCGGCGGCTGGGACGGTCCCTACCGCAGCTTGCCGAGGACCACGCAGGCGTTGGTCCCGCCGAATCCGAACGAGTTCGAGATCGCCACCCGCACCTCGCGCCGCACCGCGGTGTGCGGGGTGTAGTCGAGGTCGCACCCCTCGCCGGGGTTGTCGAGGTTCAGCGTGGGTGGGATCGTGTCGCGGGCGACGACCAGGGCGGAGATACCGACTTCGAGCCCCCCGGCCGCACCGAGCAGGTGCCCGGTCGCGGACTTCGTCGAGGAAACCGCGAGCTTGTACGCGTGCTCGCCGAACACCTTCTTGATCGCCAGCGTCTCGATCCGGTCGTTCATCGGCGTCGAGGTGCCGTGCGCGTTGATGTAGTCGACGTCCTCCGGCGCGAGGGAGGCGTCGGCGATCGCCATCTGCATCACCCGGGCGGGCCCGTCGCCGTCCTCGGACGGCGCCGTGATGTGGTGGGCGTCGCCGGTCATGCCGAACCCGAGCACCTCGCAGAAGATCGTCGCGCCGCGGCGCTTGGCGTGCTCGAGCTCTTCCAGCACTAGAAGGCCGGCGCCCTCGCCGACGACGAACCCGTCGCGGTCGCGGTCCCACGGCCGCGACGCCCGTTCCGGCTCGTCGTTGCGGGTGGAGAG
>PKYI01000055.1 GCA_003133645.1 Acidobacteriota bacterium | reverse complement strand
TCGCCGCCCACGACCGCCGCGCACCCCGACAGCAGGACCGCGAGCTCCGGGATCGAGGTCGCCGGCGCCAGCGCCACACCCCGCCCCCCCGCGGCCGCGATCCCCGCCGCGAGCGCCCTCTCGCCCGGGCCCCACACTACCACCGGCGCCAGGCCGGCCGACACCGCCCTCCTGGCGAGCTCCGCGAAGCTTTCGGCCGGCCAGGCCTTCCCGGTGCCGCCGGTCGCAGGCAGCATCGCCACCCTCGCGACCGGGTCGCGCCCGCGGGTCGCGGCCACGCCGCCGAGCAGGAAGCGGCCATCGGGAGCCGCGCCGAACGGCGCCGGGCGGCCGACCACCGCCAACAGCGAAAGGTTGATGTCAACGACGTGGCGCGCTTCCGGAGGCGGCGCGAGCGTGCGCGTGTAACACACGCCCGCCAGCAGCTCGCGCCGGTGCGCGTAGTCGAGCCCGACCCGGTCGGGCGCTCCCCCCAGCGCCGCCCACAGCGCCGATTTGACCAGCCCCTGCGGGTCGAGGGCGAGGTCGGGCGAGAATTTCCGCAAGCTTGCCCGCGCGGCGGCGATTTCGCGCCGGGTCGCCGCCGCCCCAGGGTGCCGGCGCCAGCGCCGGGTCGCCACCGGGACCGCCCGCGTCACCGCCGGGTGGGAGGCCACCAGCGGCAGGAACGGCTCCTCCACCACCCAGGCGAGCTCGATCGTCTCGCGTCCGGCCACGAGCGCGGCCGCGAGCGGCCAGGTGTGGACGATGTCGCCGAGCGCCGACAGCCGGGTGAGCACGATGCGCATCAGCGGATTCTATAGCTTCTCACTTCCAGGCCAAGACGGGGGCGTCACGATGTCCCTCCCGGGAGGTGCGCCTGGGCCCCGTCGGCAGCCCGTTCAGGGGTGTTGAGAATTTCATCATTGCCCGAAATGCAGGTAAACAGTGAGCCGGTAACGAGAAGCCGCGCGCCAGCAGCAGCCCGGCCGACCGGCGCGGAGCGACGGTTCGTTGAATTCCTCTACAGACATGCCGACCAGGATTCTGACGAAATCGCATAAGCTATTTGTTTTTAAAATGATACCTCATACGTCGAAGTTTGGCAGGGAGCTTGCTCCACAACGGAACAAGCGGGGGCCGCACAGGAGCTCTCGCGGGAGGCAACGATGACCGCGATTCTGGTGATTCTCACGATTCTGGCCTTCGTCGGTGTTGACGCCATCGTCATGGCCTTCCGCCGCCGCCACGCGGCGGCGCCGGCGCTGCTGCCGTTGGCGCCGATGCTCGAACCCAGGCCGCCGCAGGGGATCTTTCTCGACCAGCATCACAGCTGGGTGCGCATCACGGCCGACGGCACCTTGAGGGTCGGCATCGACGACTTCCTTGCCGAGGCGCTCGGCGAGATCGAGGCCGTCGAGGCGCCGCCGCGTGGCGCCCAGGTCAAGCGCGGCGACCCGCTCCTCAGGCTCCAGGTCAAAGGGCGCTCCCTCGTGATCGCGTCGCCGGCCCCAGGCGAGGTCGTGGCCGTCAACAGCCGCACCCTCGAGCAACCGTGGACCGTAACTCGGGACCCGTACGGTGTGGGGTGGGTCCTAGGGCTGTGGACCCGCGACCACAACGAGGCGATCAAGCCGTTGCGCATCGGCAGCGCCGCCACCGCGTTTCTCCGCCAGGAAATGCAGCGCCTTGCGGACTTCCTGACGCCGGCGGGCACGCTTGCGACGGTGCCGCTGCTCGCCGACGGCGGCGTGCCCCGCAAGGGTGCGCTGGCGGCCCTCGATGCGGTGCGCTGGGATGCCTTCCAGAAAGAGTTCCTCGCCCCCTTCGGGGAGGAGGCTTAGGCCATGGCGCACCGCGGAATCCTCGTTGACGTGACGAAGTGCATCGGCTGCGGTTCCTGTGTCGAAGCCTGCCAGAAGGCTAATAACCAGCCGGCACACGAAGCCCGCGGCCTCGACGACCAAACGTACACGTACCTGATGGACCGCGGCAACGATGTCTACGTCCGGCGCCTCTGCATGCACTGCGAGGACCCGAGCTGTGCGTCGGCGTGCCCGGTCTCGGCGATGCACAAAACACCCGAGGGCCCGGTTGTGTACGACGCCAGCAAGTGCCTCGGCTGCAGGTACTGCCTCCTGGCCTGCCCGTTCGGGGTGCCGACCTACGAGTGGCACTCGGCAACGCCGCGCGTTCAGAAGTGCCAGATGTGCTACACGCGCGGCGAACAGGGCCCGGCGTGCGCCCAGGCGTGTCCGACCGGCGCAACCAAGACCGGCGACCGCGACGAGTTGCTCGCCGAGGCGCGCCGCCGCGTCGTTTCCGACCCGAAGACCTACTTCCAGCACATCTACGGAGTGAACGCGGCCGGCGGCACCGATGTCCTCTTCATCGGGCCCAAAGACCCTCAGGCGCTCGGGCTGCCCAAGGTGAACAGGAACCTGCCGATGCCCGATCTCACCTGGCAGGCGCTGAAGCACGTACCTGACGTCGTGATGTACGGCGGAGTTCTCCTCGGCGGTCTGTTCTGGCTCACCAAGCGGAAGGACGATGTGGCCCGCGCCGAGCAGACGGAAAGGGGAAAGCACCATGTTTAGGGAGCGGCTATCCTCGGTGCGTCTCGGATTCTGGTCCGTGGTCGGAGGCCTCCTCATCATCACCCTCCCCGCCCTCGCGTACATCCGCTACACCCGGGGGCTGGGGGCGGTCACCCACCTGTCCGATGGCTTCCCATGGGGTCTGTGGATCGGCTTCGATCTCCTCTGCGGCGTCGGCCTCGCCGCCGGCGGGTTCGCGGTCACCGCGACCGTGCACATCCTCCACCTCAAGGACTTCAAGCCCATCGTCCGGCCGACCGTGCTCACGGCGTTTCTCGGCTACCTGCTGGTCATCACGGCGCTGCTCATGGACCTTGGCAGGCCATGGAACATCTGGCACCCGATCATCATGTGGAACCCCCACTCGGTGATGTTCGAGGTGGGGTGGTGCGTGATGCTGTACACGACGGTGCTGTCGCTCGAGTTCGCGCCAATCGTGCTCGAGCGCTTCCAGCTCGACTGGATGCTCAAGCTCCTCAAGCCGATCACGCCGATTCTGGTGATCCTCGGCGTCATCCTCTCGACCCTGCACCAGTCCTCCCTCGGCAGCCTGTTCCTGATCGTCCCCGAGAAGATGGATCCGCTCTGGTACACGCCGATATTGCCGGTGTTGTTCTTCGTCTCGGCCCTGGCCGCCGGGATTGCGATGACGGTCGTGGAGTCGTGGTTCTCCAGACGCGCCTTTGGACGGCCGATCGAAACGCACCTGCTCGCGCGCCTGTCGCGGGTCTCGGTGTTGATCCTCGCCTTGTACCTGGTGCTGCGGCTGCGCGACCTGGCGGCGCGCGGCGCGCTTTCGACGATCTTCCCGCTGACAAGGGTCTCGATGATGTTCCTCGCCGAGATCGGCTTCGGCGTCATCGTGCCGATGGTCCTGCTGGCGTTCGCACGCTTCCGCGAGTCGCCCAGGCGCCTGGCGGCCGCACAGGGCCTGGTCGTGTTGGGTTTCATCTTTCACCGCCTGAACGTCTCGATCACCGCCGTCCAGGCTGCAACCGGCCACGCGTACCTGCCTTCGGTCCCGGAGTTCCTCGTCTCCGCGGGCCTCGTCGCCGTGGGCATGACGATCTTCGTGCTGGCCTGCAGGTACCTTCCGGTGTTCCCCGAGGGCGCCGTTGTCGAGGAGGAAAGGAGTCGTCATCCCGCCGCCGCGGCGGTTCCAGCGGCGCTCCGGTCGGAGGGCGCGGAGACGGCCTTTGACCGCACCTGAATTCCCGGGTAACGTGGGGCCACCGTGAACGGTGGACCTCCGACCATGCGGCGTTGGCGCTCCAGCTCGCTGACGTTCCGCCTCACCGGTACCTTGATCGTCGCGCTGGCGCTCCTGCTGGCCCTCACTGCCATCGTGCAGGTCGGCCTGCAGGAGCGATGTGCGCGCGAGGCGGCGCGGATCAACGCCCTGGCGATGTCGGAGACGTTGTACGGCGCTCTCCACACCGCGATGCTCAACAATGACCGCGAGGGCCTGCACGCTTCGGTGCGCAACATCACCGAGCACGACCCTGACGTCCGGCTGCGCATCTTCAACAAGGAGGGAAATATCGTCTTCTCCTCGGAACCCCGCGAGCTGGGGACGAAGGTCGATATGCGCTCCGAGGCGTGCTTCAAGTGCCACCAGGCCGACCGACCGATCGCCAAGCTCCCGCCGGGCGACCGCACGCGGTCGTTCAAAGTCGGCGGCAAGCCGGCGATCGGCGTGATCCTCCCGATCGACAACGAGCCGGCGTGCTCGAACGCGAGTTGCCACGCCCACCCCGCAAGCAAGCGCCTCCTAGGCGTTCTCGACGTCACCCTGTTCATCAGCCGCCTCGAGCAGGCGCGGCGGCAGACCACGCTCCTGATGCTCGGCGCCACCGGCGGGGTCCTGCTGCTGGTGGTGGGCGTCGTGCTCTTCGTCGTGCGGAACTCGGTGCACCGCCCGATCAACGCCCTGACCCGCACCCTCGCCGCGCTCGGGACCGGCGACTACTCCGCGCGCTACGAGGACGGCGAAATCTCCGAGTTCGCCTACCTCGGCGGCTCGGTCAACAAGATGGCGCAGGCGCTGGAGCGCGCCAACGCGGAGCTCGTGGGTTGGGCGCAGACGCTCGAGCGCCGCGTCGAGGAGAAGACCGCCGAACTGCGCCAGGCGCAGGAACAGATGGTGCGGGTCGAGCGCATGGCCTCGCTCGGCAAGCTCGCCGCAGTCGTCGCGCACGAGATCAACAACCCGCTCGCCAGCGTGGTGACGTACTCGAAGGTCCTGATGCGGCGCTGGGCGGGCCGCCCCGGTCAGGGCGACGAGACGAAGGAGAACCTCCAGATCCTCGAAGCGATCGCCAGCGAGTCCACCCGCTGCGGTGAGATCGTCTCCAACCTGCTCCTGTTCGCCCGGCGCACCGGCTCGCGCATGGAGCCGACCGACGTCAACCAGGTCATCAACCGTGCCCTTTTCCTCATCAAGCACAAGATGGACCTCGCCCAGGCGACGGCGGATCTGGCTCTCGCCGCCGACCTGCCGCCCGTCCTGTGCGACCCTGCCCAGGTCGAGCAGGCGGTGCTCGCGCTCTGCATCAACGCGGTGGAGGCGATGCCGCACGGCGGCCGGTTGACGGTGCGGACCACCGCCACCGAGGCAGGCGGGGTCCGGATCGTGGTCGAGGACACCGGCGTCGGGATGGACGACGACGTGCGCAAGCACATCTTCGAACCGTTCTTCACCACCAAGGGCGAGGGCGAGGGGCGGGGGCTCGGCCTCGGCCTCGCGGTTGTCTACGGGATCGTGCAGCGACACAATGGCACGATCGACGTCGCGAGCGTCGCCGGGCAGGGGACCCGCTTCACCCTCGACCTGCCCTCGGCGCCCGCGCCCGGCGGGGAGGCAAACGCATGATGACGATGCCGGTCCGGATCCTGGTGGTGGACGACGAGCAGCACATCCGCAACTCGCTCGCGGCCTGGTTCCGCGAGGAGGGATACGACGTCAGCGTCGCCGCCAGCGGGCGGGACGCCCTCGCCACCATCGCCCGCGAAGGGACCCACATCCTCCTCGTCGATATCAAGATGCCCGGCATGGACGGCCTCGAGCTGCAGCGCAAGGTCCACGAGTTGGCCCCGGACGCGACCGTCATCATCATGACCGCCTATGCCTCGGTCGAGACCGCGGTGGAGGCGCTCAAAGAAGGTGCGTACGACTACATCGTCAAGCCGTTCGACCCCGAGGCCGTCTCCCGCTTGGTGCGCAAGGCCGCCGAACGCTACGCGCTGCTCGCCGAAAACCGGGCGCTACGCGAGCGCATCGCCGGCGCGTCCCCGGCGCTGATCACCGGCGGCTCGCCCGCAATGGTAAAGGTGAACGAGCTCGTGGAGCAGGTGGCCCCGACCGACACGAGCGTGCTGATCACCGGCGAGTCCGGCACCGGCAAGGAGCTGGTGGCGCGCCTCATCCACGCGAAGAGCAACCGGCGGTTCGGCCCGTTCGTGGTGGAGAACTGCGGCGCGCTGGCCGAGGGCCTGCTCGAGAGCGAGCTGTTCGGCCACGAGCGCGGCGCGTTCACCGGCGCGGTCGGGCGGCACCGCGGCAAGGTCGAGATGGCCAACGAGGGCACGCTGTTCCTCGACGAGATCGGCGACGTGCCACCGCGGGTCCAAGTCGACCTCCTTCGGGTATTGCAGGAGCGCGAGCTCAAGCGGGTCGGCGGCAACGAAACGATCAAGGTGGACTTCAGGCTCGTCACCGCCACCCACCGCGACCTCGAGGCCGAGGTGGCGAGCGGCCGCTTCCGCGACGACTTCTACTTCCGCATCAACGTGTTCCAGATCCCGCTGCCGCCGCTGCGCGAGCGGCCGGGCGACGTCCCGGCGCTCGCCGAGCACTTCCTCACCCAGTTCTCGAACCAGATGAACCGCAGGATCTCCGGCTTCTCGCCCGACGCGATGGCGGCGCTCGTGGCCTACCCGTGGCCCGGCAACGTGCGCGAGCTGGCCAATGCGATCGAGCGCGCCGTCGTGCTTTGCCGCGGCGAGAAGATCGAGGCGGGCCACTTCCCGTTCGTGGCGCCTCCCGGCTCCGCCGACCACTCGCTGGCCCTCGTCGAGGAGGCCCACATCCGCCGGGTCCTCGCCGCGTGCTCCCACAACGTCGCCCAGGCGGCGCGCGAGCTCGACATCGACCGCGTCACGCTCTACAACAAGATGAAAAAGTACGGCATCGAGCGGCCGTGAACGTGCGGCTGCTCGGGCTGGGCGAGCTTCCGCCCAAGCTGGCCGAGGCCGTGCTTGCCGGCCTGCCGAGGCCGTTCGCCGGCGGCGAAATCGGCCGTCTGTCCGTCTCGATCGAGCGCTGCTACGAACGCACCCGCGCCCAGGTCGACGCCGCCTGCCTAATCGAACAGCTGCCCGACCCCGGGCCCGGCTGGTCGACCCTCGGCCTCACCGGCGTGGACCTTTTCATGCCCGCCCTCACCTACGTCTTCGGCATCTCCCACCTCGGCGGCCGGCGCGGGATCGTCTCCTGGTTCCGGCTCCACCCCGAGGAGGAAACCGCCGACACGCAAGCGCACCTCACCCGGCGTATCACCACCGAGGTCGTCCACGAGCTCGGCCACGGCTTGGGCCTCGTCCACTGCGTCGTGCCCGACTGCGCGATGCACCGGTCGCTGTGGCCCGAAGGGGTGGATCTGAAGCGCCCCGAGTATTGCCCCGCCTGCCTGGCAACGCTCGCTTCCCTCTAGGGGCGCCGCCGGCGTCGGACCTCTCGCTGCGTTGCGCTCGCCCCGCTCGCATGCTCATGTGGCCTCCGGCCACACTCCGCTGCGGCGGGGTTCGCGCGCCTTGCGATAGGCCCAACGGCGGCGGCGCGGCTGCACGCCCCAAGCTGCGAGGGCCTGCCTACCGGCGTCGGGTCTATACTCCGCTCCGGAAACACCCCGGAGGATGAGGTGCCGACAGCTCATACAGTGCGGCCTATGAGCAGCGGGTCGGGCGACCCCACGGGCAGGTTTTCGCCGTGTGTGTTAGGCAGCGCTCTGCGCCGCCTAACACGAGGCGCCAGTCAACGAGCGCGGCACACATCAGCGTGGCCGGTCCGTGATTTCCCCGCCACTCCAGACCACCATGACCGAAGCAGACACTGCACGTCGTGTGGCGTTCCCCCTTTTCTCTTAGGCAGCCGAATATGCGTTAGGCGGCCTTTCTTGCTTTCCCACTGTGATTGGAGGTTGTATGCGCCAGGGACGTATCGCAGCTCTTGCTCTCGTTGTTGCCAGTGCTGCCTTCGGGGCTGACAAGGTCGTCTTTACTGGCAGCAAGATTGTTGATCCGGGCGGCGAGTTCCAGATCACACCCATGGGTCAGAAGGAGGCTGTCGTCTTCGTTAGCAGGCCGGGGCGTTTTGCAATGGTTTTGCCGTACGAGGAGCGCTGGGAGTTCTCTTTCGGTGGTCCCGACTTCGTTCGTGGGCACGGTGGACTGGTGAACGTCTCGGTGCAGATTTTACCGGACACCTGGAAGGACGACGCCACATTCCTTGAGGAGATCAAGTTCAGCCTGCTCAAGAACAAGGACACCAATGGAACGATCAACGCCAGGATCACCGAGTTTGCTGGGAGCCAGCTCGTCCTGTCGATTGCCGACGCAGAAGTCGTGAGCAAGGACCCGAGTTTCAAGGGCGTCAAGCAGTACAACTACTTCGCGACGCGCCTTGCCGGAGGGAACCGACTTAGGTACCACCTTTCCCTTGTTGTTCAGGAAGGCAAGCCAGGAATCGACCCAAATTCGCTTGTGCGAAACGCCACTGCCGGGTTCAAGGTTGTGCCCGATGCGATCCTGCACTAGTGGCCAAGGCGTGCGCGAAGAGCGGCAATGAGTGCAGAACAGCGTGCCGCGAGCCGCCTAACCAGCGCTTCCAGCAGCACGGGTATGCTGGTTTGGAGGCAAGAGCGTGGTCCAACGTCGTCAGCTGCCAGCCGGTTGCAGTTCAACGGGCGCGCGCCTGAAGCGGGGCGTTAGGCGTCATCGAAGGAGGTGTCTCGTGCGGAGCGCAAGAGCGATCAGCTTCTGGGCCATTCTCGGAGTCGTGGTAAGTTCACCGTTCGCGATTCGCAGCGCGGCTGCCCAGGACACGGCCGATCTGTCCGCGCAGGCGCTTCTCGCTCGCGTCGGACGGACGTACGCACAATGCAAGTCATATCAGGACACGGGTGTCGTGAGAATCGTGTACCTGGAGCCCGGCGGCAGACGAATCGAGGAGAGACCGTTCAAGACTGCATTTATGAGGCCTGACCGCTTCCGTTTCGAGTATCAGGAGACGGGAATCCTGGGAACGAAGAGGCGCTACATTGTCTGGCGCCTTGGGAGTCATGTGCAGACGTGGTGGGACGTCAAGCCCGGAATCGAGAAAGCGGCATCGCTCAGCTCGGCCCTATCCGGGGCGACTGGCGTCTCCGGAGGATCGGCGCATGCCATCCCAGCATTGCTTTTGCCAGGGGAGGTCGAGGGCCGGCGTCTCACGGACATGACGGAGGTTAGGCGCATCGCCGACGCTGAAGTTGGTGGTGTAGGCTGCTTTTGCGTCGAGGGCAAGTACGCCAACCTGCCACGGACGGTGTGCATTGACCGAACGATGTTTCTCGTTCGACGGATCGAGTTCCAGACAACCTTCCCGAGGTTTCGCACGCAGGAGACCACCACGTACGAACCGCTGATTAACGAACCGGTCGCCCAAGAGGTTCTCGAATTCGATCCCCCCGCGGAGAAGTGACGCCTAACCGCTCGCTGCAGCAGGCGCCCTTACGCACACGGCTTGCTGGAGGTCGTGAGGTGTTGAGCATCGTTCAATCTTGTTTAGCTCGGGCCTGCTGGCGGGCGCCGCTGAGCTCGGGCGTTGGTTGGAAGACACCGGAGCTGATAAGAGCGAGCGTCGAAGGCAGCGCCAAGGCGAACGGCGTGTAGCCGCGCCGCCGAGAGTGGGCCAGATGCAAGAAAGGCGAGGCGGCCGGACCGGAGCGTACCCGGAGGGTACGTGAGGATCCGAGCCGCCGCAGCCTGACGCCGCAGATGGTCCGCTATCGGCGGCGCCAGTCAGCGGAAGCGGGTGAGGATCTCGGCGACCAGGTCCGTCGTCGCATGCTCCTTCGGGTCGCCGCAGATCACCGTCTCCCCCCCCCACTCCGCGACGACCGCGCGCTCCGGGACGCTCTCGACGGTGTAGTCGGTCCCCTTGGCGTGGAGGTGCGGCTTGAGCGCCCGCAGCAGCTCGGCCACGCTCGGCTCGTCGAAGAGCACGATCCAGTCAACGCAGTCGAGATGGGAGAGTAGCTCGACGCGCTCGCCCTCGGGAACGACCGGCCGCAGCGGGCCCTTGCTCGCGCGCACCGAAGCGTCGGAGTTGACCGCCACGAACAATATGTCTCCGGCCGCGCGCGCGGCCGCGAGGTAGCGCGCGTGGCCGACGTGCAGCATGTCGAACGCGCCGTTGGCGACCACCACTCGTTTGCCGGCCGTCCGCATCCCCTCCGCCAGCACCTTGGCCTCGGCAAGCGTGATCAACTTCGCACGCGGAGCGTTGCTCACGCCACACCCCATCGTGCTCTGGGCGGGTGGGGGGCCGGACCCCGGACCCCGGACCCCGGTCCCCTATTTCTTCCTCTAGTCATGGACGAACGGCGCCAGGTCGATGGCGCGGTGGAGCTCGTCGCGGGTCACCGTGGCGGTGCCGAGCTTGGTGACGACGATCCCGCCGGCGAGGTTGGCGAGGACGGCGGCGTCCGCTGGGACCGCGCCCGCCGCCAGCGCGAGCGTGAGGGTCGCGAGGACGGTGTCGCCGGCGCCGGTGACGTCCGCCACCTGGTCGGTGCCGAACACCGGCAGGTGGAGCGCGGGCTTGCCCGCCTCGACGAGCGTCAGCCCCTCGCTGCCGCGGGTCGCCGCGACGAAACGCGCGCCGAGCTTCGCCCGCAGCGCCTCGGCGACGAACGCCACTTCCGCGTCGCTCTGCGGCGCCGCCCCGCCGGTCTCCGCCAGCTCCTCGAGGTTGGGCGTCGCGCCGTCCACGGTCCCCAGCGCATCGAGGCTGAAGCGGGAGTCCGCGACGGCGAGCGCGCCGGCCGGCAGCGCGGCGCGCAGGCGCGCGACGCCCGCCGCCGTGACGACGCCGTAGCCGTAGTCGGACACCGCCGCCGCGTGCGCCGTGGCGGCGACCTCGGCCATGTGGGCGAAGAGCGCATCCCGCCAGCCGTCGTGGTCCGGGAGTTGGTCCTCGACGTCGTAGCGCGCCACCTGGTGCTTGAGCGAGGCGGCGCCCCCCGCGACGATGCGCACCTTGGTCACGGTGCGAAAGCCCGGAAGCGTGACGATCCCACGCACGTCCACGCCCGTGCCGGCCAGCGCGGCGAGCAGGGAGGCCCCGGCCTCGTCGTCGCCGACGACGCCGGCCGGCAGCACCGTGGCGCCGAGCGCCGCGAGGTTGGCGAGGGCGTTGGCACCGCCGCCCGGGATGTCGCGCTGGCCCTCGAAGCGCAGGATGATCACCGGAGCCTCGCGCGAGATGCGCTTGGGGGTGCCGAGCACGAAGCGGTCGAGCACGAGGTCGCCGTAGAGAACGACGCGGCGGCTCGAAAATCGCTCGACGGCTTCGTGGAGGCGGGCTCGTGCGCTCACAGCCGCGATTCTAGCCCAGCGGGACAATTTCCCCCAGCGAGAAGGCCGGGGTTCGGGGTTCGGGGCTCAGGAACAGCGAGGTAAAAGGTCAAAAGAAAAGGCCAAAGGGCAGCCGAACGGCGTTCCCTGTTCTCAGTCTTCCCTTCGCCGTCTTCCCTCTACCGTCTTCCCTTTCACTCTTCCCTCTCAACTCTTCACTCTCGACTCGCCACCGGCCCTCTCGGCGGGCGAGGCCTGCGTCCCGAGGACAGGCGCGAGAAGCTCCTCGAAGCTCCCCATCACGGCCACGGCATCGACGTCCACCCAAGCGACCTTCGCCGCAAGGTCGGGGGGGAGCTTGACCGCGTCCTTGGCGGTGGTGGCCACGATCGCCCCGGCGGCCGCGGCCTCGGCGAGGACCGCCTCCACCTCGGCGCGTGCGTAGCGATGGTGGTCCGGGAAGAAGTGCATGTCGGCGACGACTGCGCCGATGTCGCCGAGGGTGTGGACGAAACCCTCGGGCGAGCCGATCCCGGCCATCGCGAGCACCTTCACGTCGCGCAGCGCATCGGGGCCCTTGCGCGAGCCGTCGCGCCAGACCGCGCGCGCAGCGAGCGACGTCGCGATGAAAACCGCATCCGGCGCGTAGGCGCCGAGCACCGCCATCGCGGCGCGCGCCTCGGTCAGGTCAGCGGTGCGGCTGAGGACGATCGCATCGGCGCGGCCGAGCGCGTCGGGGTGCTCGCGCCGCGGCGCCTTGGCGCCGAACGGATCGGAGGCTTCGACCACGACGATGTCGAGGTCGCGGCCCAGGCGCCAGTGCTGGAAGCCGTCGTCGAGGATGAGGTGGGTGGCGGCCGCCTCCCGGATCGCCGTCGCCGCGCCGCGCACCCGGTCGGGGTCGACCACGATCGGCACCTCGGGCAGCGTGCGGGCGAGCAGCGCCGGCTCGTCGCCGACGCGTTCCCACGTCGCGCCCTCCCCGCCCCGCACCAGCACCGGCTGCTTCTCCCGCCGCCGGTAGCCGCGGCTGAGGATCGCCGGGCGGGCGCCCGCGGCGAGCAGGCTGCGGGCGAGGGCCGCCACCAGCGGGGTCTTGCCGGTGCCGCCGAAAGCGATGTTGCCGACCGAGATCACCGGCACCCCGGCGCGGTGCACCCGCCGCAGGCCGATGCGGTACGCCGCATGGCCGATGGCGTTGATCCCCTCGAACAGGTCGGCGAGCCCGAGCAGGGCGAGCGGCCAGTGCTTCATGCCAGGAAGCGCTCCAGCGCGTCGGCGGTGCGGGCGGTTGCCCCGGCGTTGCTCGCCAGCAGCGCACGCCCCGCCTCGCCCGCAACGCGCGCCGCGGCGCGATCGGAGAGCCAGTGCTCCAGCGCGACGGCGAGTTCAGCCGCGGAGTGAACGAGCCGGGCCGCCCCCGCGGCGACGAAGCTGCGGTACACGGCGGCGAAGTTCTTCACGTGCGGCCCGGTGATCACGGGTACGCCGAAGTGCGCCGGCTCGATCGGGTTGTGGCCGCCGGTCGCGACCAGCGAGCCCCCGACGAACGCCACGTCGGCGAGCTGGTAGAGAGCCGCCAGCTCGCCCACCGTGTCGAGGACGACGACCTCGCACCCCGGGGCGGCCCGGTCGAGGAGGGTGCGGCGAACCACCGTCAGGCCGCGGTCGGCCGCCAGTTGCGCCGCCTGCGCGGCGCGCTCCGGGTGCCGGGGCGCGAGCAGGAGGAAGGGGCGCGTCCGGGGAGGCAGCTTCAGGAGGGCGTCGAGCACCTCCTCGTCCTCGCCCGGCATCGTCGACCCCGCCACCAGGACCGGCCGTCCGCCCGCGAGCCGGCGGAGTCCCTCCAGCGCTTTCGGCGCCGCGCCCGGCGGCGTCGCGTCGAACTTGACGTTGCCGGTCACCATGACGCGGTCCGCGCCGATGCCCATCGCCGCCAGGCGCCCCGCCGACTGCTCGTCCTGGGCGAGGGCGAGCGAGACCGGCGCGAGCAGCGGGCGCAGCAGCGGGCGCACCGCCCGGTAGCCACGGAAGGACTTCTCGGACACACGGGCGTTGACGAGCACGACCGGGATGTTTCGCCCGCCGCAGGCGGCGAGCAGCTCGGGCCACAGCTCGGTCTCGACGAGCACGACCAGGCGCGGCCGGGCGGCGTCCATCAGCCGGCGCACCGGACCGGGCAGGTCCACGGGAAACGGCAGCGTGACATCGGCGAGCTGGGCGCCCGAGGCCATCGCGAGGCCTGTGGCGGTCGTCGCCGAGAGGACGAGCGGCAGCCCGGGGTGGCGGCGGCGGAGCTCGGCCAGCAGCGGACGCGCCACCGCGACCTCGCCCACCGAGACCGCCTGGACCCAGACCCCGCCGGCCGGGATCGCGGGCAGGTTCCACCCCAGCCTCTGCGACCAGGGAGGGCGCTTCTTGCCGCGCCGGCGGTCGGCGGCGAGCAGGAACGGCGCCATCACGGGCAGCGATACCGCCATCAGCGCACGGTAGAGCCAGAGGGCGGGAGGCGCCATCCGCCGGAGTTTACCCCGGCCCGCGCCGGGTTGCCACGCGATCGCGGAGGATCGCTATCATGGCGAGGTGAACGCGCCGGAGGACAACCTCATCTACCTCGACAACAACGCCACCACGCCGGTGGACCCCCGCGTCGTCGAGGCGATGCTGCCAGCGCTGCGCGAGGGCTGGGGGAACCCTTCGTCCGGCCATCGCCGCGGCCGCATGGCGAAGGAGATGGTCGAGGCGGCGCGCGCTGAGGTCGCGGCGTGCCTCGGCGTCCTCCCCGACGAGGTCGTCTTCACCAGCGGCGGCTCCGAGTCCGACAACTGGGCGCTCGCCGGCGTCGTGGAAGCGCGCGGCGGCGGTCACGTGGTCACCTCGGCCGTCGAGCACCCGGCGGTGCTCGCCACCGCCCGCGCCCTCGAGCGCGCGGGCCGCATCCGGCTGACGGTCGTCGGCGTCGACCGCACCGGCCGGGCCGATCCAGACGAAGTGGCGCGTGCCCTCGCACCCGACACCATCCTCGTCTCGCTCATGCTCGCGAACAACGAGGTCGGCACCCTGCAGCCGGTCGCCGAGGTCGCCGAGGCGTGCCGGCGGCGCGGCGTGCTCGTGCACACCGACGCGGCGCAGGCCGTTGGCAAGGTCCCGGTGGACGCCGGCACCCTGTACGTGGACCTGCTCACCGTCGCCGGGCACAAGCTGTACGCGCCGAAAGGCGTGGGCGTCCTCGTCGTGCGCCGGGGTGTCGCGATTGCGCCGATGATCCATGGCGCGGGCCACGAGCGGGGGCTGCGCGCCGGCACCGAGAACGTGCCCGGGATCGTCGGCCTGGGCGCCGCGTGCGAGCTGGTGCGCCGCGACCTCGCCGGCGAGACGCCGCGCCTGGCCGCCCTTCGCGATACGCTGGAGGCGAGCCTGGCTGGCGGCTTCCCCGGCCTCGTCCTTCACGGCCACCGCGAGCTGCACCTCCCGAACACCGCGAGCGTGGCGTTCCCCGGCGTCGATGCCAATGAACTCCTCGCCGCGCTCGCGGACGAGGTCGCGGCCTCCGCGGGCGCGGCGTGTCACACCGGCGCCGTGCATCCGTCCGCCGTGCTCACCGCGATGGGCGTGGACGCGGCGATCGCGACGGCCACCGTGCGCTTCTCGCTCGGCCGCTTCACGACCGCGGCCGAGGTTGAAGCCGGCGCCCACCTCGTTCTCGCCGCCGCCTGCGTCCTGAAGCGCCTGTAGCTGTCTATTTCATCGCGGCGCGCATGTGCAGCGGGACGGCCCGCTCGCCCTGCGGCGTCCGCAGGATGAGCGTCCCTTCGAGCACGGCGGCCTCGCCGCGCAGGAATGCGCCGACGCCCCCGGCGGCGTCCGCGAGCGGCACGTCCTGGTCCACCAGCACGTCGCTCCTCTGCCCGGCGCGCAACCGGAACCCGGGCCGCTTCGTCGCCAGCACCGTCTCCGTCCCGACCTTGACCGTCAGCTCGATGCGCGTCGCGACCAGGTCGAACGAGAACGGGTTGAACAGACCAAGGAGCCCGTGCACGTTCACCGCCGAGAGTCCGGGCGTGACCGTAAAGTCCGTCAACGTGGCGTAGGCGTGGTAGAGGTCCGTGACCGGGACCTGGACGTCGCCCGGATCCCCGAAGTCAACGGTCCCGCCGACTGCCAGGACCAGCGCGCCCGCACCGTCGAGCCCCTCCCACAGCAGCGGCACGCGGTTGGGGTCGAGCCCGAGCACGGCCTCCGGCACGTCGGCGAGCCGCACGTCGAAAACGGGCCATATCTCGCCGCCCACGACCGTCACGTCCACAGGCGTTGCGAGCGGGATCGGCACCCCGCCAAGCGTCAGGCGCTGCGCGTTCATCCCGGCCGCGAGCTTCGCCGCCGAGGCTGGTGCGGCCAACGTCACCCGCAGCACCTCGCGGCTCGGCAATGCAACGGACACGTGCGCCAGGCGCAGCGGCGCCACGACAGACGGAGCGGACGAGTGGACTGCCGCCGCGACAACCAAGGCACAGATGATCGGCACAGGGTTTCCTCCCCGCGCGAGTGTAGCGCGCCCATCGGGGCGTCGCGCTTGTGAAGTATTTCCTTTTCTTCTACCCTCCTCGCCGGGAGGTGGCGCATGCGCCTGGAGAGATGGCAGACGAACTCCCTCGGCCGCGACGTCCCGACCACGATCGCGGGCCGCGATTTCCGTCCGTTTGCCGGCGCGTACGCCGAGATGCCGGACGAGGCGACGCATCCCGCCCGCATCCCGCGTCGCCCGTTCGACGGGTCCTCCAAAGTCACGACGTTCGAACAGGCGTTCGACGTGGTGCGCGACGGCGACGCCGTGTCGTTCCCGCACTACTACCGCACCGGGGGCGACCGCTTCCTCCGCGCCGTCATCGCGGAGTTGACGCGGCGAGGCCGCAAGGGGATCCGCCTCATCGGCAACGCCTACTTCGGCGAGCTGGACTACCTGGTCGAGGCGGTCCGGGACGGCACGATCGCTTACATCTACGGCAACCCCTACGGCGGCCTTGCGAAGGCCGCCGGTGGCGGCGCGCTGCTGCCGGTGCGGGTCATCGGGTGCAGTCACGGCGGGCGCCAGCGCGACATCGCGCTCGGGATCGAGCCCGTGCGCCTCGCGATCTTCCCGGCCCCGGCGGCCGACCCCTGGGGCAACGCCTCGGGGGTGCTCGGCAATTGCGACGAGCGCTGCGGGCCGCTCGGCCTGTTCGATGCCGACGTGCGCTACGCCGACTACGCCTGCGTCTGCGCAGGAACCGTGTTCGACCGCTTCCTCCCCCACCGCTCGATCTCGATGGAGCACGTGGACTTCGTGGTGCCGTTCGAGAAGGTGGGCGACGCCGCCGGAATCGGGGCCGGCACCCTCGACCTCGCCCGCATCATGAGCGCCGGCAACCTCAAGGTCGCCGACCGCGTGATGGCGCTGCTCGGCGCAGCCGGCCTGCTGCGCGACGGGGTGGCGTTCCAGTCGGGCTCCGGGGCGTCGCTCGCAATCCTGCAACGGCTCTCCGACCATTTCGCCGAGAACCGCCTCAAGGCCTCGTTCACGATCGGCGGGATCACCCAGATCCACGTCGAGATGCTGCACCGCGGCGCGGTGGAGCTGATTTTGCACGGGCAGTGCTTCCAGCCCACCCCCGAGGTGTTCGACTCGCTCCTCACCGACCCCGGGCACCAGGAAGTCACCTCCTCGATCTACGCCAACCTCGCGTGCAAAGGCACGCTGACGCCGCTGCTCGACTTTTCCCTGCTCTCGTGCGCGGAGATCGACACGGAGTTCAACGTCAACACCGTCACCGGCTACGACGGCCGCTTCGTCGGCGGGATCGGCGGCGGCCCCAACGTCGGCCGCTCCAAGCTCACGATCATTTTCACGACCCTGGCCGGCTTCTCCAAGCGCCGCGGCCAGAGCTACCCGTCGATCCGCGAGCGCGTCAACACGGTGACGATGCCGGGCGAGCTCGTGGACCTCGTGATCACCGAGGAGGACGCGGTCATCAACCCCGCGTCGCGCTCGCAGTACCTCGATGCGCTCAGAACCAACGCACCCGCGGCGGGGATCAGCCTGATTTCGATCGAGGAACTCGCCGCCAAGGCGATGGCAAAGGCCAGGGGGCTCGGGCCGCTGATGCCCGAGCCCGACCTTTCCGGCGAGGCCGTGGAGATCGTCAAGGCCGACGACAGCTCGGTCCTCGACGTCGTCCGGCAGGTCGCCGCCAGGGAAGCGTAGGTCACGTGCCCGAAACCCTTCGCGTATGATCGCCGGCCGAGAGAGCGGAGGCGCCATGGGCATCGGCCTGTTCATCACCGGAGGCACGTTCGACAAGGAGTACGACGAGATCCACGGGCGGCTGTACTTCCAGGACACGCATATCGCCGAGATGCTGCGGTTGGGGCGCTGCCACGTGAATATCAAGGTGCGCACCTTGATGATGGTGGACAGCCTCGAAATGACCGACGCCGACCGCGCCCTCATCCTCGACAACTGCCGCCGGGCCGACGAGGAACGGCTCGTCATCACCCACGGCACCGACACGATGGAGAACACCGCGCGCGTCCTGGGCGAGGGCCTGACCGGCAAGACCGTCGTCCTGACCGGCGCGATGGTGCCGTACGCGTTCGGCAGTTCCGACGGCCTGTTCAACCTCGGCAGCGCGATCTCCCTCGCCCAGAGCCTCCCGCACGGCGTCTACGTCGCGATGAACGGCCGCTTCTTCACCTGGGACAACATGCGCAAGAACCGCGACCTCGGGATCTTCGAGCCGCGGCACTAACCTGCGCCCGGCAACCGGGGAAGTGGCGGTCCCGTTGGCGGTCGCGGGTGTGGATTCAGCCGGCTCGATGGCGCTCAAGGCGTTCCGGGTCGGGCCCTCGACCGGGGGCGCACCCCGCGCCCGGCGGGCCCGATCACCCGGGGAACGCCCCCTCGGGCGGTTCCTCCAGCCACTCGGTCTCGTAGCCGGTGGTGTTGGGGATGACGCAGAGGAACTCGGCCTCGGAGGCTGTGCGGTTCTCGTACCAGTGCGCGCACCCCGCCGGCAGGTACATGGCGTCGCCCGCACGCACGTTGCGCACCTCGGCGTCCATGCCGAGCACCATCTCGCCGCGCACCATCACCTGCTCGTGCTCGATCGTCGGATGGCGGTGGGCGGGGATGCGCGCCCCCGGCGCCAGCACGAAGCGGCGGGTGATGAAGTTCGGTGCGCCCTGCTCGGGCCCGATCAGAACGCCCATCCGCGCGCCGCGGGCGCGCTTCACGGGCAATGCTTTTACGGCCTGCGGCGGGATCACCGAGGCCCCGGTGCTCTTCTCTGCCATGGTCCCCTCCCCCGGCTACCTACCTGCTAGACTTCCCGGCGCAGGGAGGCAACCGATGCCTGATGATCGCACGGTAATCCACGAGTTCAAGCGCAACGGCGAGGAGACGATGCGGGTTTCGCTCTCCGTCTTCAAGGGCAAGACGTACATCGACTTTCGGCTGTTCTACACGGACGCCAACGGCGAGCTGGCGCCGACCAAGAAGGGCGTGACCATCACCCCGGAGCTGTGGGACGAGTTCCGCACCGGCGTCGCCGCCGCCGAGCAACTCCTGCAGGACAAGAACCTCTGGCACCCCGGCGACCAGGCGCCTGCCGCGGAGTAGCCATCGCCGGGGGTCTTGGGCGCCTCGCGCGCCCTTCCCCGGGAGGGTCAACGCTCTTCAACGACGATTCAGTGCGCGCCCGGACGATCCCGGCGCGCAGCGGGGGGCCAGTCATGCACACGAACCACAGCCGCCGTATCGGCGTTGATCATGTCGCCGCCGTGCTCCTGGGCGCGGCACTGGCGTTGCCGGCCGCCGCCCAAGCGCCGCCCGCGGCGGCAAAACCAGCCCCCCGCGATCTCGCGGCAGAGCTGCGCGCGAGCGCCGCGACCGACCCGCTCGCCTGGGAGCGCCTGGCCCACCTGTGCGATCGCATCGGCCCGCGGCTGGCCGGCTCCCTCCCGTTCCAGCAGGCGGTGGCGTGGGGGGCAGCTACGATGCGCGAGGACCGTCTCGACGCCGTCCGGCTCGAGCCGGTGACCACCGAGCTGTGGGTGCGCGGCCGCGAGCGCGCCGTCATGACCGCGCCGGTCGTCCACGGCCTGCCGATGCTCGGGATCGGCGAGTCGGTGGGGACACCGGGCGTCGAGGCGCCGGTGGTCGTGGTGCGCTCGTTCGATGAACTCGGCCCGCAGGTCAAGGGCAAGATCGTGCTCTTCAATCCGGTGATCCCGCCCGACGCTTCCGGCGGCGCCCGTTACGGGATCTACTTTCCGTTCCGCGCCTTCGGCGCGTCGAAGGCCGCCGCGTACGGCGCCGTTGCGGTGCTGGTCCGCGCCGCGCCGGTGCACTCCCTCGCCACCGCTCACACCGGCATGCTGAGCTACGACCCGGCGCAGCCGAGGATCCCGGCCGCCATCATCGCCGCCGAGTACGCCGAGTGGATCACGCGCCTCGCTCAGGCGGGCGTCGAGGCGCGCGTGCGCCTCGAGATGGAGGCGCACAGCGCCGGCAACGTCGAGACCGCGAACGTCGTCGGCGAGGTCCGCGGCGCGGCCAAGCCGCAGGAAATCGTGCTGATCGGCGCTCACCTCGACTCCTGGGACGTCGGCCAGGGCGCCCACGACGACGGCGCCGGCGTGATCCATGTCATCGAGGCGCTGCGGCTCATCAAGGCGCTCGGCGTCGCCCCCGAGCGCACGATCCGCGGCGTCCTCTTCGTCAACGAGGCGCATGGTTCCGACGGCGGCAAGGCGTACGAGGCCGCGCACAAGGCCGAGCGCCACGTCGCGGCGTACGAGAGCGACAGCGGCGGCGGGCCGCCGATCGAACTCGGGGTCTCCGGCACGCCGCAACAGATGGCGTGGTTCCTGGCCGCCGTCAAGCCGGTCGGGCTGCCGGTGCGGTTCGGCGGCGGCGGCACCGACATCGCGCCGATCGCGCGCGACGGCGTGTTGGCGGTGGGCCTGCGGGTCGACCTCCCCAGCTACTTCGACATCCATCACACCCAGGCGGACACCCTCGATAAGGTGGACCCGCAGGCGCTGCGCGACGGCGTCGCCGCGACCGCGGTGCTCGCGTGGCAGCTCGCCAACGCCCCGGAGCCTTGACGCAGGTCCGGGCCGGCCTCACGCTATCCGCTGTGAGGGAAGCGACGCACGCGACGGCACACGCCTCCGGCTCCGGTGCAGCGATGCCGGCCCTCGCCGGGCTCGCGGCCGCGGCGCTCGCAATCACCGTTGCCGCAGCCGCCGCCGCGGCCGCCAAACCATCGACGATCCGCGAGGAGGTCCTCCAACCCGGCGGCCTCCGCGTCACGTTCGCGGTGCCGGCAGGCTACACCGGCGCGACGCCGGTGCCGCTCGTGGTGGCGCTGCACTTCGCGGGCAAGGTCACGCCGCTCTTCGGCAAGGAGTTCCTGATCGGACTCGTCGAGCCCGGCCTGCGCGACCTCGGCGCCCTCATCGCCGCCCCCGACTGCCGCGGCCGGGACTGGACCGACCCGGTGAGCGAGGCCGACGTGCTGGCCCTCGTGGACCACGCGATGCGCGCCTACCGCATCGACCCGGCGAGGGTCCTGCTCACCGGCTACAGCATGGGCGCGATGGGGACGTGGTACCTCGCGGCCCGCCACCAGGACCGCTTCTCCGCCGCGCTCATCGTCTCCGGCCTGCCGCTTGCGCACGCCGCCGAGATCGACTGGCGGATCCCCCTGTACGTCATCCATAGCCGCGACGACGAGCGGCTCCTGCTCAAGCCGACCGCGGACGTCGTCAAGCAGCTCCAGGCGAAGGGTGTCGCGGTTAGGCTTGACGTTGTGGGCGGTCTCACGCACTACCAGGTGCCGGGCTTCGTCCCGTACCTGCGCGCCGCCGTCCCCTGGATCCAGAAAGCTTGGCGACGGTAGGGAGGCGGCCGCATGGGCTGCCCCTACATCCTGATCCCGGAGACGTGCCGCGCGAGTCGGCCGCCAACCTCCTGATTCGGAGGTCAGGGCCTCACGCGTCCGGGGGAATTGGCACGGGTTCTGCCGACTTCACGGGCGGGGTGGTGGCGTCTCCCACGGGGGCGGGGGCGTCGCCAGCGCCGTCCGGTTCCGTCTCCTCCGCCGCGCGCCTGTGCCGGACCGGTTCTTCGTAGCCCGTGATCATCGCTCGGATCAGGCTCAGCGGCGAGTGGCCGGTGGTGGCCAGGTAGATGTGGCCGATGACGAAGGCGAGGAAGAGGTAGGCGCCGAGCGTGTGGGCGGGCCCGAGCACGCGCAGCCCACCGACCCGCTCGAACGCCGCCGGCCAGCGGTTCGCCCCCCACATCAGCACGCCGGTGACGATCTGGAACGGCAGCAGGATGTTGAGCAGCGCCAGATAGGTCACCTTCTGCAGCGGGTTGAGCTTGTGGCGGGGGTCCGTCTCGAAGGGGTGCGGCTCCCCCTTGAAGATGCCGTAGAGGTAGAAGCGCGCCTGGCGGACCGCACCCCCGGTAAAGTCGTCCATCTTGGGCAGGAAGTGGTGGTACTTGTCCGCCGTCAGGTGGTAGAAGAGCCCGAGAAATGCGTTGAGGATCAGCGCGAAGCCGATCCACGAGTGCAGGCTGATTGCGTTCGCCATCGAGCCGAACACCCCGAAGCGGTCGGGGTAGTGAACGGCGAAGCCGCTGAGCAGCAGGACGATCATCCCCGCCGCCTGCAGCCAGTGCCAGATCCTCTCGTGCAGCGAGTAGAGCGGTTCCTGGGCGTTCATCTGCGACCTCCAAAGATGCGCACACCGCCGTGGATCAGCACGAAGAGCAAAGCCCCGGCCACCGAGAGCCATCCCAGCCATTCGATCCAGGCCACCCGGCTGTTGCCGATGATGTAGAACGACGCCAGCAGCGGCCGGTTGTCGAATCCCGGCTCCTTGCCCCGCCAGCTGACCACGTCGATCTTGCGCCCTTGGAAGAACGTCGGGACCCCCTTGGGCAGGAAGTTGTCGAGGTCCAGCGGTCGGTGCAGGATGCTGTTCTTGGCGTGGCACGCCGTGCAGGCCTTGGTGGCCTGGCCCTTGCCGGCGATGCTGTGGCTCATCGCCCAGGGGACCACCTCGATGCGCAGCTCTGGGTCGCTGATCCCCGCGTACTTCTGCAGCAGCCCGCGCACCAGCGCGATCTTCTCGGGGGAGTCGTACCTGGCCTGGTCCCGGTCGATGATGCCGTCCTTGTCCCCGAACGCCTTCACGATTTCGGGCCGGTAGGTCCAGCCGTTGTCGGGGTCCCAGCCGGTGAAGAACGCCTGCTGCACCTGCCACGTGAACACCGGCCGTCCCTTGCTCCGGTCGAACCAGTAGACGCCGGTCACGAGGTTGGTGGGGCGGATCTCGGTCTGTCCGTCCTTGCCCCGGGCCGGGATGAACGCGGGCTTGAAGCCGGTCACCTTGGCATCCGGGTTCACGATGTCGCCGTCGATGCCGCGGAACGTGATCCGGCTGGTGCCGGTGTCCATCAGGAAGCCCCACTCGTCGCTGCGGTACGCCCAGAAGTGGACCTCCGGGATGTGACACGTCTGGCACGCCAGCGCCTTGAAGTGCAGGCTCTTGTAGGGCAGGAATGCGTGGGCCTTCTCCGCGTCGTGGCAATCCTCGCAGCCCCGCATCGTGTTGTGGCGCGTCATGTTCACCGTCTCGGGCGGGATGTTGCCGCGGGCGAAGTTGTGGTCGGGGCGCTTGAGGTAGACGGCGATGTCGTTCATGCCGGGCCGGTAGTTGAGGTTCTTGGCGGCGTCGGTCTGAATCATGCGCCCGGGGTTGTTGGGCGAGAAGTGGCAGTCGATGCAGATCAGCCCCTTCGCCGCATGCACGTCCCAGGGAAAGTCCATCTGCTCCCGCCCGGCGATGTTCGGGGTGACGGTGTCGCTGATCTTGGCGCCGTTGTAGATCCAGCCCGCCTTTTCGGTGCCCCGCATGATGTCGGCGTGCTGGATCGCCTGAATGACCGTGGCGTTCTTCGCCGTGAAGCCGTGGCACTGGGCGCAGTTCTCGAGCGTCGGGTCGGAGAGGCCGAGGGCCTCAGCCTTGACCGTGCCGTCCGGGTTGAAGGCGGCGTGGTTGTAGGTGAACGTGTCGTTCGCCTGCTTGACCACGATCCCGGTGTCGGCGAGCGTCGCGTTGTCCGCCCAGCGGAAGTTCCCGGCCGTCATCGCCTCGCGGCGGGCGCCCCGGCTGGCCTTGGGCACATGGCAGAGGAAGCAGTCGCTCTCGGCGACCCCGCTCTTGGCCCAGTCCCACGGGACGACCTTGCCGGAGACGCGATCCCTGACCGTGTAGCTGGGGTCGAGGGACCCGTTCGCCTTGGCCTCCGGGGTAAGGAAGCGGTGGCCGGCGAGGTCGACCTCCGAGATGCCCCCGCCGGTATGGCAGACGCCGCACTTGGTCAGCCACTCGGGCTGGCTCATGTCGTAATCCGAGACGTCTGCGACCCCGGCGTGGGTCAACTGCCGGTTGGGGATGATGGAGAACTTCCCGAACATGCCTGGCGACGAGTTGAACGGCGCGATCCCGTGGGAGGCGAGCAGCTTCGCGTTCATCTCGTTCTTGCCCTGCTGGAAGTGGAAGCTGTCGGTGATGAAGTCGTAATCGTGGCAACCACCGCAGGTCTGCCGGGTGCTGATCGGCTCACCAGTCTCCAGGACGTTCTTCCCCGTCGCGTCCTTGAGAACGAGAAGCGGGTGGCTGATCCGGGGCGGCTCGGCCAGAGGCGCCGCGCCTCTCACGATCGTGGACGCCAGGTTCGCAACCAGGAACGCCGCGCTGACCGCGAGCACTCGCGTCGTTGCAAGTGCGAGGCCCCGCCGCGCGCGGCACGCGTTCCGACCGATGCTGTTCATGAAGATGCTCCCCTTTCCCCTGATAGCCAGCTCAACCGGCGTCTACCCCTCGCGACCCCCACCCCGGCCGGCCGGGTGCCCGGCGATCGCGCGCCGGGCCCCGGTCACCGGAGCGGTCGGTCGTCCCGCACAACGGCATCAGCCGCCACAGGTCTCGGGCTGCGGCGAATCGGCCGCGTGGTTGACGAGGAACGTCTGCACGTCGGTCATCTGCTCGGGGGTGAGGAAGGTCGAGAGCTTCTCGGTCTCCTTGTTGTGCGTCCCCGTCTTGAAGTAGCGCTGCCACTGCTCCTGCGTCTTGGTGAGCGGCGTGACCTCGCCCCCCTTGGCGCCCTTGGTGTGGCAGGTCTTGCAGTTCTTCTTGAAGAAGAACTTCCCCTTGGTCTCGCTGCCGCCTGCCAGTGCCACGGCCGCCGTGAACGCGGCGATCGCGATAAACGTTGCAGTCCAGGTCTTGCCTCTCATTCCATGTCTCCCTTCGTGGCCTGCCGGCCACTCTCCCGGCTTGGCCCGGGGATCGGACGTTTGTTCCGGTCCCCGGTGCCGGGTGCCCTGTTCCCTGCCGTTAGAACCTTGCCGTCATCGAAAGCGTGAGCATCTGCGCCTTGTCGTACGTCGGGAAGCCGAGGACCGGCGTGGAGTTGAGCTTCTTCGGCGCGCCGATTTGCCAGCCCGAGCCCGAGTAGTCGTAGGTGTAGTTGATGTAGGCGAGCTTGACGAGGAACTTCTGCGCGATGTGATGGATGACGTACGCCTCGACGACCTTGCCGCGGGTGTCGGTCTTGGGGGCGATGATGTCGTCCTGCGACGGCGTGAAGTTGAACCAGTACTTCGAGCCCTGGTTGTACTCGAGGCCGATCATCGTCTTTTCGTTGGGCAGCGTGTAGCGGCCGCCGACGTAGACCATCGTGCCGCTGTGCGGCTCCGGCGTCTCGAACGGATCGCAGAACAGCCCGCCGAACGGCGTGGTCATGCCGTTGGGGTGGCTCTTCATGTAGTCAACGTTGACGAAGTAGTCGAACGGGCCGTCCGAACGCTGGACCACGAGCCCCGCGATGTCCATGTCGCCGAGGTTCGCCGACGGGGTGTAGCGCATTACCACCGGCGCGGTGATCGGGGCTCCGGTGAGCGGGTTGTTGGGAAGCACGATCAGGCCGTTGAAGCCGTCGGTGAGGTTGAACGCCTTCGCGATCGTGGTCTGGACCAGCATGCTGTCGTTGCTCCAGATGTCCCAGTTGACGCCGAGGAAGTCGGCGTCCTTGAGCCGGTCTGCGGGCTGCTGGAGGACCTCGCCGTTGCCGAACCCCGACTCGTAGCCGCGGCCGTAGCAGAGGCGCAACGTCGACTGCTCGAAGAGGTGGTACCCGATCGTGATGCCGTCGAACTGGAAGTCGATGAGCGAGCCCATCGGCGTGCCGCCGCGCAGCTCGTCCTGACGGAGGTTCATCGGCGGCCCACCGGTGGAGGGACGCCGGCCGATCGAGATGTACATCGGCAGCCCGCCGACGTCCTTCCAGTCGAAGTAGGCGCGCTCGACGCGGAGGATGTCCGAGTTCGGCACCGTCGTGGTGGTCCCGTCGATGTTGAAGGTGTTGGCCTGACCGTTGAACACCTGCACGCCGGTCGAGTCGCCCCACACCTTGTACATCGCCAGCCGGCCACCGAACGAGACGTTCTCTGCTACGTCGGCTGACATCGAGAGGCGCAACCGGCTCGTGTACATCATCGAGTTGTTGACGTCGTAGCCCTTGACGAACGCGCCCGGCATCAGCGAGCCCATGAGCTGCTGCTGCATCGCCGCCGGGAACATCCCCATATACCCCTTGAGCTGGTTGAACGTCAGGTTGTTGGTGAAGTACAGGTAATCGGCGTAGTGCTGGCCGATGAACTGGTTGACGGCACTCGGGCTGCTCGGCAGCTGCCCGGTGGCGCCGTAGTAGAAGATCGTGTTCACCAGGCCGTTCTGCAACATCATCCCGTCGTAGTGGTCCGGTATGGACGCTTGGATCGAGTGCGCCTCGAACCGGAAGTCCCCCGAGAACCGGATGCGGTCCATGGCGGAGGTTCGCTCCACCTTGTCGAGCCGGTTCTCGAGCTCTTGGATGTCCTTGCGGAGTCCGGCCGCTCCGTCGTCGTTGCTCTGGGTCTGTGCCATTGTGAAAGTAGGCACAAGAGCGAGCATGAGCACCCCTGCCAACACGTAACGCATCGCTTCCTCTCCTTTCAAAACGTCCGCCCCCCCAAGTCACCGCTGGGTTCCCCGCATGCACCGGCGCCCTACGCCCGGTGCCTCAGGTTCCTTGTGCACCACTTCACAAAGCGACCCAAAAATCAGGCCGAGCTCTTTACTCGACCATTTACCGATGCAATTTATATCGCTACATAACCCTGTTGTCAAGTACTTGATAAACATCGACAGAGTAACGATCTCCGGCGCGGTCGCAAGAGAGGCAGGAATTCAGCAACGTCCGCCTCGGTCGCTGGCGCGGGGGCCGTGGTATCGTCCGCGAGCAGTGGAGAGCGGATGGGCGTGACGGCGGCCGCGGGACGGTGGCGAAGCAACCCGAAGTGGCTGCGCGCCGCCGCGCTCGGAAGCCTGTGGGCGACGTCGGAAATCGTCCTCGGCAGCTTCCTGCACAACCTCAAGGTCCCGTTCCGAGGTCACGCGCTGACGGCGATCGCGGTGCTCCTGCTTTCCGGCGCGCAGCGCAGGTGGGGCGGGCGCGGGGTCGTTTGGCGTGCCGGACTGGTGGCCGCCATCATGAAATCGGCGTCGCCCAGCGCCGTGCTGCTCGGCCCGATGCTGGCGATCAGCATGGAGGGGTTTGCCTTCGAGGCCGGCCTCACCATCGGACGCGGCGGGCTGCTCGGGTGCGTGATCGGCGGCGTCCTGGCGATGTCCTGGACGTTCCTCCACCTCCTCCTGAGCCTGCTCCTCAGCTACGGGACGAACCTCGTCGAGGTGTACCGCCAGCTCGTCGGGTCGGCCGCGCAGCAGCTCGGCCCGATGCCGTTCGGCGCCGTGGGCCCGATCGCCGCCCTCGCCCTCGTCAACATGGCGGTCGGGGTCGCCGCTGCCGCCACCGGCTGGCGGGCTGGCGGCTACCACGCCGCCGGAGAACCGGCGGCACAGGGCGGCTCGTCGCTTCCGGTGCGCCCGGCCCGCCCGGCGCCCGCGGTCACGCCGTCCCTGCCCGCCCTCGTGTTCCTGCTCGCCGCCCTGCCGCTCGGCCTCGTGGCCCTCTCGTGCGTGCCCCTTCCGGTCGCAGCCGCCGGCATGGCCGTCTTTGTCGCCGCCGCCGCGTTGCGCTACCGCGCCGCGCTGCGCCGGCTCATGCGGCCGGGCTTTTGGATCGGCGTGCTGACGATCACGCTCACCGCGACGGCGGTGATGAAGTTCGGCTCCGGCGCGGCGTTACCGGTCGCGCTCGCGGTCGGTATGGAGATGACGTTGCGGGCCATGTTCGTCGCCGCCTGCTTCGCGGCCATCGACGTCGAGCTGACCCACCCGGGCCTGCGGGCCTGGCTCGGGCGTCACGGCGCCGGCGCGCTGCTCGACGCCACCGAGGCGGCGTTCGCGACGCTGCCGGAGGTCATCGCGTCGGTCCCCTCCGCGCGCGAGCTCCTCCGCAACCCCGGCGCCGCGACCGCCTCGATGCTGCCGCGGCTCGATGCGCTGGTGGAACGACTCGCCCACCCGCCCGGACGAGCTGCGGTCGCCGTCGTGACCGGCGAGCGCGGATCGGGCAAGACCACGCTCGCCGCCGCCACGGTCGAACTCCTGCGCGCCTCGGGCCGGCGGGTTGGCGGGATCCTCGCCCCGGGCGCATGGCGCGACGGCGCCCGGTTCTCGTTCGAGGTCGTCGATCTCGCCACCGGGGCACGGCGGCCGCTGGCCTGCCGCGAGCCGCAACCCGGCTGGCGCGAGGAAGGCTCGTTCTGGGTCGATCCGGCCGGGCTGGCCCTCGGCCGCACCGCGCTCGCCGCCGATCAAGCCGACGTCATCGTGGTGGACGAGGTCGGGCCGTGGGAGCTGCGCGGCGCCGGCTGGTCACGCGAACTCGACGGCCTCATCGCGCGCGCCACCCCGCTCCTGCTCGTCGTCCGCCGCGACTGCCTCGACGCCGTCGCCTCCCGCTGGTCACTCGCCGGCGCCACCGTGTTCGAGGTCGGCAAGGTGAGCCCGCCGCAGGTCGCAGCCGCGTTGCGGAGGCCCGAGCCCCGGGTCTGAAGGACGCCGCTCACATCGCGGGGATTGGTGCCGGAGGAGGGAGTCGAACCCTCACGCCCTTGCGGACACGGGATTTTGAGTCCCGCGCGTCTGCCATTCCGCCACTCCGGCAACCTGAAACCTCTACAGCGGTGCGGCGCGTGGAGTGTAGCAAACGGTCGACCGGCCCATCACCGCCGGCGGGTTCGATAATCGCGGGGGCGGTGGGTTTCGCCAGATGTCAGGGTCTTGAGTCGCGCGTCTGCCATTCCGCCACTCCGGCATCTCGGTACAACAGCAACCGCGACGACAGCGGAGTGTAGCAAACGGTCGGCCCGCAAACAGTGCTCTCGCGAGCGCCGGGTAGGCCCGCCGCCGCGAGCGGGCCGGATGACCACTCCACCAAAGTCAGGGCGCCGCAACTTGGGGCGTGCAGCCACGCCGCCGGAACCAGCGGTCCGGTCACCTGAAAACGTGGCCGGTGCTCAGTGGTCAGCGGTGGCTGGGTCAGTGGGGCTCAACGACAGCGCGCCCGGCGGGCGCGCCCCACATCGGATTCGGCCGCGCCCCACGCCTGACCCGGCCGCGCCGGCCGCAGGCCGCGCGGCTTTGAGCGTCCCCCTCGAAGACGAACGCTCCACCGCAGGCAGGGCCTCGCCACTCGGGGCGTGTAGCCGCGCCGCCGAGAGTGGGCCAGCCGCAAGGCGCGCGAACCCCGCCGCACCGGAGCGTACCCGGAGGGTACGTGAGGATGCGAACGGGGCGAGCGCAACGCCGCGGATGGTCCGCTATCGGCGGCGCCCGCCGGCGGCGCCCAGCAAGGCAAGGTCTTCTACAATGGTGGCATGGCCACCACCGTCGAACAGATCCACACGGCGCTCGCCAGCGCCTACCCCCTGATCATGGTCCTGTCCAACGAGGAGGACCGCATCGAGCGGTTGATTCAGCGCTTCGCCGCCGGCGCCAAGCCGCAGCCGCTGCCGGTGGTCACCTGGAACTGCCTCGACGGCCTCACCGGCCAGCCCGGCACCGAGGACCCGATCACCGCGCTGCGCTGGCTGGAAACCCAGGGACCGCGCGGCTTCTACGTCTTCAAAGACCTACAGGCGCTGCTGCCGGGGAACCGTCCGCTGCTCCGGCGGTTGCGCGACACCGCGGCCGCGATCCGCAACACCGGCCGGTTCCTCTTCACGCTCGCCCCCGAGGGCGAGGTGCCGTACGAGATGAAGCCGCTGACCTACGTCGTGACCTCGCTGTTCCCCGACGAGAGCGAGGTCGCTGCGGTCGTCGCCGCCGTCCTGCAGCAGACCAGCCGGACCGCCGACCCCGACCGCGCCCAGATCCTGATCGGCGCGCTCCGGGGGATGTCGCTGCTCGAGGTCGAGAGCCTGCTGCGGCGCCTTCTCACGCGCCACCAGACCGTGGACGACGCGTTCATGGCCGAGGTGCTCGCCGAGAAGGAGCAGATCATGCGCAAGGAGGGGATTCTTGAGTTCGTCCCCCCGATCAGGAGCCTTGGCGACCTCGGGGGCCTCGACCAGCTCAAGGTGTGGGTGCGCCAGCGCGCCTCCCTGTTCACGCCGCAGGCGATGGCCCAGGGGCTGCCGCGGCCGAAGGGCGTGCTGCTGATGGGCATGTCCGGGTGCGGCAAGTCGCTGGCGGTGAAGGTCATCGCGACAGAGTGGAAGCTCCCCCTCTTCCGCCTCGACATGAACCTCGTGTTTGCGGGGGTGCAGGGCTCGCCTGAGTGGGTGTTCCACCGCGCGCTCGAAGCCGTCGAAGCGGTGGCGCCGGCGGTGCTGTGGATCGACGAGATCGAGATGGGGGTCGCCGGTTACTCCGAGGGCGCGACCGGCTCGATGACGCGGATCTTCTCGACGTTCCTGACCTGGATGCAGGAGCACCGCGCCGACGTCTTCGTCGCGGCCACCGCTAACCGAATCGCCTTACTGCCCGCCGAGATCATCCGCAAGGGGCGCTTCGACCAGGTGTTCTTCGTCGAGCTGCCGAACGAGGAGGAACGCAAGGAGATCCTCGGCATCCACCTGCGCGGCCAGGCGCTCGACCCCGGCAAGTACGACCTCGTGCTCCTCGCCTCCGCCGGGCGCGGCTGGAACGGCGCCGAGATCGAGCAGGCCGTGGTTTCGGCCCGCATCGCGTGCAACGCCGAGGGCCGCCCCGTCGAGGAGCGCGACCTGCTGATGGCGATGGGGCAGATCGTGCCGCTCTCGACCACGATGTCCGAGCAGATCAAAGCCATCCGCTCGTGGGCGCGCACCCGTGCGCTCCCCGCCACCACCCCCGGCCGCCCCGAGATGTGACAGGACGGGCGAAGGGAAGAGGGTAGAAGGAAAATGGGAAAGGGAAGACAAGGAGCGGTACGGTAGCTCGCGTCCCGTTTTCCCTCTCCCCTTTTCCGTCTTCCGTCTTTCTACTTGTTCACGGCCGCGGTTGGCTGAGGGGGTGGAGTCACCGAGGAGGTCCCGCCGAGCGGCGGGAGCACGTGGTCGCCAAGCAGGATGACGCTGGCTCCGGTATCGGGCGCGGTGAGCATCCCGGCACACGGGCGGGGCTGGCCGCCGCCGTGGGCGCCGAGCAGGTCGAGCACCCATTTTTCCTCGGCATGACGCGCGCCTTTGAGTTGGCCGCCCGCGTGCGGCACCGCCACGCAGAACAGCAGATCGCCCTGGCCGGTGCGGGCGATCCCAGCGAGCACGGCGATGCCGCCGTCGGTGGTGGTGAGCGTCCCTGTCTTGCCGACGACGGCCGTGGTGTTGGGCCCGTCGGCCAGTTCCGGGAACTGGTGGTTCACCGTGCCCGGATCGCACCCCGCGACCGGCAGCAGCGCCTCGACCGGAAGGTGCAGGCGCTCGCAGGTCTTCTTTAACTCCCGCAGCAGGTGCACGATCAACCGCGGGGTGAGGCGGTTCTCGCCGAGGCCCGAGGCGGTCTGCAGCTCGACGGTCTCGCGCGGCACGCCGCAGCGCTCGGCCACGAATGCGGCCAAGTCGTCAACCGAGCCCACGCTCGCGGCGACGCGTTCGATATCGTTGTTCGAGTAGCAGTTGAAACGGCGCAGGATGTCGGCCAGGGGTTGCGACCGGTGGACCACGAGCATCTCGCCTGGGGCCGCCCCGCCGTCGACGCCGGCGCCGCCCGCGACGACAACCCGGGGCGGCCGCGACGCGATGAGGCTCCGGCGCAGCGTGAACTCGCGCCAGGCCGCCCTGGTGGGGCCGTTCCAGCGCCTCGGGTCGAGAGCCTGGCGCAGCCGGGTCGCCATCAGCATCCCGCGTTTGACCGGGTCGGGTTGCCGCCCCTCGGAACCGTTCTCCCACCCCATCCAGAACCGCCGGTTGACGATGACGGAACCTGTGACACGCTCCACGTGCAGCTCGTTGAGCGCCTGGGCAACCAGGAAGGCGTTCTCGACGTGAAAATCGGGGTCGCCGCCCCCCTGCACGACGAGGTCGCCGTTCAGCACCCGCCGCACCGGGTCGATGGTGCCGCGGGCGAAGAAGCGCGTCTCGAAGCGGAAATTGGGGCCGAGCCGCTCGAGCGACCACAGCGAGGTCGCGATCTTGACGACCGACGCCGGGTTGATCGGCTCGTCGGGCTGCCGCGCCTCGACCGGCTGTCCGTCGAGGGCCTCGGCGTACCAGACCAGGTTGACCGGGCGGCTCATCCGCCGCCGGCGTGGCGCCGGGCGCGCACCTTCCGAGATGGTTGCGGCCAGCGTGAGGCAACCGAGGGTGAGGGCGAGGAAACGCTTCACAGCCGGTGATTGTACTCGACACCGCCGCACAGCGTGCGATCCTCGTCACCTCCGGAGCGGTTGCGGGGCCCCGCGCGCGGGCGGCCCGCCGGCGCCACTGGAAGCGGCCTCGGAGTTGCGGTAGCTTGAAGCCTCAGGGCGGAGGCGACATGAGCGACATCGACGAGTTCATCGCGGCAAGGCGGGCAGCCAACGCGTCGGTCCTGCAGCAGGACCACCTCGGCATCAAGAGGTTCTTCAACCTCGACGACGCCGCCTACCGGGACGACGCCCTCCCCGGACGGGTCAAGGAGCTGCTCGGCCTCGTCGCCTCGCTCGTCCTGCGCTGCAACGACTGCGTGGACTACCACCTCATCCAGTGCGTCAAGGCCGGCTGGACGACGCCCGAGATCGTGGACGCCCTCAACGTCGGGCTGGTGGTGGGCGGCTCGATCGTGATCCCCCACGTGCGCCACGCGGTCACGACGCTCGACCAACTCGCGGGCCGTAGCGACATCGAGCTGTAACGACCGCGCGCCCGGCGGGCGCGCCCCACATCGAGACCGGTTCGTAGGGAGCCACGAAGCGAGGAATAGCTCGAGCGCGGCCGGCGTTATGACAACGACTGGGGGACGGACACCGTGAGCTCCGAGGTCGAGCTGCTGGCGCGCTGGTCGCTCGGGGTCCAACTCGGGACCGCGACGCTGCTGGCCGCCTTCTTCATCGTCCTCATGCGGACGATCCGCCTGCAGGAGGTCCGCATCTGGGCGGCGGCGTGGGTCGCCGACGCCGCCGCGGTCACCTCCGCGTTCCTGGCAACGACCTTCTCGCCGCCGCCCGCCGTGCGCTTGGCGCTCACCGCCTACGTCGCGCTCAAGACCGCCTATGTCCTCCTGCTGCTGACCGGCGCCCGCAACCACTTCCGGCCCGGCGGCGTCCAGTCCCCCCGGCTGCGGTGGATCGTTGCGGCCGTGGCCGCGTGGAGCCTTGCCCTCGGCCTGCTCGCCCCAACCCGCGAGATCCTCCAGCTCGGGATGTCTCTCCTCACCGGCGTCTTCCTCACCTCCGGTGCGGTGTGGGTGCTGCGCCGACCGCGCGTCCCGCGCTCGCGCTGGCTGGGGACCGCCCTGCTCGCGGAGAGCGTGCTCTTCCTCCACTACGTGCCGCTGCTGCTCCCGACGGTGTGGGGCGGCGCGGCGCTCGCTCGCCAGGCGCAGTACGCCCCGTTCCTCGACGCCGGGGCCGAGCTGTTCATGGCGCTGGCGATCCTCGTGGTGATCGAGGGATCGTCCTCGCAGCACCTCGAGCACCTCAACCGGGAGCTGCTCGTATCCCAGGAGAGCCTGCGGCAGCTCGTGGACCTCGACCCGCTGACCGCGCTGGCGAACCGGCGCCGGTTGCGCGACGAGATGGAGCGGGTGCGGGCCGCCGGCGCCGCCGTGATCTTCCTCGACGTGGACAACTTCAAGGACATCAACGACCGCTTCGGACACATCGCCGGCGACGCCTGCCTGCTGCGGGTCGCCGCCGCGCTAAGACACACTTTCCGGAGCGACGACAGGTTGTTCCGGCTCGGCGGCGACGAGTTCCTCGTCATCGCGCCCGGACTCGACCCGGAGGCCGTCGGGACGCGCGTGGGGAAGCTGCGCACCGACCTCGCGGAGGGCGAGGAGGGCACGCCGCCGTGCCGCATCTCGGTCGGGATCGCCAGCCTCGCACCCAGCGGCGAGCCCGAGGCGGCGCTGCGCGAAGCCGACGACCGGATGTACCTCGAGAAGCGCCGCCGGAAAAGCGAGGACCATCCCCACGACGTCGCCTACGGCGCCGTCGGCTGACGGCGGCGGCCGGCGTTCACTGCCGGGGCTCCTCGCCCAGCGCCAGGCGCAGGTCGCGCGTCGCCGCGCGCACGGCGTCCTCGTACGCGTCCCCTTCGGTGCGCGCCCGCAGCCGGTCGGTCGCGGCCAACGCCAGCGTCCACCCCTCCCAGCGGACCGGCTCGCCCGTCGCAACATGGACCACGTGCCCCTCCTCGACCGCCTGCGACGCGGGTTCGAGCGGCGTCTCGGCCAGCACGCGCTCGAGCGCCCGCATGAGTGCCTCCGCCGCCGGGTCGAGGAAGCGGGTGTAGCGGTGGAACAGTGCCGCGACGTGGTAGTGGCTGGGCCGGAACACGATGCCGTCGAGGGCGAGCGTCTCGCTCACCACCACCAGCCAGCCGAAGATCTCCCGGAGCATGCCGAGCCCCGGGTGTTGCTGCCCCGGCAGCGGGGCGCGGCTGCCCGTGAACTGCTCGCGCGGGTTCTGCAGCAGCAGCCACTCGATCTCGAGCACCTCGCACCCAACCACCGCGCGCGTGCTCCGGTGCACCCGCAGCTCGACCAGCAACTCGCGGCGATCGGCACTGCCGAAGATCTTCAGGGTCTGGCCGAGCGGGTGCTCGAGCTCGAGGTGCACGACCGGGGCTTTGAACCCGCGGGCGCGGAGCTGCTGCAGGATCCCGAAGCGCTCGAGGATGAGTTCGATCCCGACCTTTGAGAAGTACTCGAGGAAGCGCGTGTGCCGCGGCACGCCGGGGAGGATGCCGACCAGATCGTCCTCGGTAAGCTCCCAGCCGCCATGGCCGGTGGTCGAGGTCAGGCGCACCGGGTCGAGCGTGGCCTTGATCTGGCGAAAGCGCATCAGGGTCAGCTCCTCGTTGTCGGGGGGTTCGATCGCCGACCCGGCGAGAAGCCAGGCGAGAAACCGCGCCGAGTAACGCCACGCGGCGTCGCCGTACCCGCCGCCGAGCACCACCACCAGGCGCGCTCCCTGGCCGCGCACGAGGTCCACCACGAACCGGTCGCGGGCGAAGATCCCCTCGGCCGTGATCTTCCAGTTGCCGATCGCGTCGTCGCTCGCGACGTCGCAACCGGCGAGGTAAAGCACCAGGCCCGGCCGGAACGACTCGACCACCGGGGGCAGCGCCTTGAGCAACGTGCCGAGGTACAGCTCGTCGCCGACCCCGCCGCCGAGGGCGATGCTGGTGGACGCGACCGCCTCGGTGTCGCCCCAATGGTCGTTGTGCACCGAGAAGGTGTGCACCGTCGGGTCCCCGGCGAAGATCTCGCGGGTGCCGTTGCCGTCGTGGAGATCGAGGTCCACCACGAGCACCCGCTCGGTGAATCCGCGCTGCCGCAGGCGCGCGATCGCCACGGCGAGGTCGTTGAACACGCAGAACCCCATGCCGCGCAGGCGCCCCGCGTGGTGGAAACCGCCGCCGAGGTTGACCGCGGCGCACCGGGCCGCGAGCGCCCAGCGCGTCGCCTGGATCGTGCCGCCGACCATGAGCCGCTGCAGGTCGAGCACCTGGTCAAGCTCGCTGTCGCTCACCTCGCGGCCGAGGATCCCGGTGAGCGTCTCGGGGCGCTGCAGCGCGTCCAGATACCCCGGCGCGTGGACCAGCAGGATGTTCTTGAGCGCGGCGGGCTGCGGCGCCGAGATCTCCTCACGCCGGACCAGCCCCTCGTTGGCGAGAAACGCCAGGATGCGGTCGGCGCGCAGCGGGTCGAGCGGCACGCCCCAGATGTTGCGCTCGTAGGCCGGGTCGTAGATGAACCGCACCGCGGGCGGGCGGGCCGCGTACCGCAACCGCCGCCACTGGCGCCGCAGCACGCGGCGCAACCCGCCGGACGCGCGCTCACCGTTCGCTGGCTCCACGGTCGAAGTATAAGCGCGACACGGTCGGCGGACCGCAGCCACCGCTGCCGGGCCTTCGCGGTCCCGACCGGCGGTTTCAGTGCGCCGCGGGCACCAGCGTCGGGGCGCCCGAACGGGCGTCGATCACCGAGGCGAAGGCGAAGAACGGGACCGTGCCCGTCACCTCCGCGCGCACGTGCTCGCCGCGCGGGACCCCGAGAGCGTGCAGGGCGTCGACGAGCTGCAGGTACCCGCCGGGCGCGAGCCGGTACGATTCCTCACCCGCCACCTCGCCGCGCTGGAGGTAGAGCCGGACGTGCACCACCCCGCTTTCGGTGGACGGGTTGAACAGCGAGATGTTGGTGCGGAACGCGGGCGTGCGGCGCAGGCCGACGAGTTGCACGATCTCCCCCGGCCGCGTCGCCGCACTCTTCGGCATCGCCGGCATCCCCTGCCCGAACGACCCGCGGCCGGCTGCGTTGAACACCCTGCTGAAGACCACGACGCCAGGTGTGGTGATGAAGCGGAGAACGCCGATGCCGCCCTCCGGGACGAGGTCGTTGCGGTAGACCGTGGCGCCCGGCGGCAGGTCCTCGGGCGGCGGATCCGCGCGCAAGCCCTCGAGGTTGGGTTGTCCGGCCGGGAGGAAGACCGCCGCGTACGAACCGGTATCGACCGTCGGGTTGCTGATCCAGACCTCGGTGTTCCACCACGCGCCGTCCAGCCCCTGGCGCTGGGCCACCATGGGGACGAACAGTTCCTCCCCGCTCGCCATGCCGACAGCGGCGATTATCACGAACCCGACCAACAGACGACGCATCATGTCCGAGCATACGTCCGGCCCGCTCGGCGTGCAAGACCGGCCGAACGGCCGGCCGCCCAGCGGGCGGCCGCTACTGTGCTAGGGTGAACGCGGCGGCGGGGGGAGGAAGGCGACAGATGGCGCTCGAACTGGTCACCGCCGGCGAATCGCACGGCCGCGAGGTCCTCGCGGTGCTGTTGGGCCTCCCGGCCGGCCTCGGCCTCGACCGCGAGGCGATCGACCGCGAGCTCGCGCGCCGCCAGCACGGGCACGGCCGCGGCGGCCGCCAGAAGATCGAGCACGACCGCGCCGAGGTCCGCGCCGGGCTGCGCGACGGGGTCACCCTCGGCTCGCCTCTGGCGATCGCGGTCCCCAACCGTGACTGGGAAAACTGGTCGAAGGTGATGGACCCCTGGGGCGTGGAACCGGCGGCGGCCGCCAAGCGCCGGCTCACCGCGCCCCGGCCCGGTCACGCCGACCTCGCCGGCGCCTGGAAGTACGGCCACGGCGGGGACCTGCGCAACGTCCTCGAGCGCGCCTCGGCACGCGAGACCGCCGCGCGCGTCGCCGCCGGCGCCGTGTGCAAGCAGCTCTTGGCCCGCTGCGGCTGCCAGATCCGCTCCGGTGTGCTCGCCCTCGGAGGCGTCACACTGCACGAGGGGCCGCCCTCGTTCGCGGACCTGCTGCAGGTGGACGACGGCTCGCCGCTGCGCACGGTGGCCCCCGGTCGCGAGGAAGAACTGGTCGCCCTGGTCGACCGCGCCAAGCACGCCGGCGAGACGCTCGGCGGCGTCATCGGCGTGGTCGCACGCGGGGTCCCGCCGGGGCTCGGTTCGTACGCGCGCTGGGAGGACCGCCTCGATGGGCAGCTCGCGCAGGCGGTCATGGCGATCCAGGCGGTCAAGGCCGTCGCGATCGGCGCCGGCGTCGAGACCGCCGGGCTGCCGGGTTCGCGCTCGCACGACCCGATCCTGCCCGGCCGGCGCGGCTTGCGGCGCGGCTCCAACCACGCCGGGGGGATCGAGGGCGGCGTCTCCAACGGCCAGGAGGTCGTCGTGCGCGCCTATATGAAGCCGATCGCGACGCTGCGCGAGGCGTTGCCGTCCGTCGACCTTGCCACCGGGAAGGCGGCCCGGGCCGCGTACGAGCGCTCCGACGTCACCGCGGTGCCGGCGTGCGGCGTGATCGCCGAGGCCGCCCTCGCGTTCGTCCTCGCGCGGGCGCTGCTCGCCAAGTTCGGCGGCGACCACGTCGAGGACACCCTGGCGGCGATCGCCGCGTACCGCCGCCGGCTCGGGAAGCTCGCCCCGGAGGGGTTTGTTGCATCGTGACGACGGGGGGGCGATGAGGGTCAAGCGCGCGGCCAAGTACGGGTTCTGCTCCGGCGTTCGCGTCGCGGACATCAAGGTGAAGCGTTTCGCCCGGGGCGGCGGTCGCGGCGCGATCCTCGGCCAGGTGGTGCACAACGAGCGCGTCGTGGAGGAGATGGGCCGCCTGGGCGTGCGGACCGTCAAGACGATGGACGAGGTGGCGGACGGGGTGATCGTGTTCTCCGCCCACGGGGTGCCGCCCTCGTTCCACGAAGGAGCGCGGCGGCGCGGCCTCGAGATCCTCGACACGACGTGCAAGTTCGTCTACGACATCCACCACGCATCGCAGCACGCGCGCGCCGCCGGCGCGCACCTCGTCTTCATCGGCGACCCCTCCCACCGCGAGGTGATCGGCTACACCCACGACCTCCACCCCGCCCTTTACCACATCGTCCACACGGTCGAGCAGGCGCAGGCGGTCGACTGGTCGAAGTACGCGGCGATCACGATCTTCTACCAGACCACGCTGAACGCCGAGGAGTACGAAGACGTCGTGCGCGCCATCGAGGACGCCAACCCGAGGGCGGCGCGCGCGGACACCATCTGCTACGCGACCAAGGAGAACCAGGACGCGGCGCGGGCGCTTGCGTCCGACCCGGAGGTGGACCTCGTCCTCGTCGTCGGCGGCAAGCACTCCGCGAACACCCGCCATCTGCACGACATCTGCGCCCGCTTCAAGCCCAGCTACCTCGTCCAAGGCGTCGAGGACCTCGACCCCGCCTGGCTCGAGGGCGTCGCCTGCGTCGGCCTGACGGCCGGCGCTTCGACCCCGGATTACGTGATCGACGAGGTGGAGGAGCGCCTTCTGGAGCTTGCCGCGGCCCGAGCCTGAACCCTGTGGCCGGCCGGCGCCGGCCTCCCGGGCGGATACCTCTCGCACCGACGTATGTCATAGTTTCATTCGGATGTGCACGACGAGACGTAAGCGCGCGGAACCGGCGGCACCGAATGGGCCTCCGCTGGGACAGGATGCGGCGAGGCCGTCGGGCGACGCCGAGGGCACGACTGCGCTCCGCGACTCCGAGGAGCGCTTCAGGGGCATCTTCGAGAACTCCCTGATCGGCGTCTACCGCACCGCGCCCGACGGACGGATCCTGATGGCGAACCCGGCCCTGGTGCACATGCTGGGCTACGCCTCCTTCGACGAGCTCGCAGCGAGGAACCTGGAGGATCAGCACCACTCCCTCGACTACGAGCGGGCCGAGTTCAAGAGGCGCGTGGAGCAAGACGGCACGATCACCGGCCTCGAGGTCCGCTGGCGGCGGCGGGACGGGACGGTCTTCCATGTCCGCGAAGGCGCCCGCGTCGTGCGCAGCGAGGACGGCCGGACGCTCTTCTACGAGGGCACGGTCGAGGACATCACCGAGCAGAGGCGGTCGCGCCAGCTCGTGCTCCAACAGGCCGCGTTCATGACAGCGGCGATGGACGGGATGGCGATCCTGGGCGAGGACGGCCGTTACCTCTACGTCAACCAGGCCCACGCCAGGATCTACGGCTACGAGACGCCTGCGGAGCTCCTCGGCAAGAGCTGGGAGACCCTCTACAACGGCGGTGAGCTGCGCCGGTTCAACCAGGAGATCATGCCCGTCTTCTGGCAAAGCGGGCAGTGGCGCGGCGAGGCCGTCGGGCGGCGGCGCGACGGCACCGAGTTCCCGCAGGAGCTCTCGCTCACGCGCATCGAGGACGGCGGCCTGGTTTGCGTCGTCCGCGACCTCTCCGAGGCGAAACGTGCCGAGGAGATCCGGGCACGGCTGGCGACCGCCGTGGAGCAGGCGGCCGAGGTCATCGTGATCACCGACACCGCGGGGACGATCCAGTACGTGAACCCCGCGTTCGAGCGGGTCACCGGCTACAGCGCGGCCGAAGCGGTCGGCGCCAACTCCCGCATCCTCAAGAGCGGCGCGCACGACGCAAGGTTCTACGCCGCGATGTGGCGGACGTTGGCCCGGGGCGAGGTGTGGGGCGGCCATCTCGTCAACCGGCGCAAGGACGGCGCCCTCTACGAGGAGGAGGCCACGATCTCGCCGATCCGCGACGCCGCCGGCGCGATCGTCAACTACGTCGCCGTCAAACGCGATGTGACCGGGGAGGTCCAACTCGCACGGCAACTTCGCGAGTCGCAGAAGTTGCAGGCGATCGGGCAGCTCGCGGGCGGCGTCGCGCACGACTTCAACAACCTCCTGCAAGCCGTCGTGGGGACTGTCGAGGTCCTGCGCAGCCAGGGCAGCGACCCGCAGGTCCTCACGAAAGCCGTCGCCGAGTTGGAGGCGGATGTCCGCCGCGGCGCCGCGCTCGCCCGCCAGCTCCTTCTGTTCGCCCACCGCGGCGTCGTCAAGACCGAACGCCTCGACCTCAACGATGTCGTCCGCAGCGCCGACCGGCTTCTGCACCGCCTCGTCCGTGAGAACATCCGCTTCGGCGTCGAACTCGCACCCGAGCCGTTGCCGATCGATGCCGACCACAGCCAGCTCGAGCAGGTGCTCGTCAACCTCGCGGTCAACGCCGTGGACGCGATGCCGGCAGGCGGCGCGCTGACGATCCGCACGAGCCACCCGTCCGGCGACGACGCGGTCCTCGAGGTGCAGGACACCGGCGTCGGCATCCCGGAGGAGGTCCGGGCGCGCATCTTCGAGCCGTTCTTCACCACCAAGGGGTCCGAGAGAGGGATTGGACTCGGCCTCTCGGTGGTGCACGGGATCGTCACCGGCCACGGCGGCACGATCGAGGTCGCCAGCCGGCCGGGCCAGGGCGCCACCTTCCGTATCGCGCTCCCGTACCGGGACAGCGGCGTCGGTCAAAGGCCCGCGCCCGCGAACTCGGGGCCGGCGCCGCACCCAGCCGGCGGCAAGCGAGTCCTGCTCGTCGAGGACGAGCGCGGCGCCCGCGAGGGGTTGCAACAGGTGCTCACCGCGCTCGGCTACGAGGTCGTGGCGGCCGCCAGCGGCGAGGAGGCGGTCGCGCTGCCCACCACCCCCCCGTTCGACGCACTGCTCACGGACCTCATGCTGCCCGGCCTCCACGGCGTCGAGGTTGCCGCCGCGCTGCGCGCGCGCTGGCCGCAGATCCAGGTGGTCGTTATGTCCGGGTACGCCGAGGACGAAGCGATCCGCCGCGGCGTGTTCGAGGGCAAATTGCGTTTCCTGCAGAAGCCGTTCGACATGGTGATGCTCGCCCGGGAGCTGGGGGCCGCCCTGGGCGACGCTGAAGCGAGTGACGAGTGAAGGGTCGAGAACTGGGGAAAGCGGAAGAAGGGAACCGGGTGAGGGAAACCACGACCGGCCCGACCAGACTCCGGCGTTTGGGTCCCCGTTCCCCCTCTTCCCTCTTCCTTTTCACTCTTCACGTCTTCTTGAACAGGTAGGCGCAGTCGAAGAGCCGCGGCTCGGAGCCGGCGCGACAGACCGCGTACTTGCAGCGCTCGCCCGCCCAGATCGCGGCGCCTCCGACCTCGCCGGCGCGGTTGACCGCGTAAAGCAGGAGGTTGTTCTTCGGCCGCCCCTTGGCGTCGCGGAGGTAGTCGAGCTTGGTGTTGCGCACGACGCGTTCGAGCGTCGCCACGCACGCCGCTTCGGGGGAGGAGCCGTGGCGCATGAATTCGACCACCGTATGGGCGCCGGCGACGATGATGTTGCTCTCGCCGTGGCCGGTGCCCCCCGCCGAGCCGACGTCGCCGTCGCAATAGAGGCCGGCGCCGACCAGTGGCGAGTCGCCGACGCGGCCCGGCAGCTTGAAGAACAACCCCGAGGTGGTGGTGCAGCAGCCGAGCTGCCCGCCCTCGCCGCACGCCGACAGGTGGATCGTTCCGGTGGGGCGGAAGTAGACATCGCCGTACTTCTTGATGAACCACTGGATGTCGGGGTCGTCGATCTCCTTCGGCTCGGGGAGCCAGTCGTCGTTCTGCGAGGCGTTCTCCTTCCAGAACAGCCAGATCTTGCGCGCCCGCTCGGTAAGCAGGTTCTCCTCCGGGAAGCCGTGCGCCCGCGCGAAGCGCAGCGCGCCATCGCCCACGAGCAGGATGCGGTCGGTGCCCCGCATCACCTCGAGCGCGACCTGCGCCGGGTGTTTGATGCGCTCGAGCGCCGCGACCGCGCCGGCGCGCATCGTGACGCCGTCCATCACCGCGGCGTCGAGCTGGACCACCCCCTCCTCGTTGGGCAGGCCGCCGTAGCCGACGGTCACGTCGTCGGGGTCGGCCTCCGGCAGCGCGACGCCGGCGACCGCGGCGTCAACCGGCGGGGCGCCCGCAACCATCCGCTCCACCGCAACCTTGACCGCGCCGAGGCCGTTCATCGAGGAGACGGCGACGGGGCGAACAAGCGGCGGCGGCGCAGCGTGCGCGAGCGCAGGGCCGACGGCCGCGGCGACAGCGGCAGCCCTGGCCGTGGTGGTGATGAGATCGCGGCGGGTGATCGGGTTTTCGGGCACTGGGAACCTCCTCTGCAACGCCGGCAAGCATACCCGTTCCCCGTTGCCCCGGCGCCGACGTGCGGCTACAGTAGCGTCGTGCTTCGCCTGATGGTGGTTGTGTCGCTGATCGCGCTGGCGAGCGCCGCATGCGCCCATGCGCCGCGCTCCGACCGCTTGCTGACCGGCGGCGTCGTGCACCTGCCGGGGGGACCGCAGCGCCTCGAGATCGCCATCGCCGACGGCCGCGTATTGGCGCTTGTGCCCGCTGCTGACGCCGCCCCGTGGCGGCGCGCCGCGGCCGAGGTCGTGGACCTCGCCGGCGCGCACGTGTTTCCCGGCATGACCGAGAGCCACGGCCACCTCGTCGGGTACGGCGCGGCCCTCGAACAGGTGGACCTCCACGACGCGGCCAGCCTCGAGGAAGTCGTGGCACGGGTGCGCCAGGCCGCCGCCACGCTCCCACCAGGCGCCTGGGTGCTGGGCTTCGGTTGGGACCAGAACCTCTGGCCCGACAAGCGCTTTCCGACGAACCGCACGCTCTCCGCCGCGGTCGCGGACCGCCCCGTGCTGCTGCGCCGGGTGGACGGCCACGCCGCCCTCGCCAACGCCCGCGCCCTCGCCACCGCCAGCATCACCGCCGCCACGCCCGACCCGCCGGGTGGCCGCATCGTGCGTGAGGCGTCGGGGCGGCCGACCGGAGTCCTCCTCGACACGGCGGAGGCGCTGCTCGACCGCGCCGTCCCTGCCCCCACCGCCGCCGACATCGAGCGGCGCGTCCTCCTCGCCGGGCGGCGCCTGACGGCGTTCGGCATCACCGAGGTTCACGACCCCGGCACGACGGCCCCCGAACTGGCCGTGCTCCGGGCGCTGCACGCGGCCGGGCGGCTGCCGCTGCGCGTCTACGTGATGCTCGCCACCAACGACGACGACTGGCTCGACGGCGAGCTGGCCGCTGGCCCACGGGTGAGCCGCGACGGGATGCTCGCGGTCCGCGCCGTCAAGCTCTTCGCCGATGGCGCCCTCGGCTCCCGAGGCGCGCTGTTGTCCGCCCCGTACAGCGACGATCCGTCGACGCGCGGGCTCGAGGTCACCTCCGAAGCCCGCCTCGCCGACGTCGTCCGCCGCGCCGCGCGGGCCGGCTTCCAGCCCTGCATCCACGCCATCGGCGACGCAGCGGTCACCAGGGTGCTCGACATCTACGAGCGTGAACTCGGCGCCCGCGGCCACGTCCTGCGCCCCAGGGTCGAGCACGCCCAGATCGTGCGCCCCGAGGATGTGCCACGCTTCGCCGAGCTCGACGCCATCGCATCCGTGCAGCCGATCCACTGCACCTCGGACATGCCGTGGGCGCCGGACCGTCTCGGGCCGGCCCGCATCGCGTGGGCCTACCGCTGGCGATCCCTCCTCGCCGCCGGCGCCCACCTGTGCCTCGGTTCCGACGTCCCGGTCGCGAGTCCCGACCCCCGCCTCGGGATGTGGGCCGCGGTGACACGCCGTACCCCGCAGGGGACACCCTCCGGCGGCTGGAACCCCGCCGAGCGGCTCTCCCCTGCCGAAGCCCTGGCCGGCTACACGAGCTGGGCCGCGTTCGCCGCGTTCGAGGAGGACTGGCGCGGGCGCATCGCGCCCGGGTACGCCGCCGACCTCACCGTGCTCGACCGCGACCTGACCGCCGGCGATCCGGCAGTGATCTTGCAAGCCAAAGTGCTGCGCACGGTCGTTGCGGGGCGCGATGTCTTTGTGGCGGGGAGCGGGATGTGAGGATCTCCGGGGTGTTCGTCATGCTCGCGCTCGCCGGAGGTTGGTCGTGGGGATGCGGCGGGGGGAAGATGACCGACCAGGAGGCGAGGTGGGCGGCGCTGCGCGACGAGATGGTCGCGACTCAGATCGCCGCTCGCGGCGTCCGCGACGTGAACGTGCTCAGGGCGCTGCGGACCGTCCCACGCCACATGTTCGTGCCGGCCGAGGTGCGCCCCGAAGCGTATACCGACCACCCGCTGCCGATCGGCGAGGGGCAGACGATCTCGCAGCCGTACATCGTCGGGCTCATGACCGAGTTGCTCGAGGTCAAGCCCGGCGACAAGGTGCTCGAGGTCGGCACCGGGTCCGGCTACCAGGCGGCGGTGCTCGCGACGATCGGCTGCGACGTCTACACCATCGAGATCCGCGAACCGCTCGCGCGCGAGGCCGAGCAGCGCCTCGAATCGCTCGGCATCAAGAACGTCCACGTGCGGACCGGCGACGGCTACGCCGGCTGGCCGGAGGCGGCGCCGTTCGCCGGCATCATCGTCACTGCAGCCCCCGAGCGCATCCCGCAGCCGCTCCTCGACCAGCTCAAGGTCGGCGGTCACATGGTGATCCCGGTGGGCGCGTTCTACCAGCAGCTCAAGGTGATCACCCGCGCCGGTGCGGCCGACTTCCCCGAGCGCGACGTCATCCCCGTCCGCTTCGTCCCGATGACCGGCGAGGTCGAGCGCCGCCCATAGCCCGGCCAACGCGGCCAGAGGCGGGGGGCCGGACTCCGGGCACCGGACGACGTGGTCAGTGGTCATCAGTGGAGATCAACGACCGCGCGCCCGGCGGGCGCGCCCCACATTAGAAGCAACTACGCCGACCGCAGGGCCTCCGAACTTGCGGCGTGTAGCCGCGCCNNTGGGCCAGCCGCAAGGCGCGCGAGCCGGCCGAACCGGAGTGTAGCCGGAGGCTACATGAGGATTCGAGCCGGCGAACGCAACGCCGCGGATGGTCCGCTATCGGCGGCGCCCGGACTTAGGGCGTTGGGGTGGGGGTCGGGGTCGGCGGCTCCGCGATCACGCTCCCGTGGTCGGCTACGATCCTCCGGTACCACGCCTTCGGGTACTCCGGGTGCGTGACGTTCCCCTGGCTGTCCTTGACGTTGCCGTCCATGTACTTGACGAGGAGGTCCTCGCCCAACTTCCTCCAGCGCTTGTGCACCATCTCGCCCTGCGCGACCGAGTACCTCGTCAGGTAGTCGCGGGCGAGCGCCGGCGCCTGGCCGTAGAGCGCGAGCGCGGCCTTGTCGATCTCGGGCTGGTCGGCGATGAACCGCCCCTCCAGTTCCCGTTGCACCTGCTGGATGTCCACGATCATGTCGGAGTAGCGGGAGTAGGCGTAGTTCGCGACCCAGTTGAAGACCCAGAACATCGAGTCCCAGGAGAAGTGGTTGAGGTCGGCGACACCGACGGCGAAAGGCCTCGGCACCTCGCGGATGCCGCAGTACATCGGCGTCCATACCGTCGAGTAGGTGTCGTCCACGCCGAACCACAGCACGCCGCCGATCGGGTCGGGAAGCATCGAGCGCATCTGCGCGATGAAAGAAAATCCGGTCTGCTGCGTCGAGATGGCGCGCTCGTGCACGAACTTTTGCCCGTCCACCTCCCACTCCATCGGCCGCCACCGGTACGGGCAGGCGAACGGCCCGGCGCCGACGTCCTTCGTCATGTCGAGGGGGGTCCCCTCGAAGTGGTCGCGCATCAGCGCCATCGCGTCGGCGAGGCTGAGCTTCCTGTCGGGCTTGATCCAGAGCGGCAGCGGCGCCGGCACGCCCTTGGCGGCATCGAACGGCAGGTTCGCCGACGGCGCGGCGCGCCGGAACATGCTCCACACCCGCGCCTCGCACGCCCGCAGCGAGCCGAAGTCGGCCGGGGCGTAGGTGTCGGCGAACGAGAACTCCTCGTCCTTGCCCGAGAACCACCCCTTCGCCCGCGCGAACGAGATGACGTCGGGGGCGTAGAGGCAGTTGGCCGGGTCGTGGAGCGTGAACGTCCGGATGCGCGACTGGTTGGCGTGGCCGGAGATGGCGCCGTCGGGGATGCGGCGCGCGACCCACAGTGCACCCTTGGCCCCCTCCCCCTTGCCGATCATCTCGAGGATCCAAGCCTCGTTCGGGTCGGCGACCGAGAACGACTCGCCCTCGGAGGCGTAGCCGTACTCGGTGGCGAGGTCGGTCATGACCTTGATCGCCTCGCGCGCGGTCTTCGCCCGCTCGAGCGCGATGTACATGAGGGAGCCGTAGTCCACCGCCGCGTTCTTGTCCGGCTTGGCCAGCTCCTCGCGGCCGCCGAACGTGGTCTCGCCGACCGAGACCTGGTGCTCGTTGATGTTCCCTACGCGCCAATAGGTCTGCCGCGCCTGCGGGATGCGGCCCAGGAACTTCCCCGTGTCCCACTCGACGATGTCGCGCATCGCGCCGGGGGGGAACACCCCGCCCGGTTGCAGGTAAAGCTCGCCGTACAGCTCGTGCGAGTCCGCCGCGTACGAGATGAACGTCGAGCCGTCGGCCGACGCCCCCTTCGTGATGATCAGGTTGGTGCACGCGCGTGCGGGCCGCGGCGCGAGGGCAAGCAGGGTTAACAGGCCGACAACGACGGCGACGTCTCGTCTCATGGTGTCCCCTCCCGGGGGATGCCGGCGCTGGATGGCGCCGCCGGGCAAGGATATCAGGAGTTCGGGATTCTCACTGGAGTGATCCGAGGCAGTGGACGAGCCGGCCCCAGGGCACGGACAGCCCTGCGGCCCGAAGCCCGGAACCCGGGCCAGGTTCAGGCCAGCCGGATCCGGATGGAGCGTTCTTCGCGCTCGATCGCCACCTTCCCCTCGCGCGCCAGCCAGCCGAGCGCCATGTAAACCAGGCTGCGCGGCGCGTCCACGCCCTTCTCGATCGCGGAGAGGCTGACCGGGCCGCTCGCGGCCAGAAAGCCCCACACCTTGCCCGCGGTCGCCCCGATCTCTTCGACGTACGTCATGGCCGATGCCTCCAGTGAGTCCTCATCTTGATCGATGCGGGCCACGAGCGCAAACGGCGCCCGTGACCGCGGTCACCTGCCCGCTGCTGGACGCCCCTGCGAAGGCGGGTCACCCGCACTTGAGGAACAGCGCGGCGAGCGGCGGCAACAGCAGGGGGAGCGAGAAGCCGCGGCCGTGCGCCGGCACCGCCTCGGCCTGTACCGCGCCCAGGTTACCCATCCCGCTGCCGCCGTACTCGGCCGCGTCGCTGTTGAAGATCTCCCGCCAGGTGCCGCCGCGGGGCACCCCGATCCGGTAGCCGAGCCGCGGGACCGGCGTGAAGTTGCAGGCCACGAGGATCGACTCAGCGCCGGCGCCCTTGCGCAGGAAGGACACGGTGCTCCCCTGCCAGTCGGCGCAGTCCACCCACTCGAACCCGGCCGAATTGCAGTCGAACAGGTGCAGTGCGGGCTCCTCGCGGTACACGCGGTTGAGCTCTGCCACGAGCCGGCGCACCCCCTCGTGCGGCGCCCGCTCCAGGAGGTCCCAGTCGAGGCTCTCGTCGTGGCGCCATTCGCGCCACTGCCCGATCTCGCCCCCCATGAACAGGAGCTTCTTGCCCGGTTGCGCCCACATGTACGACAGGAGGAGCCTCAGGTTGGCGAAGCGCTGCCACTCGTCCCCCGGCATCTTGTCGAGCAGCGACCCCTTGCCGTGCACGACCTCGTCGTGGGAGAGCGGCAGCACGAAGTTCTCGTGAAACGCGTAGAGCTGCCGGAAGGTGAGCTGGTCGTGGTGGTACTTGCGGTGCACGGGATCGCGGCGCATGTACTCGAGGGTGTCGTGCATCCACCCCATGTCCCACTTGAGGCCGAAGCCGAGGCCGCCAACGTAGGTGGGGCGCGACACCATCGGCCACGCGGTGGACTCCTCGGCCATCGTCTGGACGTCCGGATGGCGGCGGTAGACCTCCTCGTTGGTCCGCCGCAGGAACGCGATCGCGTCCAGGTTCTCGCGGCCGCCAAACCGGTTCGGGATCCACTCCCCTTCCTTGCGGGAGTAGTCGAGGTAGAGCATCGAGGCGACGGCGTCCACCCGCAGCGCATCCGCGTGGTACACCGACAGCCAGTACAGCGCGTTCGAGGTGAGGAAGCTGCGCACCTCGCTGCGACCGTAGTTGAAGATGTAGCTCCCCCAGTCCGGGTGGTATCCCTGGCGAGGGTCGGCGTGCTCGTACAAGTGCGTGCCGTCGAAGTACGCGGGGCCGTGCTCGTCGGATGGGAAGTGCGACGGCACCCAGTCGAGGATCACGCCCACGCCGGCCCGGTGCAGCGTGTCCACCAGGAACATGAAATCCTGAGGGGTCCCGTACCGGCTCGTCGGCGCGAAGAAGCCGGTGATCTGGTACCCCCAGGAGCCGTAGAACGGGTGCTCCATCACCGGCATGAACTCGACGTGGGTGAACCCCATCCCGCGCGCGTACTCGGCGAGTTTTGGCGCCAGCTCCCGGTACGAAAGGAAGCGGTTGCCGTCCTCGGGCACCCGCATCCAGGAACCGATGTGCACCTCGTACACCGATATCGGCGCGTCGAGGCGGACGGTCGCGCCGCGCCCCGCCATCCACTCGGCGTCGTTCCAGGCGTAGTCGAGGTCCCACACCACCGAGCCCGTCCGCGGCGGGACCTCTTGCCGGACGCCGAACGGATCGGCCTTGTCGGCGCGGTAGCCTAAGAAGCGGGAGCGGACATGGTACTTGTAGAGTGTGCCCTTGCCGACTCCCGGGATGAACCCTTCCCAGATCCCCGAGGTCCCGCGTGCGGCGAGCCGGTGACTCTCCTTGTTCCAGCCGTTGAAGTCGCCGCACACGCTGACGGTCTCGGCGTCGGGCGCCCAGACCGCGAAACAGACGCCCGCCTCGCCGTCGGCGATCGTCGGGTGCGCGCCGAGCTTCTCCCAGAGCGCGAAGTGGCTTCCTTCGTTGAACAGGAAGAGGTCGTCGCCGGAGAGCAGGCTGACGTCGTGGCGGACTCCGCCATTGCGCGCATTCACCGTTGTGCGCCTCCCGTTGCCCGCCTACTCATGGAGCCACGATAGCAGAGGCCGCAACGCCGGACGGGCGGCCCGCGACTTCACATCTTCATCCCGACCAGGTCTCCGGGACCTCGTTTTTCGCCCCGGCCGACCGTGAAGCGCGCGGTGACCGTGGACTCGACCTGCGACAGGTCGTCGCGCACGCTGACCGAGACCGTCTGTGCGCCGGAGGTCATCATGAGCTTGAACACGTAGCTCACGCTCTTGCGCAGCGCCGCCGGGAGATCGGCCTCGGGGATCCGCACCGCGAACACGCGCTTGATCGGCGGCGTGATGCGGTCCTCGCCGTCCTTGGCGGCGAGCCAGATCGAGATCGAGCCTTCCTGCACGCCGTCCTTCGGCAGCAACGCCAGCTTGGCGAGGGGGATCGTCACCATGACCGGCACGAGGAAAACGTTGCTCTTCTGCAGCGCGTCGTTGCCCACGGCGATCCCGGCGTCGAGCGCGTTGTAACCCGAGTCGTACATCAGCGCCGCCAGGCTCCGGTCGGCCATGCGGTCGTCGGCGGTCTTGTCGAGATAGTGCCGGCGGTGCCGGACGTTCACCCCGTCCCGCTTCACCTTGACTGAGATCGAGTGGTCTTCGCCGTCGCCGATGTGGGGCGCCGCGTACGCCAGCGAGTAGAAGGCGTCGAAGTCCTCGACGATGCGCGCCAGGGCGGGCGACGCCTGCGGCGTGCTGACCACGGTCGTGCCGCCGGTGGCGTAGGCAAGGTACTGGAGCGAGTAGGCCCGTCCCATCGTCTCGCCCTTCCCCACGCTGGGGTCCGAATCGAGGTTGGCCTGCTCGGCCGACAGGGGGCCTCCGGCGCCCGTGCCGCCCGTCGCGTCGAGCGCGTAGAAGGTCACCCGGTCGGCGTTCGCCCGCGCCACCAGGTCGCGGAACTCGGGCGTCACGGAAAGCCGCGTGGCCTCGATCGCGGCGGAGAAGCCGGGCACGATGGCCGAGCGTCCGAACCGGCTCTCCCAGCGCTCGAGCAACGTCTCCCCCGGCCGCTGCGGGATGCCGTTGCCCACGTAGCAGACCGCCTTGCGTCCCGGCAGGCCGGCGAGGGTGGAGATGAAGCTCTTCATCGCGGCGAGCATGGCGCGCGTCCGCTCGTGCGCCTGCTCCGCCGCGGCGCGCACGGTCTGAAGTGAGGAAATTGCATCTTCGCGGTCGAAGTCCGACATCAGGGCCCCGCTGTTCGCGCCCGAGCGCGGGGCGATCGTGCTGCGGCTCATCACCCCCTCGATGAGCGCGTTGCTGAGGTCGGCGCCGACCGCGTCGGTGGGCTCGCCGGCCACCGCCTTGAGCGCGGCGGCGAGGGCGGCGACGTCGTTCGTGAACGGCTGGCGGATCCGCGCGGCCTGTGCGTACGTCACCACCATCACCTCGGCGTGCGGCAGCTTTAGCGCCGCGTCGAGCAGGGCGCGCGCGTGCTGCAGGGCGATGTTGCGCTGCGCCGGCGTGATCCCGTTGTCGTCCACGAACAGCACCAGCGAAAGCCGCTGCTCCAGGGGCGGTGGGGGCGGCTCGAGGGCCTCCGGGGACGGGACCGGCGACGCCGGCGCCGGAGCGGCCGCCGCGGCCGGCAACGCGGGGCTGGCGTAGAAATTGGTCAACGCCACGCGAACGCCGTCCTCGAACACCTCGAAGTCCTCCGGCCGCAGGCCGGTCACCGGCTTCCCGGCCTTGTCGGTCACGAACACCTCGACGTTGATCAGGTTCACCTGCGCCGTGGCAGAGAACGTCCCGACCGGCGCCTTCTCCTGCGCCGAACCCGGCAGCGTGAACGCGGCGGCCGCCATCAGCCAGGACGCCACGTGCAATAAACGCGGTCTTACCATCCCCGGGCCCTCCCTCGCCGACACCCGCCCGCGGCGCCCTGTTCACCGCCCGACTCGATACGGTACAACGGCGGCCGCCGCCGTGCGAGTGCGACCTTCGTCTCGGTGGGGTCAGTATTCAGTAGTCGAGATACCCGTCGCGCGTGTGAACGGTGTAGGCGGGGTCCTTGACTTTGACGACGACCTTGCGCCACGTCCCGTCGTGACGCCGCTCGCTCGGGTTGTACCCCAGGACGAACTGTCCGCGCAGCTCCTTGAGGATGTCGACGAACGCCGGTCCGATACGGTCGAGGGAGTTCACGGCGACGATCCGCCCACCGCTCTCCTGAACGGTCTCGACGAGCTCCTGAAACTCGCGCCGGTGCGACGCCATGTCCCGCCACGTCGAGGAGAGGCTCGGCAGTTCGCCGGTTGCGTGCCCGATATCGTTCATGCGGATCCAGTAGATGATCGCCTGGCTCGAACGCGCGGCCTTCCGCACCTGGGTCATCGCCAACGCGCTGTGCGAGTCGATGCCGTCGGAGAGCAGGATCACGACGCGGCGCCCCTGACGTTGGTCCGCGTCGCGCAGCGCGATGTACAGGTGGTCGTTGAGGGCCGTGCCGCCCTGGGCTTGAATGCCGTCGAGGCCGGTGAGCAGCACGTCGCTGACGGAAGTGAAGGGCGAGACGTGAAGCAACCGGTCCGAGAAGACGATCAACCTCCCCTCGTCGAGCGGAGCCATCGCTCGGAAGAATGTCTTCGCTCCGCCGAGCGCGGCCTTGAGCCGCTCGCCCGCCATCGACAGGCTGGCGTCGAGCAGCACGACGGCGGCCAGGGGCGTCTCCCCGCTCGCGAAGGTCTTGATCGTCTGTTCCTTTCCGTCGTCGAGGACCGTGAAGTCGCCCTGCCTCAGCCCGGTCGTCTGGGAGTCCACCAACGCGGCCTTCTCGTGCTCACCCTGGGCCAACTTTCTGGTGACACGCACGTAGAGCTGCCTCAGCTCGACATCGACCTTCTGGTTGGACTTGAAGATGGGCGTGCGCAGTTCGGCGGCGGCGACGGCGCCGGAGACGGTGACCACCTCGGCGCGGAAGGTGTGCTCGACGTTCTCGTCGGCCAGCATGGTGATGATCGAGTACGGCGCTTGCGTCCGCTCGCCGACCGGCTGCCCGTCCACGATGAACCGCACCCGGGCGATCGCCTCGTCGGTCTTTACGGCGATGGCGAACTGGACGGCCCCGAACGCCGGCGTCGCGGCCCGGGGGCTCGTGATCTGGACCTGCGGCGGAGCAGCCGCCACGACCGCGGAGAAGAGCAGAAAGACGGGGGTGAGCGCGTTCACGGGCGTTCCTCCTTGTCGGCCGCCGCCAGGGCGGCCAGGCTCTGAGCCCTCATCTCGTCGAACCGACTCCGGATTGCGTCGATGTCGTCGTGAGGCGGCTGGGCGTAGAGCAACCTTGCGGACATCGTGGCCGCATCCGGGTGGCCGACGATGGAATTCACGACCGCGTTGGCTTCCCGGTAGTGGCGCTCGAGGTCGAGTGTCGAGGCGAGCAGCACCTGCAAGCCCTCGTCGGCCGGCAGGGCGGTCGTGGCCTGGCGCAGGATGCGGAGCGCCTCTCCGGGTTTCCCGTCCTCGAGCTCCAGCGAGGCCAGCTCCTGCCAGGCAACGGCTCGCACCCAGGAGGGCCGGTCCTCGGCGGTGCAGCCGGTCAACGCCTTGCGTGCCGCGGCCTCGCGGCCGGCGTGCCGCAGGTTGACGCCGAGCCGGAGCTGCGCCTCCACGTGCCCCGGCCGGCGGGAGAGGACCTGATCGAGGAGCTCGATCGCGTGCTTGCCATCGCCCACCCGCTCGAGGATCGCGGCCCGGCCGATGAGGGCCGCCACGTCGTCCGGGTCCAGCACCACGGCGCGGGCGAACAGCCGGTCCGCAGAACCGTAGGAACCGACCGCTTGCAGCTCCGAGGCGAAGATCGTGAGAACGCCGGCGGCGGTGCGCTTGCCCTCCGCGTTTGAAGCGTCAGCCAGCATTTCCGCCATCTCATCGATCACCCGGCGCGAGTGTCCGATCGCCAGGTACGCGGAGTCGCGGCTGTGCTCGCGGTAGACGTCGAGCTGGATGAGGCACAGACCGAGCAACGCCTGAGGCGAGACCTTCCCGACGCTCCGGGCGAGGGACCGTTCGGCGCTCGCGAGTCGGCCCATGTCGCCGGCGGAGCCGCCGGCGAGCGCGTGCTGCTCGAACTCGACGATCTTCCGCAGCGACTCGAATGTGCCGTCGGCCGCGTATCTCGCGACCGCCTCGCGGTATGCGGCCTTCAGCTGCGGCGGCGCCTCTTCATCGGAGGGGCGCGTACCCACGTTCGGCTTTGCCAGCGCCACGACTTTCCCGCTCGCGTCAATGGGAACCGCCGGCCATATCAGCGCCGTGGCCGCCTTGTCGGGCGGCGCGACTCGGAATTGCGTGCCGACAGACCCTGCGTCGAGTCCGCCGGCGGGACGGCACGTCACGATGAGACCGTGCTCGCCCGGCGGGATGTCCGACGGCAGCGTCACGGCCACGTCGAGCCGCTCGAACGGCCCGGCCGGCGCCGGCAACCGGCTCATGATGCGCGCCGAGCATGCGACCGCGGGCCGCCCGTCGGTGTAGACCACTCGAGCCCGCGCCTCGAGGTTGGCCGGCAACCCCTCGCCGAGCAACGCGACCTTGAGGACGGTGCCGGGCTTGACCACCGGTCTGGTCGCCGGTAAGGCGCCCCTGCCTGCGAGCGAGAAGGGCGCACCCTTGGCGTCGGCCCCAGCGCCGCCCAACCCGACCACGACCCACGCCCCGGCGGGATCCGCCGCGACGAGCGCCAGCAAGCCCGAGCGGCCGGTCATCCCTTCGAACCCGGTGCCGACCATCGCGCCGCTGCCGCCCTGGGCGTCGCTCACAGCTGCCTGACCGAAACCGACGTTCCGGGGCGTGCCGCCGGCTCGCGTCGGGATCGGCATCTCCCAGTTCCCGAACGCGCCGGACGAGGGCTCCCGCACGAGCACCCGGAGCATCGTCGGCGGGAACGAGGCGTCCACGTACCCCAGCAGCTTCAGCCCGCCGCCGGTCTGCCACGACGCCGGGACATCGGTGATGTGGAGCGTGTCCTCCTCGTGGCCGACGATTTCGCCGCTCGCTCGCTGCAGATAGACCGCCAGCTCGAGGTCCAACGCGTCGTCCTCGGCCATCGAGGCGAGCGTAAACCCAGGGATGTCGATGATCCAGGGGATACGCTCCGTCCTGCCCGCGCTGGCCGACGGGAACACCTTGATCGAGACGGCGATCTGACCGCCCTGCTGGCCCGAGACGAGCAGTGCGACGTCACGTCCCGGCAAACCGCGGCGGGGCGCCACCTCGACCCGCGGCGAGGCGGCAGACGTGGCTGCGGGTGTCGGCTCGGCCTGCGCAAACGCTTCGCCCGAGAAGGCAACAGCCAGAAGTGATAGAACTGCGATGGTGCTCGTGGCCTGTCTCATGGTGTCACTCCAGGGGTCGGCTCAGTGGCTGGGGCCACGGGGACGACCGTTGTCGAGGTCTGCATGCCGATCTCGTCGCGCACCGTCACGGCGACGGCGCCCGGACCGGCCTTCATGGGGACCCTGAAGGCGTACCCCGCGGTTTGTGACAGCGCCGTCAGCAACCTGTCGTTGGGCACGCTGACCGGGAACTTCGCCTTCGGCGCCCGGATCACCTGCCCCTCGCCGTCGCGCGCGGCGAGCCAGAGCGTGATGTCGCAGTCGTGAGACACGCCCCTAGCCTCGAACGCAAGGTTCCCGAGCGGGAGCGTCACCAAGACGGTGACCAACTGCGTCGCTTCCTTCGGTTTCTGCTCGCTGGTCACGGAGACCTGAATCCCGAGCGGGTCGTCCTCGAACCCGAGGAGCAGGGCGGCCAGCGTGAGCTCGGCCATCCGCTCATCCTCCTTGGCGTCAAGGAAAGCGGAGCGGGCACGCACGGTGACCCCCTCGCGCTTCACCCGGACCCGCAGGCGGTGCAGCCCGCCGTCGCCGCGGGAGGAAGGTGCGAACCCGACCGACCAGGCGCTCTTGAAGTCACGGACGATGCCGACCAGGGCGGCGCCGGCATCGGCGCCCTCCGTCACGGCGAGGCCGCCCGCCGTCGCCACGGCCAACTGCGCGGCGGCGGTGGATATCGTCGCACCGGGCAGCCCCTTTGCACCCTGTCTTGTTGCGTCGAGTTGGTCCGGCACACGGCTGCCGCCCGAAGCGTCGATCGAATAGAGGGTGACGCCCGCGGCGTTCGCCTTGCCGGCGAGGATCCGGAGAAGCTCGGACCGCTCCGGAGAGCTCGATCCGGCCGCGGGCGCCAGGCCATCCCCCCCAACGTACACGAAGGCCTTGCGTCCGGGCAGCGTACCGAGCGACTCCATGAGCGCGGCAACGCTCGTCGTCGCGGCGCCCCCCCGGTCGGGTTGCGTCCCCGTAGCGCCCGCATCCCGACCGCGTCCGGTCTGGAGGGCTTCGAGCGCGTGGACGACCTGCCCCGGGTCGGCGGTGAACGCCTGCCGCACCGCGACGCCTCCGCTTCCGGAGGCGACCAGGACGCGGGAGCGGGCGCCACTGAGGAGTTCGCCGGCCACCGTGTCGGCCTTCGCGAAAACGGCCTGGCACTCCGCGGGTGTCGCCGTGTCGTCAACGAACAGGGCAACGACGAGTTGCCGCGCGCGGGCGATCTCGTCGGAGGATGCTCCTCGTACCTGTGTCGGGCCTACGCAGCTGACGACCGGCACCGGAGCCCCGTCCTCGAGCACCTCGATGTCCCCGGGCCGCAAGCCGGTCACCGGCCTGCCGGCGGCATCGGCCACGAACACATCGGCAAAAACGGGGTCTGCGGGAGGAGCCGGCTGCCCGGCCACCGGCGGCGTCACCGTGCCGAGGGCGATCAGCGCAAGGGCCGCTCTCGCGGTGCGGGGTAGGTTCATTCCTGCGGGTTCCCGATCCGAATTTGGGCCGACCGTCCGGACCCTTCCGATGGAGGCTACTACAGGCGCATTGAACTAGCGAGTTGAGCCTTGGTCGCGACCGCTGTCGGCCGCCGGCCCGGCGCCCCGGAAGCCCAGGCCGAGCTCCTCGAGCTGTGACGCGTCCACCGTATTCGGCGCGTCGGTGAGCAGGCAGTTCCCCGCGGTCGTCTTAGGGAAGGCGATCACGTCCCTGATCGAGTCGCGCCCCGCCATCAGCATCACCATCCGGTCGAGGCCGAGCGCGAGGCCTCCGTGCGGCGGCGCGCCGTAGCGGAACGCGTCGAGCAGGAAGCCGAACTTGTGCTTCGCCTGCGCCTCGTCGATCGAAAGCGCCGCGAACACCCGGCGTTGCAGGTTGGAGTCGTGGATCCGGATCGAGCCGCCGCCGAGTTCGACGCCGTCCATCACGACGTCGTAGGCGCGCGCCCGCACCGCGCCGGGGTCGCTCTCGAGCCTGGCGACGTCGTCCGGGTTCGGCGCGGTGAACGGGTGGTGCGTCGCGTACCAGCGCGCCGTCGCCTCGTCCCACTCCAGGAGCGGGAACTCGGTGACCCACAGGAACGCGTGCGAACCCGGCGCGATCACGCCCAGCGTGCGGCTGAGCTCGACCCGCAGCGCGGCGAGCGCGGCGAACACGACCTTGGGGGCGCCTCCGACCACGACGAGGAGGTCGCCGCCGTCCGCCTTCGCGGCCGCGAGGAACGACGCCACCCCGTCGTCGCCGAGCGCCTTCTTCGCCGGGGAGCCGTACCCCTCCCCAGTCTTGCGGAACCAGAGCACGCCCGGCGCGCCGAACGGCTTGACCGACTCGGAGAGGCCGTCGAGCTGCTTGCGCGAGAAGGTGGCGCCGCCCGGGACCACGATCCCCTTGACCCGGCCGGCCGCCGCGGCCTTGCGCAGGACCTCGAAGCCGCACGCCGCCGCGGTCTCACCGAGTTCAACGAGTTCCATGCCGAAGCGCATGTCCGGGCGGTCGGAGCCGAACCGTTCCATCGCCTCGGCGTAGGTCAAGCGGGGAAAGCGTTCGGGCGGTTTGATCCCGACGATCGGGAACACCTTCGCGAACAGACCCTCGATCAGCGCGTAGAGGTCCTCCTCTTCGACGAACGAAGCCTCGACGTCGACCTGCGTGAACTCGGGCTGGCGGTCTGCGCGCAGGTCCTCGTCGCGGAAGCAGCGGGCGATCTGCACGTAGCGGCCGAGCCCGGCGACCTGCAGCAGCTGCTTGAACAGCTGCGGCGACTGCGGCAGCGCGTAGAACATCCCTTTGGAGAGACGCGAGGGGACGAGGAAATCGCGCGCCCCCTCCGGCGTCGAACGGGTCATGACCGGGGTCTCGACCTCGACGAAGCCGGCGTGATGGAAGTACTCGCGGATGGCGAACGTGATGCGGTCGCGCAGCATGAGCGTCGCCATCATCTCGGGGCGGCGCAGGTCGAGGTAGCGGTAGCGCAGTCGCAGTTCCTCCGAGGCGTTGACGCGGTCTTCGACCACGAACGGCGGCGTCTCGGCGGCGGTGAGCAGATCCACCTCTTCGGCGATGACCTCGATCTCGCCGGTGGGCATCTCGCGGTTGACGGTGTCGGCCGAGCGCGCGGCCACCGTGCCGACGACGCGCACCACGTCCTCCTGTGAGAGCTTTTCTCCCGCCTCGCGCAGCGCGTCGCGCAGCAGCACCTGCGCCCATCCCTCGCGGTCGCGCAGGTCCACGAACACGATCCCCCCGAGGTTGCGGCGACGGCGCACCCAGCCGACCAGCTCGACGCGGCGGCCGACGTCGGCAGCCCGCAGGCTGCCGCAGAACGGCCGCTCGAACGCTCCCATCAACCGCTCGCCCATACCGCCCTCCGATTGCGTCGCCAACGGCGCGATTCTAGCAGGGCGATCGGCCGCCTAGGGAACTCCGGTACACTCTCGTCACTTGAGGAGGAAGCCACGATGGAGATCGCCAGGACTCCCGGATCGACCGCCGCTGCGTGCCTGATCACCTTCGCTCTCGCCGCAGGCACGGCGCTCGGACAGGTGTCGCCCGCGGCGCCGCGCGCGCAGGATTCCGCCACCCCGGGACCGACCCGGGTGCCGATCGGCGCCACGACGATCAAGCTGCCGGAACCGCGCGCCAAGAGCGCGACGTCGGTGGAGGAAGCGTTGCGCGGCCGCCGCGCGCCGCGCACGTTCGGGACGGCTCCTGTGACGCTCCAAGAGGTCGGCCAGCTGCTCTGGGCCGCCCAGGGCATCACGGGCAACTACGGCCGCCGCGCGGCCCCGTCGGCCGGCGGGTTGTTCCCGCTCGAGGTCATCCTCGTGGCCGCCAACGTGACCGGGCTTCCGCCCGCGGTCTACCGGTACCGCCCGACGACTCACGACCTCGTGCGCATCGGAGAGGGCGATCCGAGGCCCGCGATTGCGGACGCGTGCCACTTCCAGCCGCTCACGGGCGTGCCGGCGATCTTTGTGATCACGACGGTCGAGTCGCGGACCGCGAAGGCGTATGGCGACCGGGCGCCCAAGTACGTCGCGCTCGAAGCCGGCGCCGCGGCTCAGAACCTCTCCCTCGAAGCGGTGGCGCTCGATCTCGGCTGCGGCATAATGGTCGAATTCGAGTTGCCGAAGCTCGCCCAGGCGGTCGGGGTGGGGCCCGAAGAAAAGCCCTTCACGGTGCTTGCCGTGACCGGGCCCGAGCCCGCACCTCGCTCGTGACACCGGACTGAACCAAACGCTCTCCGAGAGCGTACTGGGAGCAAGGCCGGGAGGAGCGCGATGGGAAAATTCCTGCTGTGGTTGATCCTGCTGCTGCTGTGCTGGCCGCTCGCGCTTGCAGCGCTCGTGCTCTACCCGCTGGTGTGGCTCTTCCTGCTGCCGTTCCGATTGATCGGGATCGCCGTCGGCGGCGTGTTCGAGCTCCTGCGCGCCGTCATCACGCTGCCCGTTCGCCTGCTCGGCGGCCCACGACGTCTCTGAGCCGCCGGCGCACCGCCGGCCCGGCGACCCCCTATGGTGCGTGCGGGTCCAGGGGAGGAACGGGCGCCAGCACGGTCGGGGTGTCCCATACGCTCCACGACCAGATCGTTCCGTCCGCGCGCACCCAGGCCGTGAGCTCGGAGGCTGTGACTGTCTCGCTCGTCTGGACGTACGGCTGGCCACCCGGTGCCACGGCCCATGAGGCCTTCGGCCAGTGGTGCAGCCGCTCCCAGGTGAAGACCCTGTCGCCGCCGGCGACGGTCGAGACCCGGGTGGGCGGCCCGAACCGCGAGATCGCGTCGCGCACGTTCCGACCCGTCATCGCCGCGCCGGGGTCCGTCGAGGCACAGCCGATCGCCAGCACTGCGAGGGGGATCGCCGCTGCTGCTGCGAACGCCAAGCGGGTCATCCTCATGGGAGCACCTCCCACCCGATCCAAGAGCATGGGCCGTGCCAGGAACGAGTTGCGTCTCATCACCGTATCCGAGTCAGAAACGTCATCTCAGGAGAACAGCCTGTCCCCCAGCGCGCGTCCGAGGTGATGGCGCCGTTCGCGCCCCCCGTCGTCACCCGGAACGCAGCCGGAGCAGCCAGCCGCCGGTCAGGCGCGAGGCGCCTCACTGGTCGACGAGGTTGCAGGAGGTGATGATGCCGTTCGCGTCCACGGTCATCATCCGGATCTTGACGTGGGTCTCCCGCGTGGCGCCGGGAAACCCGCCCATCCCCTCCATCGTGTGCTTCGACTCCCAGACGTAGAGCTTGCCGGTCTGGGACGGTTCGATCCTCTTGGGCGGACCATAGACGGCGATCGCGTCCTCGACCCTGCGGCCTTCCCACTTGGTCTCCGGCGGCGTCGAGACACAGGCCGCGAGGAAAGCGACGAAGACGGCGCACGTCGCGAGCAGGACGGTGGCGCGAGAGAGCTTCATGAGATCCTCCAGTGCGAGGATTGTACATCGGCAACACTCGGGCCGGCCACCAAGCGTTGGCGCGCGAGCGTCACCCCGCGGCGGGCGCCGGCGGCGGCGTCCCGGCCGGTCCCCCCGCGGGCTTGCGCCGGCGGCGGCGGCGCTTCTTCCCCGGCTGAGGGGACGCCTCGGCAGCGGGGGACGGCGCGGCGGGTGGCGGCACAGAAGGCGGCGGCGCGGCGGGCGCCGAGCGCTGCGGCGTCTCGTGACGGGTGTGCCCCTGCGGCCGCGGCCGCGGCAGCACCCGCTTGAACATCGCGTCGTCCGCGAACTTGACCGGGATGCTGGCGCCCAGGAGCTTTTCAATCGACGGCAACGAGAAGACGAAGTTCTCGCACGCAAGGGAGATCGCCTTGCCGTCGGCGCCGACGCGCGCGGTCCGGCCCACCCGGTGGATGTAGTCCTCGGGGTCCTGCGGCAGGTCGTAGTTGATCACGTGCGAGACGCCCTCGATGTGAAGACCGCGCGAGGCGACGTCCGTCGCCACCAGGATCGGCAGCGTCCCGTCCTTGAAGTCGGAGAGCACGCTCAGGCGCCGGCGCTGGATCACCGAGCCGGTCAACTGGCGGGCGTTGTACCCGTGGCGCTCGAGACGCTCGACGAGGCGGCGCGCCTCCTCGCGGGTGTTGACGAAGATCATCGTGCGGCTGTACCCCTCCTGGGCCAGCAGCCCCAGCAGCAACGAGAACTTCTCGCGCGCGCCGACGTGGTACAGCGCCTGCTCGAGGCGGTCCGGCGTGATCTCCTCGGGGTTGACGACGATCTCGGCCGGGTTGCGCATCTCGTTGTAGCCGAGCGCCAGCACGCGGGGGGAGAGCGTCGCGGTGTAGAACATCGTCTGCCGCTTGGAAGGCGGCGGCAGCCGGCGCGTGATCTCCCGCAGGTCGTCCACGAACCCCATGTCGAACATGCGGTCGGCCTCGTCCACCACGAACACTTCGACGTGCCGCAGCGAGGTCACGCCCTGGCGCAGGTAGTCGAGCAGCCGCCCCGGGGTCCCGACCAGGAGGTCCACCCCGTGCAGCAACTCGTCGCGCTGCTCGCGGTAGTCCATCCCGCCGAACACCGCCTCGGTGACGAGCCCGGTGTGCCGTCCCAGCTTCTCGGCGTCGTCCGCCACCTGCACGACCAACTCGCGGGTCGGGGCGATGATGAGCGCCCGCGGCACCCGCGGCTCGGGCGCCGGCGCGGAAAGCAGCTTGGTGAAGATCGTGACCAGGTACGCCGCGGTCTTGCCGGTGCCGGTCTGCGCCTGGGCCGCCACGTCGCGCCCCGCGAGCGTGAGCGGCAGCACCTCGGCCTGAACGAGCGTGCACTGCGTGAACCCGGCGTCGTCGAGGCCTTGCTGGACCTGCGGAAGAAGGTTGAACTCGGAGAACGTGCGCTGCGAAAAAAGGGTGCTCGGTGTACTCACCGCGACAGTATACGCGATCGCACCGCCTCGACCTTGGCACTTTCCCGACCTCAGCTTTTCGCCGGCTCCGCACCGACGGTGGTGACGACGACGGATTCGACCTGGCTCACGTCGTCGCGGACGCTCACCGAGATCGTCGCCTCGCCCGGCTCGAGCAGCAGCGAGAAGGCGAACGATACGTTGCCGCCGAGGAAGGCCACGACGTGCTGCGACGGCACCCGGATGGGGAACGTCTTGCGGGTGAGCTCGGACCGCCGGCCCCCGGCCCGGGCCGCCGCGATCGTCACCGAGACTTGCCCCTCGTGCATCGTGCCGTTCTCCAACAGCACCAGGTTGCGGGCCGGCACGACGACCGTGAGTGGCAGCAGGAGCTTCGATCGCCCCTGCTTCTCCGGGATGCCGAGCTTCACGGTGGCCGCGAGCGGGTTGCTGTTCCCGCCGGCGAACAGCGCGGCGCTCGTCGCGTCCTTCTGCCGCTCCTCCGGCCTCTTGTCGAGGTACCCCTCGCGGTACCGCGCGGAGAGGCCGGCGCGCTTCAACGTGACCGAAAGCCGGTGGTACCTGCCGTCGCCGAAGTGGTCCGGGGAGTACCCGAGCGAGTACGCGGTGTCGAGATCGGCCGCCATTGCCGGCAGGGCCTCGGCGTTGGGCAGCTTCAGCCCACCGGTTCCGACCGTGAGCGCGGTTAGCGACGGGTCGCGGTTGAAGAAATCGGTCGCGTCGGTGTCCGTGCCTGGGACCGTCGCGATATCGGCGGAGACATCGCGGCCCGACGAGGCGCCGCTGTTGATCGTGTAGAAGGCGATCCGGCTCGCGTTGGCGTGATGCACGACATCCAGAAGCCGGAGCCGTAACGTGGCTGCCCCGGTGAGATCGACCTCCGTCGGTTCAGCGTTGGGGAGCGCCGCAGCCTCGCCGAGTACGTCCGCTCCCGGCTCGAGCGGCACCCCGTCGCTGACGTAGAGGACGGCCTTTCGCCCCGGGACCCCGGCCAGCGAGTCAACGAGCTTGATCAGCACGCCCAGCAGGTCTCGGTTCAGCTGCTCCTGCTCGAGGGCGAAGAATTGGGCCTGAGTGCTGAGGCCCGTGCGCTCGAGATCGGCGGTTCGGCCGCTCTCCTGTGCCGCGCGTCCCATGTCGCGCAGGAGCTTGTCCCGCTGCGCCCTGGTCATCAAACCCTCGTAGGCGGCGTGCTCGAGCTTGTCGAGCGCGGCCGCCAGCACCTTCGGGTCGGAGGTGAGCGGCGTGTGCTGCTGCAGCGACCGGTTGTAGCTCAGAATCACCACCCGATAGCCCTCGGCGGTCCGCTCGGCGAGGAAACCGCGGAGCTTGTCCAGCACCGGCTTGCGGCTTCGCTGCGTGAGGTTGAGGTCGTCCACGAACACCACGAGCGTGCGTTGGCGCGCTTCGTCCGACGGTTGTTGGGTCCGGGCCGGACCAGGCGTCGAGGCCGGGGCGGGCGGTGGTGCCGCCTCGGCGGGGGAGGGCGCCGGCGCCAGAAAGTTGGTCAACGGTACGACCTTCCCGTCCTCGCGCAGCTCGAACTCCTCCGGCTTGAGGTCGAGCACCGGGCGACCGTGCGGTCCGGTGACGAACACCTCCACGTTGACGACGTTGACCCGCACCGCTTCGGTCACCGGTTTGGGCGCCGACGGAGCCCGCTGGGCGGACGCAGGCGAGGCGCCGAGGAGAACCGACGTGAAGGCGAACGACCCCGCGAGCACGCATGCTGGTTTCATGAGCGGATCCTCTGGCGTCCTACGATGCATCGACCGTACCAACGTTGCGCGACCGCCGGTGAGGATGTCAAGCCAGAGGTGTTTCCATTGTGAGACGCGCCGTCCGAAAAATGAGACAAACGACGGCCGCGTGCGTCGAACACGAGAGCGGAAGCGCGACGCTCGGTTGCGGCCCGATCATGCGACGGGAAGGGTGATCAGGCCGAGACTCCCCCCTCCTGGGCCACCCAACCCAGCATTGGCGTGGGCCTTGCACTGGGTCTTGAGAGGTACATCTGATGGTCGCGTTCGAGACGCTGCTGCTCGGGATCATCACCGGTCTGGTCCCGGTCCGGTTGATGGTGGCGCCTCCGGTGGCGGCCGTGGAGCTGCGCCTCGACGCCGTGCCGGTTGGCGTCGTTCACGAACCGCCCTGGGCAATCGAGTGCGACCTCGGATCCGACCCGATGCCGCACGAGCTGACCGCAATCGGCCTCGACGCCGCCGGCCTGGAGGTCGCCCGTGCCACCCAGTGGGTCAACATCGGCCGCGACCGGGTCAGGCTGTCGGCGATCCTGGAACGGAGTCCCGCCGGGCGCGAACCCGCCGCGGTCCTCCTTGCCTGGGAGACCGCAAAGCTCGGGCAGGTGCCGACCGTCACCGCGACGCTCGACGGTGCGCCGCTGGCGGTGGCGGACCCGCACCGCATCGCGCTTCCCAACGTGGGGCTGGCCCAACCTCACCTCGTCAGCGTCGAGGCCGCCTTCTCGCCTCGCCTGCGGGGCCGGGCCGATCTCGCGTTCGGCGGGGGCGTCATCGACCGGGCCGAGAGCGAGCTCACCGCCGTCCCCGTGACCCTCCCCGCGAACCAGCGGTCGCTCGAGCTTCGCGAGGTGACCGGCCTCTTCTCAGCGGGCGGACGGCCGCTCACGCCGATCGGCGTGGACACCGGCCCCCTCGAGGTCGCCCTCGTCGTGGACGAGTCGGCCGGGGCGGTCCTGGCCGAGCACCCGAAAGACTGGGAGAGCCGCTCCGGGCGAGTGTGGGGACACGCCCCGGAGAGTCTCCCTCGCATGCTGCCGCCGGTCGACGCCGCGACCGACCAGTTCTACACCGTCAGCACGATCCCTTCCCCGGTCATCGACGCGGACCGCATGCGCGACTACTTCGAGGTCTCGGCGCCCATGAGGCTCGCCTGGCTCGCCCGTTATTCCATGGCCGTCTGGCTCCCTAGCGTTCTTGTGCACAAACCGCAGGCGATCTCGGACGCGGTCGCGGTCGCAGCCTCGGAGATCGCGGCCTCCAACCACCGCCGGGCGCTCGTGTTGGTGCTCGCGGAGCCGCCGGCCCGGTCCGGCGCCGGCGCGACCGTTGCCGACGCCAGCAGGTACGGCGCCCCGGCGGTCAAGGCGTATCTCGCGGCGCTGGGCGTCCCACTTGTCGTGTGGTCGCTGACCGGGAGTCACGCAGGACCGCTCACCGCCGCCTGGGGGCCGGCGGTCGCCGTCCGCGACCGCTGGGAGATGTAAGCTCAGGCGAAGAAGCTCGAAAAGAGACTCGGCTCGCAGCGCATCGTCTGGTTCGCCGGGCGCCACCTGCCGCAGCGCATCGCGCTCGACGAGAGCAGGACGGCGCTGCGTCTCGCACGATAGCGGGCCACGGCTCCCTGCTGACCCGCCCCGGGACGGGCGTGTGTGATCCGGCCTTGGCGGGGACGCCCGCATTTGCTACGGTTCGGGGATGGTGGCCCCTTCGCCCTCCCCCGAGCAACGCCCCGGCGTCACGGCGGACCCGACATCGCGGCGCCGGTCCACCCTGATCCTCGCCCTGATCGCGCTTGCCGGATTCACGTACCTGGCCGGCCTCAACGTGCTGCCGCTCACCGACCCGGACGAGGTGTTCTACGCGCAGACGGCGCGCGAGATGCTGCAGCACCACAGCCTGCTCACGCCGCTCATGTTCGGGCAGCCGCAGTTCGAAAAGCCGCCGCTCACCTACTGGTGTCTGATGGCGTCGTTCTCGGCGTTCGGCGTGACCCCGTGGGCGGCCCGATTGGTCCCGGTGTTGTTCGGCATGCTGGGGGTGGCCGCCACATACTTCTTCGGCCGTCGCGTGCTTCCCGAGCGCACCGCGGCGATCGCCGCCCTGATCCAGGCGAGCTGTCTGGTCTGCCTCGGCCAGTCGATCGCGCTGCTCACCGACATGGTGTTCACCTCGCTGATCGTGGTCAGCATGTGGGGGTTCTACCTGTGGTTCGCCCAGCGGCGGCAGCGATTCTTGTACCTCTTCGCGGCCGCCGCCGCGCTCGCGGTGCTGGCCAAGGGGCCGGTGGGGATCATCGCCGAGCTGCTCGCGGTCGTCGCGTTCCTGCTGGTGACGAAGAGCCGCGAGGCGCTCCGGTCGTTCCTCCTCCACCCGTGGTGGCTCGTCTTCCTCGCGCTCGCCGCGCCGTGGTACCTGTACGCGACGCTCACCTACGGGCGGGCGTTCACCTGGGAGTTCCTCATCCACGACAACTGGGACCGGATCCTGCGGGCCGAGCACACGAACTTCGACAACCAGTACTTCTACCCGGCGGTGCTCATCGTCGGGTTGTTCCCGTGGACGCCGCTGCTCGCGTTCCTCGGAGCCGGGTGGAAGAAGCACCGCTCGATTGTGACGTTCCTCGGGATGTGGTTCCTCGCGGTGTACGTGATCTTCGCGATCGCACACTCGAAGCTCGCGAGTTACATCTTGCCGCTGTTCCCCGCGATCGCCGTCCTGCTCGCGCTCTCGCTCGAGTCGCTCGACGGCATGCGCCGCCGCACCGTGGCCGCGGCGGCCCTTTTCATGCTGTTCGGCGCCGGGATGATCGCCGCGCCGTGGCTCGCGCGCGGGCCCCTCGCCGCGGAGTTGCGCCCGCTGTTGCTCGCGGTGGCGGCGTACGGCGTCGTTCAACTGGCGTGCGGCGCGCTTGTGCTCATGCGCCGCCTCGCGCCCGTCATCGCCCTCAACGCCGCCGGCTTCCTGGCGATCGTCCTCCTCGGCTTCCTCTCCGTCCCCGCTGCCGCCACCGATGGCTTCACCGACGCCGGCACGGCGCGGATCGTCGCCGAGCAGGGGCTCACCGGCAAGACGATCGTCGCCAGCAAGCTCTATGCGCGCGGCGTCAACTTCCATACCGGCAACCCGATCGCGGTCATGGACACGCGCGCCAACCCGTTCTGGAGCCCGCACCCGGTCCCGGTGCTCTGGCAGGACGAGCAGATCCGCGCGTTCTTCGACGACAAGCCAAAGGTGCTGTGCGTCATCCGCCCGGGCGACGTGCGCCGCCTCGACACGCTCTTCGCCGGCGCACGCACCCAGAGGGTCCTCAGCGACCAGTTCGACAGGATGGTCGTCCTCAGCGTCAAGAACTAGTCTTTGTCATCCCCACGATCGTCGCTGATGGGCGCCGCCGGCGTCGGACCATCTGCTGCGTTGCCCTTCGGCGGCTCGCGTGCTCACGTAGCCTCCGGCTACGCTCCGCCGCGGCCGCCTCGGGCGCCTTGCATCTGGCCCAACGGCGGCGGCGCGGCTGCACGCCCCAAGCTGCAACGCCCTGCCTGCCGGGCTCGGTCTCGTCTTCGAGGGATGCGCTCGGGACCGCGCGGCCTGTGGCCGACGCGGCCGGCTTGGACCACGGACAACAGACCACTGACCACGTCTTCGCCCTGCCTCACGCCACCTTGCTGTGGCGGTAGCCGTAGCTCGCGTAGATCGCCAGGCCAATGACCAGCCACACCAGGAAGCGGAGCCAGGTTACCAGCGGCAGGCTGAACATGAGGTAGCCGCAGAGCACGATCCCGAGGACCGGGATCACCGGGAACAGGGGCACCCGGAATGGCCGCTCGACCTCGCCGCGGGTGCGCCGCAGCACCAGGACGCCGGCCGAGACGATCATGAACGCGAACAGCGTGCCGATCGAGCACAGCTCGGCGACCACGTTGATCGGCGTGAGCGCCGCAGAGACCGCCACGATCGAGCCGGTGATGATCGTGGTCAGGTACGGCGTGCGGAAGCGCGGGTGCACCTTCGACATCAGCGGCGGCAGCAGGCCGTCGCGCGACATCGCGAACAGGATGCGCGGCTGGCCGAGCAGCAGCACGAGCAGCACGCTCGTGATCCCGGCGAGCGCCCCGACGCTCACCAGCATCGAGGCCCACGGCTTGTGCAGCACGTTGAGCACCAGCGCGACCGGGTCGGCCACGTTGAGCTGCCGGTAGGGAACGACGCCGGTCATGATCGCGGCCACGACGACGTACAGGACCGTCGCCACCACCAGCGAGCCCATGATCCCGAACGGCATATCGCGCTGCGGGTTGACCGCTTCCTCGGCGGTGGTCGACACCGCGTCGAACCCGACGAAGGCGAGGAAGACGATCGCCGCCGCGGTCATCACGCCCTTGAACCCGAACGGCATGAACGGCTGCCAGTTCCCCGGGTTCACGTACCAGGCGGTGAGCCCGATGAAGATCAGGATCACGGTGATCTTGACGATCACCATGACGAGGTTGACGCGGGCGCTCTCCTTGATCCCGCGCACCAGCAGCCACGTCAGCACGCCCACGATCAGCACCGCGGGCAGGTTCAGGACCCCGGAGTCCAGCCCCCACGGCGCCGCGCACCACGCGTGCGGGAGCTGCCAGCCGAACGGCTTGCCGAGGTGGTTGAGCAGGTTGACGAGGTACGCCGACCAGCCGATCGCCACCAGGCTCGCGCCCACCATGTACTCGAGGATCAGGTCCCAGCCGATGATCCAGGCGATCAACTCGCCGAGGGTCGCGTAGCCGTAGGTGTAGGCGCTCCCCGCCACCGGGATCATCGCGGCCAGCTCCGCGTAGCACAGCGCGGCGCAGGCGCACGCCGAGGCCGCGACGACGAACGAGAGGATGATGCCGGGTCCCGCGTGGTTGGCGGCCTCCACCCCCGGAAGCACGAAGATCCCCACCCCGATGATGCAGCCAATCCCGATGGCGACGAGGTCCCAGCGGCCGAGGGCGCGCTTGAGGCCGAGCTTTTCGTTGTCGGTTTCCGCAAGGACCAGGGTCAGGGGCTTGGTGCGCAGGAGCGAAAGGCCCATCGCGACGCCTCCTCGACGAGTTGACTGCAAGGCCGCAAAACGTCGCGTCACTATATCCAGCGGCTTGTTCATCCGCAACGGACAGCCCGGCCTCTTGCGCCCCCGCGCCTGCAGGCCAGCCTTGACCCTGGCGGGTCTGGGCCGTAGCCTTCAGACAACGGGTCGGCAAGGTTGACGCACAAGCACCGTTTGGCTGGCCGCACACGGTGCGGCCGCGAAGGGAGCGCCGAGATGACCGCGAAAACACGAGGCCGGAACGCCGCACGCCCACGGTGCTTCCCGGCCGCGGGGATCCTGCCGCCGCACATCCTGTGGGCGATCGTCGAGAACGGCGACGTCGAGCAGCGCGCCCGGGCGCTGCAGGCGCTCGCGGTCTCCGAGAGGATCCGCGGCCGGCGCGAGTTGCTCGGCGACATCGCGACCGCCGCCGCGGGAGCCACTCCCGGCAAGCACCGCACCGTGTACGACGCCAAACACGGCTCGCAACTCCCCGGCGCGAAGGCGCGCGGTGAGGGCGACCCGCCGGGCAAGGACGTCGCGGTCAACGAGGCCTACGACGGCGCCGGCGCTACGTACGACCTCTATCACGACGTCTTCGGCCGCGACTCGATCGACGACCGCGGCATGCCGCTCGTCTCCACCGTCCATTACCAGCGGAGCTACGACAACGCCTTCTGGGACGGCGCTCAGATGGTGTACGGCGACGGCGACGGGAAGATCTTCCAGCGCTTCACCAAGGCTGTCGACGTGATCGGCCACGAGCTGACCCACGGCGTCACGCAGTACGAGGCGAGCCTCGACTACGCGGACCAACCGGGGGCGCTTAACGAGTCGTTCTCCGACGTCTTCGGCTCGCTCGTCAAGCAGCGGACACTCGGGCAAACCGCCGAGCGGGCCGACTGGCTGATCGGCGCCGGCCTGTTCACCGCCGCCGTCCGCGGCGCGGCGCTGCGCTCGATGGCGGCGCCGGGGACCGCGTACGACGACCCGCTGATCGGCAAGGACCCGCAGCCTGCCGACATGGCGCACTACGTCGACACGGCCGACGACAACGGCGGCGTCCACATCAACTCCGGCATCCCCAACCGCGCGTTCTACCTGGCGGCGGTTGCGATCGGCGGCTTCGCGTGGGAGACGGCGGGCAAGGTCTGGTACGTCACGCTGCGCGACCGGCTGCGGCCGACTTCGGACTTCAAGGCCGCGGCCGCCTCGACGATCGCGGCGGCCAAGGAGCTGTTCGGCGCGCGCGGCGGGGTGGCGAAGGCCGTCGCCGCCGCCTGGAAACGCGTGGGGGTAGTCTAGAGGCCATGAAGGTCCGGCTCGAGCGCTCCGGGGGGCTTGCCAACATCCGCCGCACCGTGACGGTGGACGCGACGGCGCTCGCGCCCGAGCGCGCCGAGGAGTTGCGCCGTCTCGTCGAGGCCGCCGACCTCGCCACCTTCCCCGAGAACCCGGCGCCGCACCCGAGCCAACCCGACCGCTTCGTCTACCGCGTCACGGTCGAGGACGAGGCCAGCGCCCGCTCGGTCAGCGTGCGCGAGGACACCGCCCCCGAGCCGTTCCGCCGCCTCGTCGACTGGCTGCAGGCGACCGCCGAGGGGTAGCCACCCGGCGAGCCCGGGCGGCCTCGAGCGCGGCCCGCGGATCGCCGTCCGCCGTCGCCCCGCAGAATTCGGCGGCAGACGCCGGAAGACCCCGCAGCAATGGACTTTGGCCGTGCTCCGGCTTGAGTTTGCGGGCCGTCAGGCGTACTGTTTCCGATTCGAGGTGGGTATGCCCGGGGTTGTCGACAAGGTCATCGAGCTGTTCGTTGGTTCCAAGCACGAGCGGGAGGTCAAGCGCCTGACCCCGCGCGTGACCGAGATCAACGCGAAGGAACCGGAAGTCCAGGCGCTCTCGGACGACGCGCTGCGCGCGCGGGCGGCTGCCATCCGGGACGAGATCCGGTCGCGCCTGGCCGATCTGCCGGCGGAGTACAAGGAGCGCCGCACGCTCGTCCAGGAGACGCTGGACGACCACCTCGTCGAGGTGTTCGCGCTCGTCCGCGAGGCGTCCTGGCGCGCCCTCGGGATGCGCCACTTCGACGTCCAGATGATCGGCGGCATGGTCCTGCACGAGGGCAAGATCGCCGAGATGAGGACCGGCGAGGGCAAGACCCTAGTCGCGACCCTGGCGGTGGTGCTCAACGCCCTCTCGGGACGCGGCGTCCACGTCGTCACCGTGAACGACTACCTGGCCAAGCGCGA
>PKYI01000159.1:3105-79367 GCA_003133645.1 Acidobacteriota bacterium | reverse complement strand
CCCCGGACCCCGGATCCCGGTCTTCCCCGGCCGCCCGACCTCGCGCGCCACGTGTTGCGCCAGCTGCCGATCGACGAGGTGTTCGCTCACCTCAACCCCCAGATGCTGTTCGGCAAGCACCTGGGCGTGCGCGGCTCGGTGCGCCGCCTGCTCGACGCCGGCGATGAGCGCACCGTCGAGCTCCGGCGCCGGGTCGAGGCGCTCCAGGACGCCGCTGCAACGCGGGGCTGGCTGGCGCCCGCCGGCGTGTACCGTTTCTTCCGCGCCTGCTCCCGGAGCGACACAGTGGCGGTCCTCGACCCCGTCGGGCGGGAACTGGCGGCGCTGCCGTTCATGCGGCAGGCGCGGGAACCGCGCGCGTGCGCCGCGGACTGGGTGGCGCGCGACCCGGCGGCGCTCGACGCGATCGCGATCTTCGTGGTCACCGCCGGCACCGGCGTGCGCGCTCGCGCCGCCGAGCTGCGCGCCGAGGGGAAGCTGCTCGACAGCATCGCGCTGCAGGCGCTGGCGCTCGAGACCGCCGAGGCCGCCGCCGAGTGGCTGCACCGCCGGCTGCGCGAGCAGTGGGGGTTCCCCGACCCGTCCGCGATGACGATGGAGGAACGCTTCCGCGCGCGTTACCGCGGCATACGGCTGTCGTTCGGGTACCCGGCGTGCCCCGACCTCGAGCCGCAGGCGGACGTGTTCCGCCTCCTCCAACCGGAGGAGATCGGCGTGCGCCTCACTGACGGCTTCATGATGGACCCCGAGGCGAGCGTGTCCGCAGTCGTCTTCCAGCACCCCGACGCCCGCTACCTCGCGTAGTCGACCAGCCGGCAAGACAGGGATCCGGGCCAAGGGCGCAGGGCACCGGAAAGACGTCGTCCGTGCTGGAGATCAACGACAGCGCGCCCGGCGGGCGCGCCCCACATCAGAGACATCCGCGCCTCACGCCGTGCCCAGCTGCGCCGGCCGCAGGCCGCGCGGCCTCCCGGCCCTCCCTCGAAGACGACAACGACGCCGGCAGGCAGGGCGCCCGAGCTTGGGGCGTGCAGCCGCGGCGCCGAGAGTGGGCCGGATGCAAGGCGCCCGAGGCGGCCGCAGCGGAGCGTAGCCGGAGGCTACGTGAGCATGCGAGCCGCCGAAGGGCAACGCAGCAGACGGTCCGCTATCGGCGGCGCCAGCAGCAGGGGTTCGGGCACCGTGTGGCCTCACGCGCGGCGAAGGTGGACCAGCTCCTCCACATTCCCCGCGGGGCCGGCAATGGGCGACGGCATCCGGCCCAGGCAGGCCAGGCCCAGCGCCGCAGCAGCCTCCAGCACCGCAACGATGGCTTGCTCCCTGACCTCCGGATCGCGCACCACGCCGCCCTTGCCCACCTGGCCGCGCCCCGCCTCGAACTGCGGCTTCACCAGCGCCACGAGGTCGCCACCGGCGGCGAGCACCCCCAGCAGCGCCGGGAGGACGAGCCGCAGGGAGATGAACGAGACGTCCACGGTGACGACGCCGAACGGGCCGGGGACGTCCTCGGGCGCCAGCAACCTGGCGTTGACGCCCTCGATGACCACGACGCGGGGATCGGAGCGGAGCTTCCAGTCGAGCTGCCCGCGGCCGACGTCGAGCGCCACCACCTGCACGGCGCCCCGTTCGAGCAGGACGTCCGTGAAGCCGCCGGTCGAGGCGCCGACGTCGAGGCAGCGCTTGCCCGAAGGATCCACGGCAAAGGCAGCGAGTGCCGCGGCCAGCTTGACGCCACCGCGCGACACCCACGGGTGGTCCGGCCCGATGACCTCGACCCGCGCACCCTCGGCGACGGCCTTCCCGGCCTTGTCGGCCAGGAGGCCGTCGACCCGAACGAGACCTGCCAGGATCAAGCTCTGGGCCCGCGCGCGCGACGGCGCCAGTCCGCGCTCGACGAGAGCCTGATCGAGGCGAACCCGGCCATCCTTCTGAGAATCCTCTCTACTCATGCCCGGCCTGCTCGTTCATTTTGAGTGATCCGTCCCCCTCTCTCGCCTCCGAGAGGCGGTCGAGCCGGCGCGCCCACAGGTACGAGCCGGCCAACCACACCATCACCACGCAGGCCGCGAAAACCAGAGGCTTCCAACCCTCTGCCTCCCGCAAGGCAAGAAACGAACGGAGCGAGTCGAAGCCTAGTGCGCGGCCGAGAAGGTCCAGGTAATAGTTGCGGGGTGCCGCCTCGAAGGTGCCGAACACCTTGCCTGGGACCAACGCGCAGACGACGCCGACGGCGAGCTGGCCGGCAACGACGAGGCCTGCCACGGCGCGGTCGGTCGCCCCGCCACGCAGCGTCCTTGCCAGCCCAAGCGCTGCCAGCAGCGCGAGCTGGCCGGTCACCGGGACCAGGAACCGTGCGGCGGCGGACCAGCCTCCCCACCACTGCACCAGGATCCCTGGTCCGGCGGTGGCAACGATTACCGCGCCGAGCACAAGAACCTCCTCGCGCCCCTGGTGCAGGCGCCGGAGGAACCCGAGTGGCACGAGAAGCATGATCGGAGCCCAGATCAGCAGGCCGTACTGCTGGTCGACCAGGACGCCCAGCGAGCCAACCAAGGCGTTCGAAGCCGACACCAGGTCCGTGCGCCCGCCCCACATCGCCAGCGGCGACGGTGAGCCGAACCACCGCTGGTGCATGTACCCCATCACGGCGAGGGAGGCCCCCAGTGGCACGAGCAGCCGCGCCACGGCCCTCCGCCGCGACCCCTCGCCCGGCCGGAGCAGCCCGTACGCGCAGTAGATCAGCGCACCGGCGATGAACCGCACGTGCATCCAGGGCAGCGCGGCGAGCGCGACCACAGCGCCCCAGTCCGGCCATCGCTTGCGCACGAGCTTCCAGTGCAGGTAGGCGAACCCGAAGGCCCCAGCCATCTCTGGGAGGACGAGGGGAGCATAGGTGACAACCGGGAAGCTCGCCGCGAGCAGCACCGCGACAAACGCCGCGAGATCCCCCCCTACGACCCCCGAGAGCATCTTCCACACACAGAGCAAAAAGCCCAAAGAGATTGCCACCAGAACCAGCGCGATGCCCGCATTGCCGAACAGCGCCATCGGTATCGCGATCAGAATGCTGATCCCGGGGCTGTGCACCGACCGCGGTTCGGTCGAGGCCAACGAGAGATGGAGGTCGCCTGGATCGCCGCTCAACACGAAGCTCCCATGAGTCACAATGGCCCGGGCCATCGCAAGATATGATGGCTCATCCCCGGTTCGATCCCGCGGCACGGTGAGAACGACTGCGAGGAGGACGAAGAGCCAGAGCGCGACGGACCGGGTGGCGGTACGCGCGTGAGGCGAAATGAGGATCTTCCATCGACCACGAAGGGTGTCCGCTGTGATGAAGAAAACGGGAAGGACCAGCGCCCACGACAGTGCAGTCAAGCGCAGCCGGCCGGCGTAGTACCCGGCGTCCTTCAGCCCGGGAAAGATCGGGAAGCCGGTTGCCACGAGCCGGCGCACGATGTCCGGCGCCAAGACAGCGACGGCCAGCGAGGCAGCGACGCACGCGAGGCCGACGACCAACGCCCACGGACGGGGCCTCAACACCACGACCACACCATGCCCCGCAGTATCGCACCGGGTCCGGCTCCGGCCCAAACCGCTCAAGGAGGACCGCCGTCGTCAGCAGTCCCGGGGCACAGCCTCACACGCGGGGGACCAGGACGAGTCAGGGCCAAGCGCGTTCGAACCAAGGGGTGCTAGCATTTGATCCGTGCTGAGCATGAGGTCATCGGCTCTGTTTCGAGCCATACGCGTCCGCCACTGGCTCAAGAACGGCTTCGTCCTCGCGCCAGCGGTGTTCGCCGGGCATGCACTCGATGCGCCGGCGATGGGCAGGGCGGTTGCCGTGGCGGCGGCGTTCTGCCTCGCCTCCTCGGCCGGCTATCTCGTCAACGACGTGCTCGACCGAGAGGCCGACCGCGCCGATCCGGTCAAGCGCTTCCGGCCGGTCGCGAGCGGGGCGATGTCGGTTCCGGCCGCGTTCGTCTGGGCTGCCGTTCTCTTCGCCGCGGCGGCGGCTCTGAGCCTGGAGGGCGGCGCCACGGCGGCGCTCGTGCTCGGCGGGTACGTCCTCGTCACCCTGCTGTACTCGTTGATCCTCAAGTCGCTGGCGGTCGTGGACGCGATGGCGGTCGCAGCCGGCTTCCTGTTGCGTCTGGTCGCCGGCGCGGTCGCGATCCCGGTCACGATCTCGCACTGGCTGGTTGTGTGCGGTTTTCTGCTCGCGCTCCTGCTGGCGTTCGGGAAGCGCCTCCCGGAAGCGACCGGAGGAGGCGGCCGGGCGCCCCGCTACCCGCTGTCGTACCTCCACGACGTGGTGACGATGCTCGCCGGCGTCACGCTCGTGACGTACACCCTGTACACGGTCGCGCCCGACACGACGCGCAAGCTCGGCGGTTCCAACGCGCTGTTGCTCACGGTGCCGCTCGTGCTGTTCGGCATCATGCGCTACCTCCTGCTGCTCCACCGCGAGGGTGCGCAGGACCCGACGGCGACCTTGTTCCGCGACCGCGCCCTGCTGGTCACCGTCGTCGTTTGGATCGCCGCGGCCGGCACCATCGTCCTTGTGGCTGGAGGCGCACGGTGAAGAGCCGCGTGGCGGTGCTGCGCACCCGGCCCGACACCGTTCTCGGCGACCTCGGCCGCCTGTGCGAGCTGGCCGGCGTGAAGGATGCCCTTGCCCCCGGCACCGCCACCATCCTCAAGGACAACATTTCATGGCACTACCCGTACCCGGGCGCCAACACCACGCCGTGGCAGCTCGAGGGCACGATCCTCGCGCTGCGCGCCGCCGGCCTCGCCGACCTCGTGTGCATCCAGAACGACACGGTCGTCACCGACCCGAAGAAGGGCGAGCGGCTCAACGGCTACCTCGGCGTACTCGGCCGCTACGGTATACCGGTGCGTTACAACTGCGACCCTCACGACCTCGCATGGGTGCGATACGAGCCAAAAGGGAAGATGCTCGCGCTGCCCAAGGTGTTCCCGGACGGCATCCAGATCCCGGAGTTCTTCCTCGGCACCAACATCGTCCACCTGCCGACCGTCAAGTGTCACATCTACACCACCACGACCGGTGCGATGAAGAACGCCTTCGGCGGTCTGCTGGCGACCCGCCGGCACTACACTCACACCTGGATCCACGAGACGCTGGTGGACCTCCTCACGATCCAGAAGGAGATCCACACCGGGCTCTTCGCCGTGATGGACGGGACGACGGTCGGCAACGGACCGGGGCCGCGCACGATGGTCCCCGTGCGCAAAGACGTTCTCCTGGCGGCCGCCGATCAGGTCGCGATCGACGCCGTGGCGGCGAAGATGATGGGGTTCGACCCGCTCGCGATCCGCTACCTCGCCCTCGCCCACGAACGCGGCCTCGGCGTCGCCGACCCGCGCGACATCGAGCTGGTCGGCGACGCGGACGCCGGCCGGGAGAACTGGCACTTCTCGGTCGGCGACAACCTGGCGAGCCGCGTCGGCGACGTGCTCTGGTTCGGGCCGCTCAAGCGGCTACAGAAGCTCTTCTTCCACACGCCGCTGGTGTACGTCTTCGTCGCCGGCTCGTACCTCTACCACGACTTCCTCTGGTACCCGGTGTTCGGCCGGCGCGCGGTGCGCAGTTTCGTCCGCACCTCGCCCTGGGGCGCGCTGTTCGCCCGCTACCTCGCCGAGCAGGCCAGCATGCTCGGCGCGGCGCCCGACTTCACGGGTGGAGCCTCCTGAGCCATGCTCGGGGCGTGATGCGCGGCCGATGAACGCGGCGTTGACCCGAAACCGGAGCCTCGTCCTGGCGCTGCTCGTCCTCGCTCTCGCCGTCCGCCTCGTCGGCCTCAACTTCGACCAGTCTCACTTCTACCACCCCGACGAACGGCGCATCGCCGAGGCGGTGACCCAGCTCTCGTTCCACCCGCTGCAGCTCAACCCGCACTTCTTCGCCTACGGCTCGTTCCCGTTCTACGTGACGAAGCTGGTCACGGCCACACTGGCGAACGTGAAGGGCTGGTTCGCCACCTACGACGGTGCGGTCCTCACCGGCCGGGCGCTTTCGGCGTTATGGGGGACCGGCACGGTGTTGCTACTCGTCCTGCTGGGGCGCCGGCTCTACGGCGCGCGCACCGGCTTGCTCGCCGGCGCGCTGCTCGCGGGCACGGTGTTGCACGTCCAGAACTCCCACTTCGCCACCAACGACGTGCCGCTCACGTTCCTGGTCCTGCTCGCGCTGACGCTCATGGTGGAGATCGTGCAGCGCGGCCGGCCGGCGGCGTACGCGGCGGCCGGCGCCGCCATCGGTCTGGCGGTCGCAACCAAGTTCAGCGCGCTCCCCCTGCTCCTGCCGCTCGCCGTCGCGGCCGCCATGCGGGCGCGGAACGACCGTTCCGTCAGGCGAGCCCTCGGCGGTCTGGCCTTGGCGTGCGCGTGCGCGGCGGCCGCGTTCGCCTGTGGCGAGCCGTACGCCCTCCTCGACGCCAGGGGGTGGCTGCACGACATCCTCGAGCAGAGCGGGATGGTGCGGCACGCCGGCCTGCTGCCGTACACGACGCAGTACATCGGCGTCCCCAAGGTGTTTTACGACCTGCGCGAGATGGTCGTGTGGGGGATGGGGCCGCTGCTGGGCCTTGCCGCGCTCGCCGGGACCATCAGACGCTTCCGCCGGGGCCGGGGGATCCCGGGCGCGGAGTGGGTGCTGCTCGCCTGGGTGGTCCCGTTCTTCGCGATCACCTGCTCGTTCGACGTCAAGTTCGTGCGCTACCTGCTGCCGATCTACCCGCTCGTCGTGCTTTGGGGCGCCGCGTGGCTGCAGGAGTGGGCCGGGCGCGCCGCCCTCGGCCGCTGGGCCAGGGGCGCCGTGGTGGCCGGCACGGCCCTCTACCTGCTCGCGTTCCTGGCGATCTACACCAGGCCGCACGCTGCGGTGACCGCCTCGGAATGGTTCTACACCCATGCGGCCCCGGGCTCGCGGGTGCTGATCCAGGACTGGGACGAGGGCTTTCCGTTCTCGCTGCCGGGCCGCCCGGCCGATCGCTACAAGGTCACGGCGTTCGGCTTCTACGACGCGGACGGGCCCGCGAAGATCAAGCGCCTGGCGGACGACCTCGCCGCGTCGGAGTGGCTGGTCCTCCAGACCAAGCGGCTGTACGGAGCGGTCACCCGCGCTCCGGTCAGGTATCCGCTGACCAACAACTTCTTCCGCGAGCTGTTCGCCGGCGACCTCGGGTACACGCTGGTGAAGGACGTGGCCTCCCGTCCTTCCCTTCTCGGGATCGAGCTGCCCGACGAGCTCGCGGACGAGTCGTTTTCCGTCTACGACCACCCGAAGGCGCTGATCTTCCGCAACACCGGCCGACTCGCGGCCGCCACGATCGAGGGGAAGGTCCTCAACGCCCTCCCCTCCCACCCCGTGTCGAGGTCCGATATGCTGCTGGCGCGCGCCGGCGAGCCCCCGGCCGGCGGCGGCCGGCTGATCCGCTCCTCGCTCGCGGCGATACTGCTGTGCGCGCTCCTGCTCGAGGTCCTCGGCCTCGCGGCGTTTGCGCTGGCCCGCTGGGCGCTCCCCCCCAGGCCCGGCCTGTACGCGCTCGCCAAAGTGGTCGGCGTGCTCGTGTTCGCCTACATCCCATGGCTCGCCGTGAGCCTCGGGGTGGCCTCGTTCGCGCAGCCGGTGCTCTGGACCACGCTGCTCGCCATCGTCGCCGCCGGCTGGTTCGCCCACCGGCGGTGGCGGGAGGCCGGCCCCTCCCGGGCCGAGGTGGTCGCGAGCGAGGCGGCGTTCTGGGGGGTGTTCGCGCTCTTCCTGCTCCTGCGCGCGCTCAACCCCGAGATCTTCTGGGGCGAGAAGCCGATGGACTTCTCGTTCCTCAACACGCTCTACCGGGCGAGCACCCTGCCCCCGCCCGAGCCGTGGTTCTCCGGCTCCCCCCTCATGTACACCTACTTCGGCCACTACACGGTCGCCGCGATCGGCAAGACGCTCGCGATCCACCCGGCGGTGATGTTCAACCTCGGCATCGCGGTCCTGGCTGGCCTCGCCGCCGCGGCGCTGTTCGCGGCCGGGGCGCTCCTGGGGGGCGGGTGGCGGGTCGGCGCCGTGACCGCAGGGTTGACGCTGCTGCTCGGCAACCTCTCCGGCGTGCGCGGGCTGCTGGCGCGGCATGCGGTCAATTTCGACTACTTCTGGGCCACCTCCCGCGTCATCCCCAACACGATCAACGAGTACCCTTTCTGGAGCTTCGTCTTCGCCGACCTGCACGCGCACGTGCTGGTCCTCCCATGGGCGGTGGGGTTCGTCGCCCTCGTGACCGTGTGGCTCGGCCGGCGCGCGGAGCCCACCCACCACCGCCCGCGCACCGCCTCGGCCGCGCTGCTGGCGCTGTGTGCGCTCCTGCTGGGCGCGATCACCGTGACCAACGGCTGGAGTCTGCCGACCTACGTCGGGCTCCTGCTGGCGCTTCTCGGCGCCGACTGGCTCGCGCACGGCACGCGCGGCGGGTTCGTACGGAGCATCCGCACCGGCGTCACCTCGGTGGTCCTGCCGGCCGCGGTCGTGATCGGCGGCGCCGTCCTGGCGTTCCGGCCGTTCTGGCGGCAGTTCTCTCCCCCCGCCAGGCAGTGGGGCGCAGAGGTCGGCCCGTACGCCCGGCCCGGGGACGTGTTCACGATCTTCGGGTTGTTCCTGACAATTTTGGTGCCGTTCTTCTTCCTGACGTGGCGGCGCATCCTCGCGCCCGACGGGCAGTCGCTGACCCGCTTGCGGCGTGCCGGGATGATCGCCGCCGGCGTCGCGCTCGTGCTGTCCCTGTTCGACCTCGGCGCCCTCGCCCACCTTTCCCTGCGCCAGGCGGTCTCGATCCGCACGTTCGCGCTCGCGATGACCGCGTTCGGAATCTACCTCACGTTGCACCGCGCGACGCCCGAGCGACACCGCCGCCTGCTCCTGCTCGCCACCTTCGCGTTCGCCCTCGTCGCGGGGTGCGAGTTCGTGTTCGTCTGGGACCGCATGAACACGGTGTTTAAGTTTTACCTTGAGGCGTGGCTCCTCTTCGGGCTCGCGTCCGGCCCCGTGCTCTGCGAGCTCTTCCGCGGCGGGAGGGCTCGCTCCGGCTGGCGGCTCGCCTGGCAGGGGACCATCGGCGCGGCCGTCGCGGTGGCCGCGTTCACCTCGGTGTCGGGCGCCTGGGGCGCCCTGACGCACCGGCACACCGCGGGTCCGCGCTGGACGCTCGACGGCAACGCCTACCTCAGGAGGAGCGACCCGCAGGAGCTGGCGACGTTCGAATGGATCAACCGCAACGTGACCGGGCTGCCGGTCCTCGTCGAAGCGTACGGGCCCTCGTACGGGGAGTACGCCCGCGTCGCCATGAACACCGGGCTGCCGATCGTGCTGGGTTGGGACTATCACGTGTTCCAGCGCGGCCACGGCTGGGCCGAGATCAACCGCCGTAAGGCCGACCTCGAGACGATCTTCACCTCGAAGGACGAGCCCAGGGTGGCTGCGGTGCTGCGGCGCTACCACGCCGCCCTGATCTACGTCGGGCCGCTCGAACGTAGGGCGTACGCGGGTGGAAACCTCGCCGACTTCACGAAGTGGACCGACCTGTTGACCCCGGTCTACCGGAACCCGGCCGTCACGATCTTCGCGGTCAACGGCAGCTCCATCGGGGCCCCGCCACCGCTCACCATCGAGACCGCGGAGGAGCCCCAGGCCGTGGCGCCGCAGGCCGCGGCCCAGGACCCGATCGGTGTCCTCCGCCAGCCGCGGGGGATCGCCTGCGATCGCACCGGCAACGTCTACGTCGCCGACTTCGGCAACTGCCGCATCCAGAAGTTCGACCGTGACCTCAAGCCGCTGGCGGCCTGGGGCCGGCGAGGCACCGCCCCGGGCGAGTTCCAGGACCCCTGCGACGTCGCGGTCGGTCCGGACGGCAACGTCTACGTCGCCGACACCTGGAACGGCCGCGTGCAGGTCTTCGATCCCGCCGGCCACTACCTCCGCGAGTTCGGCACCAACCTCTATGGCCCCCGCGGGATCGCGGTCGATGCGAGCGGCAACGTGTGGGTGGCGGACACCGGCAACAACCGCGTCGTGCGGTTCACGCCCGCCGGCGTTAGCGACCTGGTCATCGGTGGCGCGCCCGAGAACCCCCACCTGCTGGCGGCACCGACGGGCATCGCGTTAGACGCCCACGGTCGCGTCTACGTCTGCGACAACGACCATGGCCGCCTCGCCGTCTTCGACGCCAACGGCGCTCTCGTGACGGCGTTTGCAGTGCCCGGCTGGCGCCGCGAGGTGTTCTCCGAGCCCTACGTCGCGGTTTCCGGCGAGGGTTTGCTGTTCGTAACCGTGCCTCTGGCGCATGTGGTCCGCTGCTATTCAAACACCGGTGCGCTGATTGCAGGGTACGTGGGGCAAACGCTCGGTCTTCAGCCTTCGGATAAACCAGTAGGTATCGCCCGGCGAGATCAGCCTGACCAACTGTTGATTACAGACATCGAGGGCTCCCTGAAAGCCTTCAGTCCCGCAGGCAACCACTGACTGCCTGCATGACGTGTGCCCACGTGTCTCGAAGTGTGGTCAGCGATGGAACCGCCCGAGCGCAGAAGTCAGAGCATCGGGGCATGGTTGAATTGATCCAACTACGACGGCGCCTTGGTATTTCGACTTTCAGAGCTACTTCCTGGTGTGCCTCTTCTGGATCGCCTTCTCTCCCAACAGGAACGCCGGTTCGACCCAGTCCGCGTGGTCGCAGTCGCGTCCGTTCCCTCCCTCGGTCACTACAAGTGTGACCGACCGCTGTCCGGCCAGAGGCACGTACATTACCTTCGGTGGCGTCGCAGGCCCGACCAGCCCGGTATCGAAAAGCATCCGCCCCTGATCGTCCTGCAGTTCAAAGCTCACCAGGGCAACGGAGCACCCACGCGCATCGTCATCCAGTCCAACCAACGCCTGGAATGCTCTGGCGGTGTCCGGCACTGGATACGTCATCCGGCACCAGGCATGCGTTCCGATTCCTTCCTTGTATTCGACGCCTCCAATCATCAGCTTGTCACCGGACCAACTCCGGTTGATGCGTGGTGGCGCGAATCCGAACTCGACCTTCTCCGGCTCAAGGGTGTCCAGGAGGACCTGCGGCCCGGATTGGAGTCTCACGACCGCTGGAGGATGGGTGACGAACGGCGCCTGGCTGCCAGGGCTGGAGCCACTCGCTAAATCGCTTGAAGCCAAAGGGCGGCTCACCACCACGAACCTGGCTCCCGCCGGCCCGCGTTCGGCAACGCGGAATCCTCTCCGCTGCAAGGCCACAGCGGCGGCCTCAAAGGTTTCCGCCGGCGCCATGATCAACGTGCTGCCAATCATTGCCTCCTTCAACTCGTCGATCCGGTTCGGCGGTGGCGAGGGGTTGTCCTCAAGAGCGCGCAAAATGGCCTCATGAAGCAGGGAGCCGCGGTCGGTCGGCTTGCGCCGCATGCGCTCGAGCAGAGCCAGGTTCGCTTCTCCCGCCTCCCGGTGATCGATCGTGGCACCAAGTACGACGGGCCCTTGCATCGAGCTGATCGCCTTGGCGAGGACTTGACCGGCCAAATGGGACGGTCGAGTCGGGTATTGGAGCACCGTGGCATTCGAAAGTGTTGCGGTGGCAATGAGGGCTCCCACAAGGACGTGCTGCCAGCAAAGCGGTATCTCGGCACAGCGCATCACTTTCGCAGCCTCGCGAAGGCCAACAGTCGCCCAAAATATCAAAGGTATCAGAAGCAGGAGCGCACGGTGAGCGTCAACTCGCGTGGTGAGGAGCAAGGGCACACTACCCAACACAAACCACGCAAGCAATGTCTGGTGGAGAAGCGAGCGCACGTTGCAGAGTGAGATCGCGAACCCCCAGATCAGAAATGGCAGAAGCGGGCCGTAAAGCAAGGGCATCACCGGCGGGTCACCCCCCAGCACCCCTTCGACCGTTGCTGCACCCTTGAGCGGCTGGCCAAGCACGGAGAAATACTCTGAAAGCCTCTTTCCCAAGAGGTGCCGAATCAGCTCCAGGCGATCGCCGGTCGTCAGATTACTGGGTAAGGTTGGTCCTTTCCAGTATTCCTGCAGGGATCCAGGTTGCTTCAACATCGTGAAGAGTTGCTCACCGCGGGCGGAGAGAAAGCGGTTCGCAGTCCCGCTCCTCACCTGGAAGAACAATGCAGCGCTCAAAATCGTAATGAGCACCACGAGCCCGAAGACCTGGCTCCGGTCCAAGCGACACCATCGGGCCAAAGAAGCCCCCACAACGACACCAATAAGCACGAGGACAGCCAGACGGGCTGGTGAGTAGCCAAGGGTCGCGACGAGGAGCGCGACCGAGCAAAGGAGCCCGCTCCACCACCTGCCACCTCGTTTCTCGAGGAAGAGCCAGCAGCACCCGAGCGCCACAACGACACCAAGAAGACTGCCCGAAAGGGAGGTCCCATAACGTCCGTAAAAGACCAGGGGGGCGCTGCACGCCAGCAGAACGGCCGCGGCGGTCGCGACGAACACCCCGCCGAGCCTCCGTGCGGCCCAAAACACGGCCGGGACACACAGCCACGCGAGCACGGCTGCAGCCACCCGGAGGCTAAACAGCGACACCCCACACCAATTCAGCAGAGCGTACGTCGACGTACCGTAGAGGAAACTCTGGTCGCCGTTGCTCACGAGTCCCTCGCTCCACAGCAGCATGTGCGAGGCGTACCCGGTAACACCCACCCGGTCCCGGAGTGCGTGACCGAATCCATTCAGCACAGAAGGCTCCCAAACCATCATGGTGCCTGAGTAGTCGCCAAGTCCGCGGAATAGGAATAATGTCAGGATCACGGTTGCAACCAACAGGTACACCCCTACAATCAAGTCGCGCCGGGGCACCAGTTGTTCCTGATCCTCAGCCACACGCCCGCCAACCGCCATGTGGGCGCCGAGCACGGCCAGCGCCACAACGCCGACCGGCCACCAGCGGACCGCAGGGACACCCGCAAGCGAGGCCGCAAGCAGCCAGCCACTCGTCAACAAAACGAAAAGGGGAGCAGGAAGCGCTCGCCAAGAAACCCGGCGACGACTCAGACAGAGCCGCGCGAGGGAGAGCATCGCGGCTGCAGCGACGAGGCCCGAGCCTAGACCCTCGGGCCGGATAATCTCGGCCATGCGCTGAAACAGAGCATTGAACGCCAACTCTTTCGCTCCAGACTAATAGTATTTTATCATCGGAAAGCCGCCGCCGGTCGGGTTCGCTGCCAGCACGCGGGGATGGCGTTGCTTGCGCGACGACTGGCGGATGTGAGATGCGCCGAGTTGTCTGACCGTCCTCAGGGTGGGGTAAACTGTCGGACAAATGAGAGCGATTCACTCTGCCGTCTTCCGGGCGTCGGTGCGACCGCAGCTGGCCCAAGCTGCTGTGCGTTTTGCGAGCACGGGTGTCGCGCACAAGGCCGGTGCCTCTCTTGGCTGGGGATTACGCCTGGCTCGCACGGTTGCACCGTCTCTGCGAAAGCGGCCCACGGATCGCGTTCTGCTGCACGGGACAACCGCGTTCCCAGCCGTCCTCCTTCCGCGTGGACTGGCGGCCCTCGGTGCCCACGACTTGGACGTTTGCGCGTGGGACCCCACCGGTGGAGTCCTCCTCGCCGACGTCCGGGAAGAACGCGAGCGTCGGCGTCAGGACCCCAAGGGGCCATGCACAAGGGACTGCGACTATTGGGGCTGGTTGCCACCAGATCGAGGCCCGCTTCCAGGCCGCCAACAACTACTCGTAGGCCTACCTACTCTGGACGGCTCTGGGCGAACAGCGGGAGTCGATGTCCGCGGAGGCTCTCGGCCGGCCCACGGGTCTGTCAACTCCGAGGACTTTTTGAGGTCGGACACCCGTCGAATGCATCAATGGCAACGGTGAAGGTCCATGACGATGCTCACTGGTCGACAAGTAAACTACCGAGCCGCCGTCAAGCTCCTCCCGACAATTCTCCCGCTACTGCTCATTGTGATCGCGATCGCGCTGGCGGACCGTTGGGAGGGGGCCGGTAATCGCGCAGCCACCGTCCAAGCGGTTTGCCTGGCCGCCGCCTTGATCTGGACCGCGTCACGAAGGTGCCCGCGGTTTGCTGCCCCGCAGCGCCGCACCGAGACGATTGCCATCGTCACTCTGTTGTGCGCCGCGGTATTGCTGAGGTTTTATCTTCTCAGATTCCTCCCTCCCCCTACGCAGACGGGGTTTGAGGAACTACAAACCGGGGTCATTGCCCACCAGATGGTCGCCACCGGTTGGCTGCCGCTCGAATTCCGCTTTACCAACCTCTTCGCCGCGCTTGGCTTCCTCGTTGGCGGTGAGACCATCGCTGCCATGCGAGCACCGTTTGTCGCCCTGGGAATGGTCGCGCTCGCGATACTTGTCTTCACGCTTCGCGATCTCGGTGTGTGCTGGCCCGCCACGATCGTGACGTGCCTTACGGCCGCCACGCTGCGATGGATGGTGATCGCCACCGTAGCCGATGAGCTCTTCGCCAGCCTTTGGATAGCCGGAGCCATTGTCTGGTGTCTCGCGCGTTCCGAGCGGCGGACCGATCAGATCGTCCGATGGGCGGCGATGACCGGAGTTTTTGCAGGGATGCTGATGTTCGAGTACACCTCGTACCGCGTCATGATCCTTCTCTCCGGAGCCTGGTTCTTGTGGCGGACACTGCAGGCACCATCGGGCCGCCGCCGCACCCGGGCACACGCTCTCGTTGCGTTCTTGCTTGCCTTCGCAGCGACATCGGCTCCGATGCTCGTTGACGTCGTTCACCACCCCAACAGTACCGTCTTTCTCGATGGGTTTCGACGCCACGGAGGCGAGCGACGGGAAGTGTTCTCGCCCAAGACATTGGACCACGTCAAACAATATTCGATGGCACTTGGAGGCGGACTCGCCTCGGCGGGCCCACTCCTCACCCCGAATGGAGAACCCGTAGTCCCCCCTCTTATAGGGCTTCTCGTGATCGGGAGTGCCGCTGGGGCGGCGATCAATCGGCGACGACCGATTGTTCGCGCGCTGGTGGCCACCGCGGTGTTGACGATCGTGACCGCAAGCCTCAGCGCGAACAATGCGACGATCGGGAGGATGACTCCACTTCTGCCTCTCGTAATGGTGATGCTGGGGGTTTCTCTACATGACGGTCGGCGGCTGCTCACAGCTGCGTGGGCCAGGGCAAAGTCCGGAGGCCATTTCAACGCGGACAGCGTCCGATCAGGCCGGCCGGCGCGCCAATCTTGGCGTCCGCGCGGTGTGAGATTCAATGCAATTCCCTTTGACCCGCCAAAGGCTGTCTTCGCGGGCCTGGCGTTGACGATCATCGCTCTTAACGTCGCCGCAACCAGGAGGATGGCGACGAACATTCCGGTGCTGCTCGAGTACTGTAACGACGACTACGCGACCGCCTACTGGATCGGCCAGGACGCTCACCCCGGCCAAACGGTCGTCCTGGTTACGCCGGGCGCCGGCGAGGGTTGGCAGACTGAGAACGACGCAATGTGGCTCTACGCAGGGAAGAATGTGACGATCCGCGGCTATGGGCAATGGCCACAGCGGGAAGTCATCCCGCCCGGGGCACTCTTGGCAGTGGGCGTTCGCAACCGCAGCCTCCGGGAGGATGAGCTGCAACCCCTGGAGAAGATAGCGGACGCGGCAGGTGTCGCCGCTGCAATACGGCTCCATCAGAACGCCGCCCACAACTGCTCGGTGGCCACCGTCGAGCTACCCGGTCGTCGCGGCAGATAGAACCCATTTTCGAGGCTGCTGCGGGGCGGCCGGCGAGCTCGCAGATGTCACGGCCGTTAGCAGGGAGATGAACTCGGCCGGTCGACCCTCATCTGGGCACCCTTGGGGGAGGCTTCGCGGATCCATTTTTGCGGCAAGCCCCGGGCTCGCAGGGTCGAGGAAGCGAGGGTGCCTTTGGCGCCAGCAGGCGGCGCGGTACTGCAGGCTGGTCCAGGGGACGCCGAACCCGTACCTGGTGGAGCGCGCGAGGTTGATCGACGACGAGTCGGGGAGGTGGCGGGTGGGGCACGAGACCAAGCCGACGCGGAAACCGAAGAAGAGAGCCTGCGCTGCGCGCCCGAATGTGGGGCGCCGGCACGCCGGAACCCTCGGGACCACCTTTGTGCCGTCGTCCCGACTGCCGCGACGCTTTGCTGGCCAGTGACCGCCGACTCCACCGTCCAGTTGCCTTCTATGCAACAATGATGTCGACTCGGGTGCTCGAGAACCCCATGAACGATCACGCGAACTCCTCTTTGCGTCCGCAGACGGTTGCCCGGTCCGACGCAGATCCGACCAGCCCGGACAGGAGAAGACGAGCCGCCGTCGCGTCGGGGCTTGCGCTCGTTCTGGCGCTCGCCGGACAAGCCGCGCTCACCCCGCCCTGGGGCACCCACGGCAATGTCGCGCTCGGCGCCGTGCTGTACGCCGCTGCGATCTTCTGCATCCTGGTCGCCGCGCGGGGCGTCAGTCGCCTCACGCCCGCGGCCGACCCAGTCCGCATCCCCACCGAGGTGGAATGGGTTCCCGGCAGGCTGCGCCGAACCGTCGGGGTCGCTCTCTGGCCGGCCGGTCTGGTCGCCCTGGCGCTTGCAGTGAGCGCGGTCGCCGGTCAGCGGACCAGCGCCGGCATTGCACTCTGGTTTGGCGCGCTGCTTCTGACAGCCGTTGGCACTGGGCTTGCCTTCGGCTTTCCCCTCCACCTGCCTCGTTCTCGCTCAATTTGGCTTGAGCTTGGCGCCGTCCTTGCCTGCCTCGCGGTGGGGTTCGCTCTTCGTTACGTCAATCTGGCGCAAATCCCCCAGGAGGTGCATGGCGATGAGGCCGCGGTGGGGCTTGCCGCCCGCGACCTGCTGGCGAACGCCTGGAGCAACCTGTTTGGCCTGGGGTGGTACAGCCTGCCGGAGATCGGCTTCGCCGGGAATGCGCTCGCCCTGAAATACTTTGCAGACGACCTTTACGGCCTGCGTCTGGCCTCGGTCATCCAGGGTAGCCTGGCGATTGCCCTGCTCTATGGCGTCGCCCGCCGCCTCTTTACCCGCCGGGTCGCGCTGCTCGCGACCGCCTTTCTTGCCTGCGCTCAGATGGCGATCCATTACAGTCGAATCGGCAATATCTACATCGGCGCGCTCTTTGCGAGCCTGCTCTTTCTCTATCTCCTGCTCGAGGCCATCCACCACCGCCAACCGCTGCTCTTTCTGCTCGCCGGCTTTGCCGGCGGCCTGACCCTCTCGGTCTACCTCGCCGCTCGCCTGACCATCGCCGTCGCGGTGCTCTATTGCCTGTATCGAGCGCTGATCGAACGCAACTTCCTCCGAGCACAATGGCGGGGGCTCTTGTTGACGTTCGTTGGCGTTTTGATCTTCGTCGCGCCGCAAGGTATCGTCTATTCACATGGCTTAGAGCAAGTCTTCGATCGCACTTCTCAGGTATTCCTCTTTCAGACGGATAACATGCGCCACGAATACGGCGCCTACAGCGTGCACACCGTTCGCGAGGTTCTTGTTCGGCAGGCCGAAAACACGGTTGCGGCCTTCAACCTTAAGGGGGAGACAAGCGACCAGTACTCTCAGCGCGCGCCCCTCCTCGACTTCTGGAGCAGCACTCTCTTCGTCCTCGGGGTCGCCGTAGTCGGCTGGTGGTGGCGACAACCCTCCTATTTTCTCATCGGGGTTTGGTTCTGGCTTACCCTGGTTTTGGGCTCGGTCATGACCGTGGACGCGCTCTTTTCGCCGCGCGTTGTCGCGGCGCTCGGGGTATTTGCACTCCTTCCGGCCCTCGCACTCAACGTCGGCTGGCGCGCACTGGTCGCGTGGTTCGGCGCCCGCGGAGGGGGTGTCGCGACTGTCATCGCGATGTGTCTCGTCTTGCTGAGCGGTTACGCAAACGTGGTCGGTTACTTCGTGGTCCACAACCGGGCGATGGCACCGCAGTTCTTCACGGTGCTGGCACGCTACACCGCAGCGATCAACGACCGCTATCAGATCTACCTACTCGCCGACGCCGACACCTCGCTCAACTACGACACCATCCATTTCCTGACCCCAAACCTGGACGCAGTGGATGTTCAAGACCATCCGCTGGCCCTGCCGCTGCCTACTATCCCCGCCAGGAAGGGCGTGGCGTTCGTCTTTCGCGACCCGAAGGATCCCCGCCTCGCCGCCGTCAAGCGCGTCTACCCGGGTGGAATTGAGGCGGTTCAGCGATCGACCAACAATAGTCCTGAGTTTACGACTTACACCGTCGCGCACGCCCAACTCCTTTCCGCGAACCCGAACGCTCGGCAGTTAACTCCGGCCATCCCCGGCCCTCGATGACCGGCTATAGCGCTGAAAGACTGATCCGGACTGGTGTGCAACACCAGCGTCAGAATGACCGCGGAGACAGGGCCGGCCATCGAAGCGGAGCGACCGGCGCCCTCGAAGCCCCCCAAGGGTGTGCGTCTTGCCGGGAGCGCCCTCCCGATCGGAGGAGCTTTCAACAGACCTCGGAACCCCTCGGGCCGGACCCGTTGAAGATACGCGGGTGCGCGAGGCGGAGGCGGGCGGCGCGGTATTGCAGGCTGGTCCAGAGGACGCCGAACCCGTACCTGGTGGAGCGCGCGAGATTGATCGACGACGAGTCGGGGAGATAGCGGGTCGGGCACGAGACCTCGCCGACGCGGAAGCGGAAGAAGAGGGTTTGCGCCAGCATTTGGTTGTCGAACACGAAGTCGTCCGAGTTGGCCGCGAGGGGCAGCGTTTCGAGGACCCGGCGCGAGAACGCTCGGCACCCGGTGTGGTACTCGGTGAGCTTCTCGCCCAGCAGCAGGTTCTGGACCAGGGTCAGGACGCGGTTCGCGGCGTACTTGTAGCGCGGCATCCCGCCCCGCCGTGCGCCCTTGCCGATGATGCGGCTCCCGAGCACCACGTCGTACACCCCGAGCGCGATGAGGGAGGCCATCGCCGGAACCAGCCGCGGTTCGTACTGGTAGTCGGGGTGAATCATCACGACGATGTCGGCGTTGCGGGCGAGCGCGGCCGCGTAGCAGGTCTTCTGGTTGCCGCCGTACCCCAGGTTCTTCTCGTGGACAAGAGTCGGCAGACCCAGACTGTGACTCACCTGAACCGTGCCGTCCTGGCTGGCGTCGTCCACCAGGATGACCTCGTCGACCACGTCCCGGGGGATCTCGGACCAGGTCCGCTCCAGAGTCCTCTCGGCGTTGTAGGCAGGCATGACCACCAGCAGCCTCTTACCGTGGATCACCGAGCGCCCCCCAAGGTCGCCGCCAGCGAGAGCCGCCCGGCGGTCAGCCGCTGCGTTTGCGCCGTCACGCAGGCATCTTGACCCATGCGCCCGGCGGCGGCAAGACCGCCGGCCGGGCTCACGCCGAGACGGGCCGGCTCAGCCGTTTGGGCCCGGCCGCCACTTTGGGGAAGAACGCCCGCGCGCGCCGCACGATCCCCTCGACGTCGAGGTCGAGCCGGGCGCGCAGAATCTCCTGGCTGCCTTGCGGCTGGAACTCGTCCGGCACGCCGAGGCGCTCGATCGTCACGTCCGACACCTTGAGGGCGGCGACGGCCTCCTCGACCGCGGAGCCGAAGCCGCCCGCGAGCGCGTTTTCCTCCACGGTCATCAGGCGCACCCCCGGGTGGAGCTGTGCGGCGAGCAGTTCGACGTCGAGGGGCTTGACGTACCGGGCGTTGACAATCGTGAGATCGGGGCCGGCCTCGGCGGCCAGGCGCTCGGCGGCCCGCAACGCCTCGCTCGCCATCGTCCCGATCGCCCAGACGAGCCCGTCGCGCCCGTGGCGCAGGACCTCCGCCTTGCCGACCGGCAGCGCGCGCGGCGGGGCGTCCATTGCGACCCCGTAACCGTTGCCGCGCGGGTAGCGCAACGCGACCGGGCGGCCTGCGGCGAGGGCGGTGGCGAGCATGTGCCGAAGCTCGCCCTCGTCCTTCGGCGCCATCACCACCATCTCGGGGAAAATCCGCAGGTAGGAGAGGTCGAACACCCCGTGGTGGGTGGGGCCATCGGCGCCGACGAGGCCGCCGCGGTCGAGCACGAACACCACCGGGAGGTGCATCAGGCAGACGTCGTGGAAGATCTGGTCGTAGGCGCGCTGCAGGAACGTCGAGTAGATCGCGACCACCGGCAGGAGACCGCGGGTTGCGAGGCCGGCGGCGAACGTTACCGCGTGCTGCTCGCAAATTCCGACGTCGAAGAAGCGGTCCGGGATCGCCTTCGCAAAGACGTCCAGTCCGGTCCCCTCCGACATCGCCGCCGTGATCGCGACGATGCGCGGGTCGGCGGTCGCGAGCTGGGTGAGGGTCTCGGCGAACACCTTGGTGTACGAGGGCGGACCGGGCTTCTTCTTCGCCACCTCGCCGGTGGCGACCGAGAACGGCGTCGCGCCGTGCCAGAACACCGGATCGGCCTCCGCCGGCTCGTATCCCTTGCCCTTGCGCGTGGCGACGTGCAGGAGCACCGGGTGCGGGTGGTCGCGGTACTCGCGCAGCGTCGCGAGCAGCTGCGGCATCGAGTGGCCGTTGATCGGCCCGACGTACTTGAACCCCAACTCCTCGAACAGCAGGCCCGGCACGACGAGCTGCTTGGCCATCTGTTCGGCCTGCTTGGCGAGTTTGAGCATCCCCTCCCCCACCCGCGGGATCAGGCGGAGGAACCGTTCCACGTCGTCCTTCAGCCGCCGGTACGCCTGGCCGTGGATGATGCGGTTCAGGTAGCCCTGCCAGGCGCCGACGTTGGGCGAGATCGACATCTCGTTGTCGTTGAGGATGATCATGAGCCTGCGGCTGAGGTAGCCGGCCTGATTGAGCCCCTCCATCGCCATCCCGCCGGTGAGGCCGCCGTCGCCGATGATCGCGACGACGCGGTAGTCCTCGCCCTTGAGGTCGCGCGCCACGGCCATCCCGAGCGCCGCCGAGATCGAGGTCGAGGCGTGGCCGGCGTTGAACGCGTCGTACTCGCTCTCCTCGCGCTTGAGGAAGCCGGAGATGCCGCCGTACGTCCGCAACGTCGCGAAGCGCTCGCGGCGCCCGGTGATCACCTTGTGCGGGTAGCACTGGTGCCCGACGTCCCACACCAGCAGGTCGCGCGGCGTGTCGAGGACGTAGTGCAGCGCCAGCGTCAGTTCCAGCGCACCCAGACCCGAGGCCAGGTGGCCGCCGGTCTGCGACACCGAGGAGATCAGGAACGCGCGCAGCTCCTCCGCGAGGTCCGGCAGCGCCTCCTCCGGGATCCGGCGCAGATCCGCCGGGCTCGCGATCTTCTCCAGCAGTCCCATGGCCCCCTAGCGGTCGCGCCGCGCCACGTAGTTCACGAGCGCGCCCAACGTCCCCGCTCCCCCTTCCAGCTCTTCCGCCTCTCGGAGGAGTGAACCCGCCAACGCGTCGAGTTCTTTCCGAGCGGCTTCCAGCCCCCAGACCGCGGGGTACGTGAGCTTCCCGGCGGCGGCATCCTTCCCCGGGCTCTTGCCCAGGCTGGCTGCCGTTCCGGTGACGTCGAGGATATCATCCGCGATCTGGAACAGGAGACCCAGGCGCCGCCCGAAGCGGGCGAACGCCTGCCGGCGAGCGTCGTCCGCGCCGGCCAGCAGCGCGCCCAGCTCCACCGCAGCGCCGATGAGGGCGCCGGTCTTGGCGCCGTGGATGCGCTCGAGCCTGGCGCCGTCCGGCGCCGCGCCGGTCGCTTCCAGGTCCTCGACCTGCCCGCCCACCATGCCGCGCGAACCGATCGCCTCAGCCACCATCCGGCACGCCTCCGCGCGGCGCCCCGCGAAACCCTCCCCCTCGGGGAACCGGCCCAGGACCGCGAACGCCTCGGTGAGCAGCGCATCGCCGGCCAGCAGGGCGAGCGCCTCGTCGAACGCGACGTGCACCGTGGCGCGGCCGCGCCGCAGGGTGTCGTCGTCGAGCGCCGGTAGGTCGTCGTGGATCAGCGAGTAGGTGTGGACCATCTCGAGCGCGCACGCCGCCTCGAGCGCAACTTCCGGGTCTCCGCCCGCGGCGCGGCACGCCGCGCGCGCCAGGACCGGCCGGACGCGCTTGCCGCCGCCGAAGACGGCGTAGCGCATCGCCTCGTGCAGGCGCGCGGGCCAGGCGCCGGCCGCCGGGAGCAGCCGGTCGAGCGCCGCCTCGATGCGAGCGCGCTCGCGGGCGAGCAGCGCCGCGAGTTCCACGCTCACCCCTCCTCGGAGGCGAACGGGGCGGTCCGGGGGTCCTCGCCCTCGTCGCCCTCCGCGAGCAACTGCTCGACCCGGCGTTCGACCCCCTCGAGCTGCGTGCGGCAACGCTTGGCGAGCCTGACGCCGCGCTCGAACAGCTTGAGCGCCTCCTCCAGGCCGACGCTCTCGTCCTCGAGCTTCGCGACGACCTCCTCGAGCTCGGCCAGTGCGTGCTCGAACGTTTCCTTCGTCATTGGGTCTCCTCCTCCTCGAACAACGACCCCTGCGTCCCGTTGCTGCGGCCCACGACGAGCGAGCGCAGCTGTCCGCGCGCAAGCGTCGTCACGAGCCGCTCGCCGGCGTTCACCGCGGCGGCGTCCCTGACCGGCCTGGGGTCGCCCTCACGAGCCGTGATCGAGTACCCCCGCTCCAGCACGTTGCGCGGCGACAACGCCGACAGCGCCCGCTCCCTCGCCCCGAGTTCCAGCGTCCGCCGCGCGAGCAGCGAGCGCAGGCGTTCCCCCGCGACCGCGAGACGGACCGCCACGAGCTCGCGCCGGCGCGGCGCCCCGAACCGCACCGGCCAGTGGTAGAGGCGGGAACTGGCGCCGTCGGCCCGCCGGTGCCGGGCCGCCACCAGCGCCCGCAGGAGCTGGGGCAGCGCCTCGAGGCGCCGGACCTTCTGCTCCAGCTCCCGCAGGCGCGACGGGAGGCGCGCGAGGCCGCGGGCGCCCTCGAGCCCCCGCAGCCGCAGCCGCCCGTGCTCCAGCTTGCGGGTGAAGGCAGCCGCGATCTCGCCCTGAGCCGACTCGACGCGGCGCTGCTGCCCCTCCAGGGCGGCGACCACGATCTCCGCCGCCTGGGTCGGCGTGGCGGCGCGCACGTCCGCCACGAAATCGGCGATCGTGAAGTCGACCTCGTGCCCGACGCCGGAGACCACCGGCACGCCGCACGCGGCGATCGCCCGCGCGACGACCTCCTCGTTGAACGCCCACAGGTCCTCGAGCGAGCCGCCGCCGCGCACGACGAGCACGACGTCCACCAGGCCCGAGCGCCCCAGGTAGGCGACGGCGCGGGCGATCTCCCCCTCGGCCCCTTTCCCCTGCACCCGCACCGGGGCGAGCAGCACCGCGAGGTGCTCCCAGCGCGAGAGCACCTTGAGCACGTCGCGCACCGCGGCGCCGCTCGGGGAGGTCACGAGGCCCAGCCGCTGCGGCAGGCTGGGGAGCGGGCGCTTGCGCTCGGCGGCGAACAGCCCCTCCGCCTCCAGCTTGGCCTTGAGCTGCTCGAAGGCGAGCTGCAGCTCCCCGACGCCCTCCGGCTGCAGCTCCTCGACGATCAGCGAGAGCGAGCCGCGCTGGGCGTACACCTCGAGGCGGCCCCGCACCAGGACCGCCTGTCCGTCCACCAGCTCGAACCGGAGCCGGTCGGCCCGCTTCGCCCACATCGCGCACGAGAGCTGCCCCTCGGCGTCCTTGATCTGAAAGTACCGGTGGCCCGAACTCGCCACCTTGACCCCCGACAGCTCGCCGCGCACCCATATCTCGCCGAACCCCTGCAGGGCCGCGTTGACCTCGCGGACCAGCTCGCCCACGCCGTAGGTGCGTTCGCTCACGCCCTGGCCTCCTCCACGCGGCCGACGCCCGCGCCGAGCAGCACGAGCATGAGGTACTGGATGTTGGCGAACCAGAAGTTGTACTCGAACAGACCGGCGATCGAGATCGCAACCGCCGACGCGAGCGACGCAGCCACCGCGGCTCGGTGCCTCCCAGAGAGGCGCGGCAGCGCGCGCCACGTCACCGTGAAGAACGCCCCCATCAGCCAAAGGTACGCCCCGAGGGCCGGCAGGCCGCGCTCCGCGGCGATCTGCATGATGTTGTTGTGCAGGTGGGGTACGCGCCAGCGCGGGGCGTCGTCGCGCCGGTAGAGCGGGTACATCCGCTCCACCATGTCGAGCCCGACTCCGGTGATCGGGTAGTCGCGGATCATCTGGACGCCCGAAAGCGTCATGCAGACGCGGTCGTAGTTGGAGGCCTGCTTGAGGTCGAAGACCGAGACGACCCGGTCCAGCACCGAACGCGGGAAGACGAACCAGAGCGCCAGCGCCGCTACCGGGTAGAGCAACAGCAGGCGACGGCGCCAGACCGCCGCGAGCACCAACAGCGCGGCCGCGAGCCCGACCCAGGCGTTGCGCGTGTACGACAGCAACAGGGCGACCGTCCCGAGCGCCGCCGGCGGCAGCAGCAGCCACACGCGCCGGACGGGGTTGAGCAGCAGCTCGGCGAGCACGACCACCACGCCCAGCAGCACCCAGCCCGCGAACAACATGTAGTGCGACAGCGGCCCGGCGATGCGGTGCTCGAGGTCGTTGAAGCCGCGGGCGTACTGGACGAGCCCCCACACCGCCAGGATCGTGGTCGCGACCGCCAGGCTCGCCACCAAGCGCCGCCACCACACCTCGTCGATGAGGGCGGCCGAGAGCGGCACGAGCAACAGCACCGCGAGACGCGGCAGCTTGTCGAAGCTGTCGAGCGGGTCGAGGGAAAACACCGCCGAGGCCAGCGAGGCGACGGCAAACAGAATCAGCGGCGGCACGAGCGCCCGGGCGTGGGGACGGCCGCGCAGCTCGCCTGCGCGCCATGCTCGCCACGCCGCGATCCCGCCGATCACCAGCAACGGGTTCGCGATCCCCAGGCGCGTCGAGGTGGCTGCAGCCGCCACGATTGCGCCCGCAGCCAGCGCGCGCGCGCGGCCGGGGCGGAGCGAAACTCGGTCCTCCAACGCGCCTCACCCCTCGGCGGGGAGCGCCTCGTCGATCAGCATCACCGGGATGTCGCTGACGATCGGGTACACGCGCCGGCAGCTCGCGCACTTGAGCCCTTCACGGACCTCCGGTGTCTCGTCGCGGAACTTCTCGCGGTAGCGCTCCACCAGCATGGCGCATGTCTCCGAAGCGAGCGGAACCAGCTCCACGTCCGCCTTGCACGCCGGACAGACAAGGATCTCCAACAGTTGCGGATCGACGGGCATGGCAGCCTCCGAAGGCATGCTACCACTGCCGCCCGCTTGGTCGGCCCTCGGTTACTATGGCGCCGATGCGGGTGCTCCAGCTTGTCGCCGCGGACCGATGGACCGGCGCCGCCGCCACCGCCCTCCAGCTCGCCGGGGCGCTGCGCGCGGCCGGCCACGAGTGCGTCTTCGCCTATCGCCCGGGGCGCAACCTCGAGGATCGGCTGCGGGACGTCGAGTGGTGCCGGCCCGCTCTCGCCAAGGAGCGGACGCTCGGCGACGTGCGCGCCGCGATCGCTCGGGTGCGGGGGCTGGCCGCCGGCTGCGACGTCGTCCACGCCCACCTTCCGCACGACCACCTGCTCGCGCGCCAGGCGCTCAAGGGCTCGGCCACTCCTCTCGTGCGCGGCGTCCATCACCTCAGCCACCTCAGGCCGGACCCGTTCCACCGCTGGCTGTTCCGCGGCACCGCCGGTCTCGGCCTCGCCAACTCGACGATGCTCCCGGCCTGCGGCCGGCTCGCGGCGGTGCGAGGCGCGCCGGCCCGCGTGCTGCCCGTGGCGCTCGAGGACCGGTTCCGCCCAGGCGGCGGCGGGAGCGCCACCCGGGAGCGCCTCGGGATTCCCCTGGATGCCGTCGTCTCGGGCACAATCGGCAAGCTCGACCGCGGCCGCGGTCACGACCTCTTCATCCACGCCCTGGCCGCCGCTCCCGGGGTCTGGGGGATGATCATCGGCAAGGGGCCGTATCTCGACGCGCTCCACACGCTCGCCGGCAGGCTGCGCGTGACCGGCCGCCTCGTCTTTCCCGGTTACGTCGAGGCCGGGCTCGAGGAGCTGTACGCCGCCATGGACATCTTCGTGTTCCCCGCCGCCGGCTCCGACCATGCCCACCGGGCGATCGCCGAGGCGGCGGGGTGCGGCGTCCCGTCGCTCGCAGCCGACCTGCCCGGCGTGCGCGACCTCGTCGAACCCGGGGTCACCGGAGACATCTACCCGGCAACCGACGCCGCCGCCCTGGCGGTGCTGATCGCGGCCTGGGCGCGCAACTCAGTGGCGCGGCGCGCCGCGGGCGCCACTGCCGCCGCCCGCGCCCACGACCGGTGGACGCCCGTCGCGCTCGCCGGTGCGGCGCTCGAACTGTACGGGTCGCTCCCAACCAGCGCCGCGGCGACGTATTGAAACGGGGCTCACCGGGGCCGACACACGTTCCCGCTCGACCGGAACATCTCGACGCGGGAGGCTGCCGTAGCACGCCAGCATCCACGGTAAAGTGCCGACAGCCGCGCTCGGCGAGTTGAGGCCGCCCCAAGAACCCAGGTACGGGGTATCGGAGTACGGCTTTCGGGTCATCCAACCCGCCAGATTGTGAGACCGTGTTTTATTGCACGTCACCCCTCTTGACACGCCTGGGGTGCGGGTCTAGAGTCGGCGCCGGAAAACATATCGAGCGTTCGTTTTGTAGAAGGGGCGAGGATGAACCGAGGGCATCGAAGGCAGACCCAGCTTTCGCACGACGACCCCGCCGGCCGCCTGCCAAGGCGCGGGGAACTGTCGACTCGCACCTCTCGACTCTCAACCGTCAACTCGGAACTCTTTTTCGGATCAGGGCGCAGCGCGCCCAGGAGGAGACAACCATGGTGATGCGAACCCTTCCCAACCACGCCTGGCCGCGGCGAGCCGCCGCGGTCGCGGCCGCCTGCCTGATCGGCCTGCTCCTTGCGGGGCCGGCCGTCGCGCAGGTCAGCAACGCGCAGATCGAGCTTCGGGTCGCGGACACCGGCAAGCTGCCGTTGCCCGGCGTGACGGTGAAGCTCACGAACCCCGCCACCGGCCTGGAACGGACGCTGCCGACCGACGCCGCAGGCATCGTGCGCTTTGTCGCGCTGCCGCCCGGCACGTACGCGATCCGCCTCGACCTCGACGGGTTCGCGCCGGTCGCCGAGGAGAGCCTCGAGCTGCGGGTCGGCCAGACGCTGCGGGTCAACGCCGTGATGCAGCAGGCCAAGACCAAGGAAGAGGCCGTGACGGTCACGGGCGAGGTCCCGCTCGTCGATGTGGTGAAGACCGACTCCTCGACCAACATCATCCCGCAGCAGATCCAGTCGCTGCCGGTGCCCGACCGCGACTTCCAGAAACTGGCGTTCATCGCCCCCGGCGTCGAGCGCGAGCGCGGCGGCTACCGTTTCATCAGCGGCGACCCGGTGATCGGCGCCGGGGGCAACGCCTCGCAAGCCACGATCATGGTGGACGGCGTGGACTTCACCGACCCCGCTCTCGGCCTCGCCCGGGTGCAGTTCTCCCAAGATGCGATCGCCGAGTTCCGCGTGATCACCAACCGGTTCGACACCGAGATCGGCGGCTCCGCGGGCGGTGCGCTCTCCGTCGTGACGCGCTCGGGAACCAACGATCTCATGGGGACGGTCTTCGCCTACTACCGGGCCGATAACCTGCGCGCCAAGGGAGCGCTGGACTTGCCGTGCGGCGCCAACTCGGGGTGCAACAAGTACGACCGCGGCCAGTACGGATTCACGCTCGGCGGACCGATCGTCAAGGACAAGACCCACTTCTTCCTGTCGACCGAGTACGTCAAGACGGACGACGTCCCATTGGCGTTCCGGCCGGGCGGCGCATTCGCCTCGGAGGCGGCGGACATCCCTCACCCGTGGAACCAGACGATGTTGTTCGGCAGCATCGACCACTCGGTGTCGGACAGCCAGCGACTGGCCGCCAAGTTCACCTACGAGCGCTACCGCGAGGACAACTTCCACGTCGGAGGGGTTTCCGACCAATCGTGGGGGAACCAGCTCAACCGCGACAACTGGAACCTCACCATCGAACACACCCTCGCCCCGAGTTCCAACTACCTCAACGAGCTCTACCTGCAGGTGGGCGGCCGCAAGTACGACGAGCCCACCAACTCTATCGCTCCGGAGGAGTGGTTCTCCGTGGGGAACACGCTGAAGACCGGCACCAACACCACCGGTGACATCCTCGGCGAAGGCACGCAGTGGGAGATCCGGGACACCGCCCATCTCTACGGCGACAAGCACGAGTGGAAGATGGGCATTTCGTTCCAGCACGTGAAGGACGAGTCGGACATCCCCACCTTCTCGCACGGCACGATCGTCTACCTCAACGACACGCGCGCCCTCCCGATCGAGTACCTGTACGGCGTCGGTTCCGCGGACGCCAAGATCAGTACCGACCTCATCGGCCTGTTCATCCAGGACGACTGGCGGGCGGCGTCGAACTTCACCTTCAACTACGGGCTGCGCTGGGACCTCGACACGAACGGCAACAACCCCGATTTCCGCTCCCCGCTCGTCCCCAACGGCCGCAAGCGTGACACCAACAACTACCAGCCGCGCCTCGGCTTCTCCTGGGACGTTGCCGGCGATGGGCAGAACCTGATCCGCGGCGGCGTCGGCCGCTTCGTCGGCCGCTTCCTGCTGGTCCCGGCGTTCGCCGAGCTCGAGCAGAACGGCTTCACCGGGCGCAAGCTCTACACGAGGGTCAGCGGCATCCTCTTTGGCTTGCCGCCGTCGACCTGGCTGGATCCCAACAATCTGACGACCACCGGGATCATGCTGGCGCCTTCGATCACGATGCTGGCCCAGGACTACAAGAACCCGTACGCGGACCAGGCCACCCTCGGCTGGACGACGCGGCTGGGCAGCGGGCTGTTCTTCGACACCGAAGCGGTCTACGTCAAGGGCCACGACGAGATCTTCGTGACGGACACCAACTGGACGGGCAACGCCACCCACTCGCGCATCAACCCCGCCTACACGAACATGGCCACCTACACCAACGACGGCCACTCGGAGTACAAGGCGCTGGTGCTCAGCCTCAACGGGACGCTCAAGGGGGGCCACCTGATCACCGCGTCACTGACCCTCGCCGACAAGAAGAACCTCTCCGATGACTTCAGTCCGGTGTACACCGCCGGCTACCCCAACGACCCGGGGAACCCCGAGGGCGAGTGGGGACGCAGCCAGTCCGACGAGCGCTACCACCTCGTGGTGTCCGGCGTGTTCAACCTGGGGTGGGGCCTGACCGCCGCGCCGATCCTCGAGTACGGCTCGGGCCAGCCCTGGACCGAACGGTTGGGATACGACTACAACGGCGACGGGTACAACTCCGACCGGCCCCCGGGCGTCGCGCGCAACGCTCAGGACGGCCCGGTCTACCGCAACGTTTCGCTGCGGCTCACCAAGACGCTCGCCATGCACTCGGCTGGGCGGCTCGAGATCATCGCGGAGGCGTTCAACCTCTTCAACACCGTCAACTACGACGTCAACTCGATGAACTGCGGCCAGTATCTTTCCGGCCCGACGATCGCGAACCCGAAGGCCGCGTACGTGCCCAACCCGCTGTTCGGCAAGTACAGCGCGACGCTTCCGGCTCGGGAGGTCCAGCTCGGCTTGAGGTGGTCGTTCTAGAAGAAGGGCACAGGGCGCAGGGAACAGGGGTCCGAACCCCCACCCTGCCCCACCCCCAAGAAGCCGGGAGACAACGTAGGCAAGGCCCAATGAGGCACAAGGGAGGTCTGTGGTGTCCATCGAGACGGGACTGAACGGGAAGGTTGTCATCGTGACCGGGGCGGCAGCCGGCATCGGCCGCGCCACCGCGCTCCGGTTCGCGCAGGAAGGGGCGAGGATCGCCGCGTGGGACGTGAGCGACGGCAAGGCCGGGGAACTCGTCCTGGAGCTGGAAGCCGCGAGCGGCGAGGCGATGTTCGCCAAGGTCAACGTCGCCGACGGCGCGGCGGTTGCCGAAGCAGTGGCCGCCGTGATCGCCCGCTGGGGCCGGATCGACGTGCTGGTCAACAACGCCGGGATCGTGCGCGACGCTCAGCTCGTCAAGGTCAAGGACGGAGCCGTCGTCTCCACCATGACCGACGAGGCGTGGGACGCGGTCATCAACGTGAATCTGAAAGGCGTGTTCCTGTGCACCCGCGCCGCGGTCCCGCACATGATCGCGGGCGGGGGCGGCGTGGTGCTGTCGGCGTCATCCGTCGTCGGCCTGTACGGCAACTTCGGGCAGACCAACTACGCCGCGACCAAGGGCGGTCTGATCACGATGACGAGGACGTGGGCACGGGAGCTCGGGAAGTTCAAAATCAGGGTCAATGCTGTGGCGCCCGGGTTCATCGCCACCGAGATCCTCTCCGCCATGCCCGAGAAGGTCATCGACAACATGGTGGCCCACACCCCGATGGGGAGGATGGGCAAGCCCGAGGACATCGCCAACGCATACGTCTGGCTCGCGTCCGATGCGGCGTCGTTCGTCCACGGCGCGGTGATCTCGGTGGACGGCGGCCTCGTCCTCGGGACGTGAGGCCAATCAGCCGCCCTCGGCCGGGCCGAGGTGGGCGGGCGAGGGCGCCCGCCCCGCGAAAGAGGGAGAGGGAACGACATGACCCGATACGCCAACATCGTGGCAACCGGGCACTACCTGCCTGAACGCGAGGTGACCAACGACGAGCTGCGGGCGCGTTTCGACGCCGCGGTGCCGGAGTTCGTCGACAAGATGGAGGCTTCGACCGGAATCAAGAGCCGTTGGTGGGCGCCCGACGATTGGGCGACTTCGGATGTCGCGCTGCCGGCCGCGCGCCAGGCGCTCGAACGCGCCGGGCGGAAGCCCGAAGAGGTGGACCTCATCATCCTCGGCACCGACTCCCCCGATTACATCACCCCAGCGACCTCGGTTGTACTGCAGCACAAGCTCGGGGCGAAGAACGCCGGCACCTTCGACGTCGGCTGCGCGTGCGCCTCGTTTCCGACCGGGCTCGCGATCGGCGCCGGCATGATCGCCACCAACCCAGGTCTCAACGTTGTCCTGGTGGTCGGTGCCTACATGATGCACAAGCTGACCGACCCGAACGAACCAATGATCTTCCTTTATGGTGACGGGGCCGGCGCGGCGGTCCTCGAGCCCAGGGACGCGCCCGGTTTCATCTCCTCGGTCAGCGAGGCCGGCGGAGAGTACCACCGTCACTCGGGGATCTACTCGGGGGGCACGTTCGAGCCCGCCACCGTGGAATCGGTCAAGGCGGGCCGCACCACGACCAAGATCCTCGTCCGCTACCCGCCGGAGCTCAACCACGAGGCGTGGCCGCGACTGACCAAGCGGGTCGCTAAGGAGGGCGGCTTCGCCGTCGAAGATATCGATCTCATCATCTTCACGCAGGTGCGCAAGCCTTCGATCGAGCTGGTGATGAACGACCTCGGGTTGCCGATGGAGAAGACCCACACGATCATGGAGAGGTGGGGCTACACCGGGTCCGCCTGCATCCCGATGGCGCTCGACGATGCTCGCGAGCGAGGCAAGCTCCATCGTGGCGACCTGGCCGTGTTCATCGCCTCTGGAGTGGGCTACAACCTTGCGGGGGCGGCGTTCCGGATGTCGTAGCAAAGGGGGCGGCGGTGAGCTCGCTGAACGGTGGGATCGTTCTGGAAATAAGAGAGTGAAAGATAAGAAGGGGAAATGTGAAACCGACGACGGAGAGACGCGGACCCCGCGGCCAACGTACCGGGCCGCGCTCTGCATCCCGCGATCTCGGCCTTTCCCGTCCCCTTACCTTTGACGTTTGACCCTTCACCCAGGGAACCGAGGTGATCATGGCCAGAATCGCCAACATCGTGGCAACCGGGCACTACCTGCCCGAACGCGAGGTGACCAACGACGACCTGCGGGCGCGTTTCGATACCGCAGTACCGGAGTTCGTGGACAAGATGGAGGCGTCGAGTGGAATCCGGAGCCGTTGGTGGGCGCCCGAAGACTGGGCGACCTCCGATATCGCGCTGCCGGCCGCGCGGCAGGCGCTCGAACGCGCCGGGCGGAAGCCCGAGGACGTCGATCTCATCATCCTCGGCACCGACTCCCCCGACTACATCACCCCAGCGACCTCGGTCGTGCTACAGCACAAGCTCGGGGCGAAGAACGCCGGCACCTTCGACGTCGGCTGCGCGTGCGCCTCGTTTCCGACCGGGCTCGCGATCGGCGCCGGCATGATCACCACCAACTCGGGTCTCAATGTCGTGCTGGTGGTCGGCGTCTACATGATGCACAAGCTCACTGACCCCAACGACCCGATGATCTTCTTCTACGGCGACGGCGCCGGCGCGGCCGTGCTGGAACCACGCGAAACGCCGGGTTTCGTTTCCTCCGCGTCGCAGGCCGGCGGCGAGTACCACCGGCACTGGGGGATCTACTCGGGCGGCACCTTCGAGCCGGCGACGGTCGAGTCGGTCAACGCGGGCCGCACCACCGTGAAGATCCTCGACCGCTACCCGCCGGAGATCAACCACGAGGGGTGGCCGCGGTTGGCCCGGCGCGTCGCCAAGGAAGGCGGCTTTCCGGTTTCGGCGATCGACTTCATCATCTTCACCCAGGTGCGCAAGCCCTCGATCGAGCTGGTCATGGCCGACCTCGGCTTGCCGATGGAAAAGACCCACACGATCATGGAGCGGTGGGGCTACACCGGCTCCGCCTGCATCCCGATGGCGCTCGACGACGCCATCGCGAAGGGTAAGATCCGTTCCAACGACCTGGTCGTGATGATCGGTTCGGGCGTGGGGTACAACCAGGCGGGGGCGGCGTTCAGAATGCCGTGATGACCGGGGACCGGGGACCGGGGACCGGCGAGAGAACGAAACGGCCACGCCGTCATTCCCGCGAAAGCGGGAATCCAGGGCCCGGGGCGTAGGACGCAGCGAAGGAGAGTCATGAGCATCCGCGGCATCGTGCTTGTCGTCATCCTCGCCATCGTCGGGGGAGCGGCGGTTTGGGTCGGGTGGATGGTCAGGTACCGGCCGCTTACCGTCTTCGCCTGGCAGACGCGAGCCGCGCTGCGCACGGCGGGGCTGCGGAAAGTGCACGTTCCCGCCCCTGCCGGGGACCAGACCGTATTCGTCGGCGGTCGGGGTCCCGTCGTCGTTCTCCTGCACGGAGCCGGCGACAACGCCGGCACTTGGTTCAAGGTCGTGCCGGAGCTGATCGGGTCGCACCGACTCATCGTCCCCGACCTCGCCGGCCACGGCGACAGCGCCCCGCGGCGCGGGCCGATCGACGTCGCGGACGTCCTCGGGGGCGTTGAGGCCGTCCTCGATGTGGTCGCCCCGGGACAGAAGGTCGTCCTCGTCGGCAACTCGCTCGGCGCCTGGATCGCGATGCTGGTCGCCCAGCGCCACCCGGATCGCGTCGCGATGGCCATCTGCGTCGACGGCGGCGCGATCCGGGGGAGCAACCTGCGCGCGCGCGTGCTGCCCCAGAACCGGGGCGAGGCGCGGGAGTCGGTCGAGCAAACGCGCGACCGCACGAGCCCGCCGGTACCCGACTTTGTGCTCGACGACATCGTGCGCCAGGCACGCGAAGGTCCCCTGGCCCGTTTCGCCGCGAGTGCGGCCACGATGGATTCCTACGTGCTTGACGAGACGCAACTCCGCGAGCTGCGCGCGCCGGTGCAGCTCATCTGGGGCGCCTCCGACCGGCTTGTCCCACTCGACTACGCCGAGCGCATGAAGGTGCAGCTTCCGCATGCGGGCCTGGTCACGCTCGAACGTTGCGGCCACGTCCCGCAGATCGAGTGCCCCGACCGCTTTCTCGCCGCGCTGCGCACGGCCCTGGAGGCCGCACCATGAGGTGCCGTGTGGCCGCCCACTGCCGGGCGGGGACAAGCCCCGCCTCTACAACCGGCTACGCCAGGCGATCGATCCTCCACAGGCTACCGATCGCCGGCCACCGACCACCGACCACGCCTTTTCGGGACCCGGTGCCCGGTCCCCGGTGCCCTGATCGAGTAGGAGGGGGCCATGTTGCACGGTGACGTCCTCGGCGAGCGCGCGAGGTTGACGCCGGAGAAGATCGCGCTGGTCTTCGTCCCGACCGGCGAACGCTTCACCTACGGCCAGCTCGACGCCCGCGCGGCTGCTTGCGCCGTCGCCTGGCGGAATCGGCTCGGCCTGACCAAAGGCGAGCGCATCGGCCTCCTCGCTCACAACCGGGTCGAGTTCCTGGACAACTTCTTCGCCGCCGGCAAGAGCGGCGTCGTCATCGTGCCGCTCGGCACCCGCCTGACCGCGCACGAGCTCGCCTTCATGGTGCGCGATTCCGGCATGCGCGCGCTCGTCTACGACGGTGCGTTCGCCCCCGTGGTCCGCGAGCTCAGGGGGATGGTTGAGCTCGACCACTGGGTCGCCCTCGACGGCCCCGTCGAGCCATGGGATCTCAGGTATCCCGATCTGGTCGTACGGACCCCGGACCCCGGACCCCGGACCCCGGTCTCACCCGAGGACACCTACTGCCTCCTCTACACCAGCGGCACGACCGGCAAGCCCAAGGGGGTCATGCTCCCCCATCGGATGATCGCGTGGAACGCCTACAACACAGCGATCTCATGGCAGCTCCGCGAAGAGGACGTCTCGCCGGTCTTCACCCCCCTGTACCACGCCGGCGGGCTGGGCGCCTTTCTTCTGCCGATCTTCGCCATCGGCGGGACGATCGTGTTGCACGCCGGCTTCGATCCCAACGAGATCTGCCGCATCGTTGAGAGTGAACGTTGCACCGTCGTCCTCGGCGTCCCCACCATCTGGAAACTGCTGATGGAGACGCCCGAGTTCGCCTCCGTTGACCTCTCGCACGTGCGATGGCTGGCCTCGGGCGGTGCGCCGCTGCCTCTCTACATTATCGAGGCGTTCCAGAAACGCGGGGTCGTCTTTCGCCAGGGGTACGGCCTCACCGAGGTGGGGGTCAACTGCTTCGCCATGTCGAACGAGGACTCGGTGCGGAAGAAGGGGTCGATCGGGCGTCCCCTGATGTTCACCCAAGCCAACCTGGTCGATGCCGAGGGGGGCGAGACTCCTGTCGGCGAGGTTGGTGAGCTCCTCCTGAGAGGACCCCACGTCTGCACCGGGTACTGGAACAACGCGGAGGCCACCGCCGCCGCTCTCGACCCCGATGGCTGGTTCCACACCGGGGACCTGGCGCGACGCGACGAGGACGGGTTCTTCACCATCGCAGGCCGGAGAAAGGACATGTTCATCTCGGGCGGCGTCAATGTCTACCCGGCCGAGATCGAAGGCGAGTTGTTGCTCCACCCGGGGGTCAAGGATGCGGCGGTGATCGGGGTCCCCCACCCGACGTGGGGCGAGGTCGGGGTCGCGTTCGTGGTGCCGCGCGCCGAGCCTGGACCGAGCGCCTTCGAGCTGGCGGACTTTCTCGAAGCCCGCATGGCGAAGTACAAGATCCCGAGAGAGTTCATTTCGACGGACGCCCTTCCCCGAACGGCCTACGGCAAGGTGGTCAAGGGGGAGCTGCAGGCGCGTTACTCTCGCCTGCAGGGCACGGGGCACACGACGCCGGGAGAAGGCAAGGGGTGAACGTGGACCAGACAGGCGTATTGGCGCACCAGCTGGACGGCGACGGCGAGCCGCTGCTGCTGCTCAACGGCGGGATGATGAGCATCTCGTCGTGGAACCCGTTCATCGAGCCGTTCGTCGAACGGTACCGGGTCGTTCGCTGTGACTTCCGCGGCCAGCTGCGCTCGCACGAGCCGCCGCATCGGACCCTCGACGGGCACGTCGCCGACGTGATCGCGCTCCTCGACGCCCTGGAGATCGAGCGCGCCCGTGTGATCGGAGCTTCGTTCGGGGCCGAGGTCGGCCTGCTCCTCGCCGCCACCCAACCCACCAGGGTCGCTTCAATGGTGGTCGCCACCGCCACGGACGTCGCCACCCCACTCATGCGCGACGGCGGCGCGGAGTTGGGGCGAGCCTGCCGCGACGCCGCCGCCGGTCGAGCCGCTGCGTCCGTGGGCGAGATCCTGGTGCCGTATTTCTACTCACCGGAGTACATCGCCGCGCATCGCGACGAGCTGGCGGCCCGGTCCGCTCAGATCGCGCTGCTGCCGCCGTGGTGGTTCGCGGCGGCCGCCGAGTTGCTCACGTCGATCGAGGACATCGACCTGCGGCCCGTGCTCGGGAAGATCACCTGCCCGGTCCTCGTGTTGGCGGCGGGCGCCGACCTCGTCATGCCGCTCGACCGCGCGCGCGCCCTGGCGGCCGCGATCCCGGGCGCCTGCCTGGAGATCGTCCACGGCAGCGGCCACGTGCTCGTGGTCGAGCAGCCGGAGCGTTTCATCCGCTCGTGCCTCGATTTTCTTGCCTCGGTGTCGCGCTATGATGGGCGGGTCGGCCGCACGCCGGAGCGCATCGGCGCGGCAACGATCCGCCGGGAGGACAGCATGAGGAAACCCGTCTATATCGCCGCCTACCACCAGTCGAAGTTCGGCAAGCTCATGGACATGCAGACGCCGGACATCATCGCGAACGCGGTCAAGGAGGTGTGCGCCGAGATCAAGGTCGACCCCACCGCCATCGACGTCGGCTCTGTCGGCGCCGTCTGCAACGTCTCCCTCAACAAGCAGGGGCTGCTCTCCGGGCTGATGGCGATGGTGCCTGGTCTCGGCGCCAAGCCGATCGAGGCGGTCGAGAACGCCTGCGCCACCGGCGGGCAGGCGATCCTCTCCGTGATCCACAAGCTCCTCCTCGGCGACGGCGAGGTCGGGATCGCGGTCGGCTACGAGAAGATGCGCGACAACGACGGCAAGATGGACGGCAAGCTCATCGGCGAGGTGCTGGGCTACTTCTCGCACCCCGACGAGCGGCCGGGTAAGGTGTTCGTCTTCCCGCACCTGTTCGCCGAGGTCATGGACCTCTACATGAAAACCTATGGCGTCACGGAGGCGCAGCTGGCGCAGATCGCCGTCAACGAGTACGGCAACGCCAAGTACAACCCGTACGCGCAGATGCAGAAGGTGCAACCCACCCTTGAGCAGGCGATGAAGATCGAGGGGATCAACCGCTACATCGTCGAGGGGCTGCCGTTGAAGACCTACGACTGCTCGCAGATCACCGACGGCTACGCCGCGATGATCGTCGCCACGGAGGAGGGCCTCAAGCGGCTGGGCGTGGCCAAGGCCGACGTGGTCGAGATCGCAGGCTACGCCCAGGCCACCGACCCGCTCATGAAGGCGGGCCGCGACGTCCTCCGCCCGGCCGGCGCCTACGCGGCGATGGGCAAGGCGTACGCGATGGCCGGGGCCACCCAGGCCGACGTCAACGTCGCCGAGGTCCACGACTGCTTCACGGTGATGGCCGCGATCGCGGCCGAGGTGCTGGGCAAGGCGCCGGTCGGCAAGGGCGCGCAGTACTGGGTCGACGGCAAGGCCGCCGTTGGCGGCGAGTGCGGCATCAACACCTCCGGCGGCCTGATCGCCAAGGGGCACCCGATCGGCGCCACCGGCGTCGCGATGATCGGCTGGTCGGCGTGGCAACTCCTCGGCAAGGTCCCGCCCGAGCTGCAGGTGAAGAACGCCAAGGTCGCCGCGACGTTCAACATCGGCGGACCGATCTGCGCATCGGTGTGCACGGTCCTCAAGCGTGCGTCGTAGGTCGTCATCCCCGCGCAAGCGGGGATCCAGGACCTTCGGTGGCAACGGCAAGGACCTGGGTTCCCGCGGGCGCGGGAACGACGACAAAAGCCGGCAATGACCTGGATTCCCGCTTCCGCGGGAATGACGGAATCGACGCCAACTGCCAGCGCCTGGGAAAGGCCTCAGGGGACTCGCCTGCCCAGATCGAAAGAGTTATTCTTACAACGGGTGTGAAAGGGATCGCACGGTAGAACCTTCGAGCCTCGATCGCAGCGGACGCCGACCAGGGGAGGAATCCAGATGAGCGTTCTCGTGTACTTGGCACTGGGCGCAGGCACCGCGGTCTTCGCCGTGGCCACCGCAGCCAGAGCGTGGATGTACGCGCGGGCCCCTATCCACCTGCGCTGGGAACTCTACCCGGTGCCCCACGAAGATCCCGAGAAGGTGAAACACGGAGGGTCCTACTTCGAGGACAAGGACTGGTGGACCCGCAAGCGCCACTACAACCTGGCGGGAGAGCTTCGGGTCATGGTCCCCGAGATGCTCTTCCTCAAGGCCCTCCGCGAGTTCAACCGCAAGCTCTGGTACCGCTCGTTCCCCTTCCACTTCGGGCTCTACATTCTGGCGGGAACGTGCGGCCTCGTGTTTGTCGCGGCGGTCGCGGGCCTCGCGGCCCCTGCTCTCATGGCGGGACCCCTGGGAACCATCCTCCAATGGGTCTACACGGTGTCCGGGGTTGCGGGCATGGCGCTGGCCATGGTCGGCGCGGTGGGGCTCCTGCACCGGCGGCTCACCGACGCGGACCTGAAGACCTACACCACTGCGGGAGACGTCTTCAACCTGCTCTTCTTCCTCGTCGCCTTCGGCGTCCTGACGGCGGGGATCCTGCTGAGGTCGCCCGGGGACCCGAGCGTGGTGGCCCTGGTCCAGGGGCTCCTGACCTTCGACCGGACGCTCCAGGTGCCCGGCCTGCTCGCGGCCGGCATCGTGCTCTGCGCGCTCCTGGCCGCGTACATTCCCCTCACACACATGTCCCACTTCGTCGGCAAGTACTTCACCTACCACGACGTGCGGTGGAACGACCAGGTCAACCTCCGAGGCAGCGCCATCGAGGCGAAGCTCACCGAGTACTTGACCTACAGGCCGAACTGGTCCGCGGCCCACGTGGGTGCCGACGGCAAGAGGACCTGGGCGGACATCGCCACCACCAACCCCTGGGAAGGGGCCAAGAAATGAAGGACAGGATCAAGCTCACCGACATGTCCCGCCAGGACAGAAAACCCCTGACGCACCTCGAAAACGAGGACCTCATGCCGCTTCCCTACCCTCTCGACTCGCCCGAGAAAGACCACGCCTGGGCGATCCTCTCGGAGAAGGTCACCGGCTCGGTGGAGTGCGGGCTCGACGACACCTGCGCCATCAACATCCCCCAACCCAAGACCAAGGAGGAGGAGGACGAGCTGGTGCGGAAGTTCCTGGCGGGGCTGGACAAGCTCTTCACCAGGGAGAACAACTGGACGTTCCTGCAGCCGCTGGTCCTCTCCATGGAGCACTGCGCCAAGTGCCAGACCTGCTCCCAGGCCTGCCACATCTTCGAGGCGAGCGGCAACGACGAGCTCTACCGCCCGACCTTCCGTTCCGAGCTCGTTCGCCGGCTCTACTTCAAGAGCGTCAAGCACGGCGGCGCGCTCTCGGCCTGGCAGCACGGCGACATCGAGATCAACTGGCCGCTGGTCGCGCGCCTCGCCGAGCTGGCCTACCGGTGCAACCTTTGCCGGCGGTGCGCCCAGACCTGTCCCATCGGTGCGGACAACGGCCTGGTGGCCCACGAGCTCCGCAAGCTCTTCAGCCAGGAGCTTGGCATCAACGCCAAGGAGTGCCACGACAACGGCTCCGTCCTTCAGCTCAAGGTGGGGTCCTCGACGGGTATGAGTTCTCTCGTTGTGAAGGACAACATCGAGTTCATCGACGAGGACATGATGGACAGAACGGGCATCAAGGTCGAGACCCCGTGGGACGTGGAGGGCGCCGACGTCCTTCTCATCCACAACGCGGGCGAGATCCTGGCGTGGCCCGAGAACCCCGGCGCCTTCGCCTTGGTCCTGAGCGCCGCGGGCATCAAGTGGACCCTCTCCTCCGAGCTGGCGGGCTACGACTCGATCAACTACGGGCTCTGGTACGACGACGCCCAGTTCGCCAGGGTGGCCATCAAGCACGCCCAGGCGGCCAAGAAGCTCGGCGTGAAGAAGATCGTGCTCGGCGAGTGCGGCCACGCGCACAAGGCCCTCTCCGTCATCGCCGACCGCGTCCTCACCGGCGACCTGAACATACCCCGGGAAAGCTCGATGACACTCCTGCGGGACATCGTCATGAACGGCCGCCTCACGCTCGACCCCAGCCGGAACGCCTTCCCCGTCACCCTCCACGACCCCTGCAACCTGGTCCGGCTCATGGGCGTGGTGGAGCCACAGCGCGAGATCGTCCGCAAGATCTGCCCCGAGTTTCGGGAGATGGAGCCCCACGGCGTGGACAACTACTGCTGCGGCGGCGGCTCGGGCTTTGCCATCATGAGCGGCAACAACTTTCAGGACTGGCGTTTCCACGTCTCGGGCCGGAAGAAGATGGAACAGGTCCTCAACGCCTTCGCCGACTGCATGGACCCGTCCATCAACAAGTACATCTGCGCCCCGTGCAGCAACTGCAAGGGGCAGTTCCGCGACATGCTCGCGTACTACGACCTGTGGAACAAAAACAGGATTCTGTACGGCGGGCTGGTGGAGCTCATCGTGAACTGCATGGTGGACGCCAAGCCCGGCTTCATCGACTGGGAGTGGCACTGAGAGGGGGCCCCTTATGAGCAAGACGATCCTGGTGGTGGACGACGAGCCGGACGTGGTGACCTACCTCAGCACGGTCCTCAAAGACGCGGGCTACGACACGCTGGAAGCCGCCAACGGGGATGAGGCCATGGAGCAGATCAGGAAGGGCCACCCCGATCTCATCACGCTGGATATCACCATGCCCGAGATGACCGGCGTGAAGACCTACCGGCAGCTCAAAGAAGATGAGGCGCTCAGGAGGGTTCCGGTCATCATCGTCACAGGCGTCACCCACGACTTCAAGCAGTTCATCTCGTCCCGTGCCCAGGTCCCGGCCCCCGAAGGCTACTTGGAGAAGCCCGTGAAGCCCGAAGACCTGCTCGCCGAGGTGAAGCGCCTCGTGGGAAACGCCGAACCCGCACTTAAACCGGCCTGATCCCCGCTGCCGGCAAGGAAGACGCGCCGCTGCGGGCGAAGAACCCCGCGAGAGCCACGCCCCTGCCGCCGTCAGGACTTGGTCTTGAGCAGGTGCAACGCCTGGGCGAGGGCCTCGGGATCGGCAGTGCGAGCCAGCCGTTCGACTTCGCTCCGCAGGTCCATCGGCGAGGGCACGCCCTCCTCGCCTTCGGGCAACTCGACGCCTGCCGCCGCCGCCACGGCCCGGACAAAGCTCTCGGCGGTCACCGGCTTCTCCAGGTAGGTGGCAGGGCCCGACATCGTGCTCTGCGCGAGGGACGCGGCGGCGTCCAAATCGCCCTTGACCCTCTCATCCTTCGCGTGGCCCGTCACGAAGAGCACGGGGATCCTGGACCATGCGGGGTTCTTGTGCAGCTCGTGGAACAGGACGATGCCGGACTTCCCGGGCATGACCATGTCGAGGGAAATGCAGTCGGGGGGCGAGACTCTGACCTTGTCGAGAGCCTCGTCGACGCTGCGGGCCGAATCGGTCTGGAAACCCGCGTCCTCGAGGGCCATGGTCAGGAACGTGATCACGTCTTCTTCGTCATCCACCACCAGAACGCGCCTCTCACTGGGTCTCGCCACGGGATACCCCCTCCTTCTGACCCTCGTTCACAGCCGCGCCGACCGCCGTCACGACCGGAAGCCGGTCGCGCGGCAAGACGATGCGGACCCTGGTGCCCTTGCCTGGGTCAGATTCTACCAGGATCTTGCCGCCGTGCTCTTGCACGATCTTTCGCGACGTCAGGAGGCCAAGGCCCGTACCTCCCGCTCCCTTGGTGGTGAAGAAGGTCGTGAAGATCTTCTTCTTGACCTCGTAGTCCATGCCGCAACCGTTGTCCGCCACCTCGTACACCAGTGCCCCATCGGCCTCCGAGGTCGTGAGCACCACCTTGCAATCCTTCTTCTCGCTCGCCAGGCATGCATCGACCGCGTTGGAGACGAGGTTGGTGAGGCAGGCGTGGATCCCCTCCGCGTCCAGGGCGGCCGGCGCCAAGTCCTGCTGGAGGGTGCCCTCGAGGACGACACCCGCCTGGCGTGCCATCCCCGAGTAGAGATCGAGGACCTCGCGGGCCGGGGCGTTGGGATCCACGACCGTGACGTGGGGCGGCCGGCCCTTGGAGAAGCTCAGCAGGTTCTTCACCAGCGACGAGATCTTCTCCACGTTGCGCTTGAGCATCTGGACGCCGCGCTCGACTCGGTCGATCTGGCCCTTCCGCATCCCCGATTCCATGACGTAGATGCCGCCCTCCACGCCCATGAGGATGTTCTTGATCCCGTGCGCCAACCCCGCCACGGTCTGGCCGACCGCCGCCATCCTCTCGGCCTCGATCTTTTCGTGCTCCAGCGTTCTGAGGTGCGTGACATCGGTGGCGATCTCGATGACGAAATTCACCTGCCCGTTCGGCGAGCCCCCCTCGCGGGAGAGAGGTGACGCCGTCACGATGTAGTGCGCCGCCTCCCCGTTCGCGGTGACCCCGACCTGTTCGGCCGTGTGCTCCTGCCCGTCCTCGAATACCAGAAGGGCGGGGCACTTCCGGCAGGGCCGGTCGCGCCGTTTGTAGGCCTCGTAGCACTTCTTACCCGGGACCTTCCCGAAGGTCTCGCGCATGCGGCGGTTGGCGCGGATCACCTCCAGGTCCCGGTCGAGGACCGTCACGTAGCACGGCACCCCCTCGAAGAGAATGTCGTTCTCGCGCTGCAGGATGCTGGCCTCGTTGACCTTCGAAGCCATCCACAGGAGGTACGGGCCGCCTCCACCCCCGGGTTGCCCCAGGGGTGCCACGCGCACGATGAACTGGGAGATGGTGTCGCGTGCGACGGTCAGGAGTTCGTCGCACAATCTGGCCTTGCCGTCGGCGAAGGCAAGCGACACCTGACACTGCTCGCACTGCGATTGGCGCCCCTTCATGAGCTCGTAGCAGCGCTGGCCCTCCCACGCACCGAAGAGCCGGGCGAAGGCCGCGTTCGCCTCCACGATCCGGAACTCCGCGTCCAGCGCCACCATCATGACCGGCGCCAGGTCGAAGAGGCGATCGCTCAGGAGCCTTCGAACCTCATCCTGTTCCGCTTCGGGTTTCATCGCGCTCCAAGAGCCTCCGCAAGGTGGCGAGCAACGTGGGCACCGTGATGGGCTTCTCCAGGTACCCGTCGGGGGGAGGCAGCCGTCCCGACTCCAACTCGTCCAGGCCCATCTTCGAGAAATCGTCCTTCCGCGCGTAGCCGCTGATAATGACCACGGGGATCCGCTTCGTCGCCTCGCCCTCGCGCATCGCTCTGTAGAGGGAGAGACCGGTGTGGCCGGGCATCATCACATCCAGCAGGACCAGGTCGGGTCGCTCGGCCGCGATCCACTCGAGGGCCCCCTCCGTGCCTGCCAGTCCCGCAGCTTTGAACCCCGCGTCCTCGAGGGCCATGGTCAGGTACTCCACGATGTCGCGCTCGTCGTCGACGATGAGGATCTTCGCTGGTCCATTCTGAGCTTTCGGGCGGTCGCTCATGTCCGTTCACCGCCTCTCCGGGCGTCTTGGGCCTGCCAGGGGCAAGGGATCCTCCCCGATGCCCCAGACGCGCGCGGTGGGAATGAGCGGGCCAAAGACCCCTCGATTCCGTTCGAGGAGCGGGCTGGAAGCAGAAGACGGGCGCCGATGTGCCACAAGCGGCATGGTATCACCGCTCCACCAAGCAGCACTCTCGGAGGCCTCTGGCTGAGCGCGATTCAACCAGCCCATTGGAGGTGGCGCTTGAGATCGTTGCAGTGCGTTACTGGCAACCGCCCGTCATGCTGCAAACGACCGACAATAATACCGGGCGCCACTCCGACATCCGTGGCGAAGCGTTGGATGCTGGCCTTGCTGAAGTGCAGCTTGTTTGCGGCGAACGCCCTATACACCCGCGGGGGAATCAACTTGTCTGCCGCGAAGCGGTTGGCCTCCCGCTCTTTGTCCGACTTCTCGCCATCGTCCTCCAGGAACACGTCCCGCTTCCCATGTAGGAGGATGTGAGCACCCTCGTGGAAGAAGGTGAACCACAGCTGATCGTCCGTCTTGTAGCGCAGGCCAAGTTGAATCAGTGCCTTAGCCGGCGAGAGCCAGCGCGTCGCACCGCTCGTCCGCAGGCGCGGCAACTCGTGGACGAACGCGATTGCCACACCGGCACCGGCGCAGATCCCAACCAGGTCCTTTGTGAATACCTCTGGCGGCTCGTTTGTCAGCGCTCGGGCCTGGTCCAGCGCATCACGGAACTTTGAAGCGTCATACGCACTTGTTGGTATCGCCTGCGCCTGCAACTCGCCTCTCCTGAGCCACGCCGCCACAGCCCCGGGGTCCTTTGCGAATGCGGGCGACGCCCGGAACGCCGCTGACGGGCTCGCCCAAACCGTCTCCCATTGCTCGGTGCTCGCCACCCCGAAGAAGCCCAAGACTTCCCTCAGTTGTTGTGTGGGCTCCGAGTGCAACCTAATCCACCCCAGCTTCGCCATCGCTCTAAATGGGATCCTTTTGAGCCACGCGCCCTGCGTCCCAAGTTGGGTGGCTTCCGCACGGCGAGCGAGTGATTCACGGTACCGGACTTCACGGTTGTTCCAGAAGCTGGCGGGCGTGCCAAGGACGCGCTCCAGTTGCAGCGCGGTAGCTGGTGTGATCGGCGCAGCTCCCTTGATGATGAGGTTGATGGTCTTCGGCGTCAGGCCGGTACGCTCCGCAAGCTGCACCTGAGACATCCCCAGCACATCGAGCGCCTCCTGCAGAGTCTCGCCAGGGGCTACCGCGTAGTCGGGCTCGCAGCGGAACTCTGTGTGCTGCACCATTGCTGCCTCCCTATCAGTGATAATCCACGACTTCGACAACCTAAACCCGCGTAATCCGCTGGAGATCGATGCCCCCGTCTTTGCTCAAGGGTACCGGGTCGTGCGCCGGCTCCAGAATCAACCGCCGCGGGTGCTCAAGATTCACGGCAAATTGCCCCTCTCGCTGCCCCTTCAGAGGATGACACCGGGTCTGGGGCAACGCGCTCAACTCGGCGAGCGAGGTGGCCGCTGCAAGATCTACCAGCCGCCTCTGAAGCAACCTCCCGCACGTTCGGCCGAACGCACTGATGGTTTCCTGTTCCGAGTTGCAGACCTTCTGCAACCTCTTCGTCCTGAACAGGACCGCCATCCACCCTCCGTCCAGCAAGAACACTATACCTATTACGTAAATGAAATGCAAGCGTCAGGTCACCCTCGAGCGCCAGCACCCCCACCGCCTGGCAGCCCGGCCGACGCAACCCTCGACCGCGTGGGGAAGACAGGCTACGCGCGCTCGAAGTCGATGAAGCCGCGCTCGACGTCGGTGCGCACGAGGCGGACACGGAGGCGATGGCCGACATCCGCCCCCTCGAACCCGCGCATCACGCGCCCCTCCACCGGCGGTTGGAAAACCCGCACCCACGTCCCCTTCTCGGAGGCGCCGGTGATGATCCCGTCGAACTCCTGGCCGATCTTCCCCGCCAGGAGCATTGCGGCGGCCGATTTGGCCACCTGGCGCTCGACCTTGTTGGCGGCGTCCTCCTGCTGCGTGCAGTGCGTCGCCAACTCCGCAAGCTCCGCGTCGGCGTAGGGCGTCGGCGCGCCGGCGAGCGCGGCCTTGAGCAGGCGCTGCGTGATGAGGTCGGGGAAGCGCCGGTTGGGCGCCGTGGCGTGCGTGTAGTCCTTGACGGCGAGGCCGAAGTGGCCGGGTGCGACCTGCCCCGGCCGCTCGACAACGTACTCGCCGGCGCCCAGCAGCTTGATCACCGTGAGCGAGAGGTCGGGGAAGCGCAGCGGGTCGGCGGCGCGCCGCTTGGCGAGGAATCCGGCGAGCGCCCTGGCGTCGGGTTGCGCGGGCAGCGCCTCACCGAAGTGGCCCGCCACTTCCACGATGCGCTCCCAGCGCTTGGGCGTGCGCACGACCCGGCGCAGCGACGGCAGCTCCTTCGCCGCGAGGAATCGCGCGGTCACTCCGTTGGCCGCGATCATGAGGTCCTCGATCAGCTCCTTGGCGCGGTTGCGCTCCTCGGGGCGCAGGTCCGTGATCTCGCCCGCATCGAACACCGGGCGCGCCTCGATCGTCTGCAGGTCGAGGGCGCCGCGTTCGTGCCGGGACTCGCGCAAGCGCTGCGCGACATCGTCCTGCATCCGCAGGTTGACCTCGAGGCCCGGCGCCGCGGCGAGTACCGGCGGGACCGGGCCGGTCCCCTCCAGCCACGCCGCCACCGAGTCGTACGCGAGCTTGGCGTGGTTCGTGACCACCGCCCGGTATACGTCCGAACCCGTGATCGAGCCGTCGGCTCCCACCGTGATCTCGACCACGACCGCGGGGCGATCCTGACGGTCGGCGAGCGAGGTGAGGTCGGTCGAGAGCTTCTCCGGCAGCATCGGGAAGATCTCCGCCGCCGTGTACACCGAGGTCGTGTTCGCGCGGGCGTGGGCGTCCACCGGCGACCCCTTGCCGACCAGGGCATCCACGTCGGCGACCGCGACCAGAACCTCCACCGCCCCGCCGTTCGTCCGGCGCGCGACCGAGAGCTGGTCGAGGTCCATCGAGTCGTCGTTGTCGATCGAGCACCACGGGAGAGCGCGCAGGTCGCGCGCCCCGTTGCTCCGAGGCGCCGCCGCCTGGACGCTTGCGACCTGGGCGAGCACCGCTGGGGAGAAGTCCGGCTCGAGTCCGCGCTCGAGCATGGCGCGGTGGGCGATGCGTTGCAGGGTGGCGCGCTGGCGTCCGTCGTTCGAGTCCATTTCAATACTTTACCGCAGCTGCGTCCGGCCGGCGGCGAACCGTGGGTGGCGCCGAGAGGCTACAATTGGCCGCTCGCCGCACCGGTGCTCGACGCCGGGGTGCCTCGCGGGCACGGCCCTTTTACCTGACCATGAGGAGGTCTATATGTGCGGCATCTTCGGCATCGTCTGCGCGAGCGAACGCCCCCTGGGCGAGACCCTGACCGCGGCTGCGAAGCGGCTCGGCTACCGCGGCTACGACTCGGTCGGCGCCGCGACGGTGGAGGCGAGCGGCCGCATCGACCTGCGCAAGGACGTCGGTCGGGTGCAGGAAGTGGCCGACAAGCTGCGCTTTGCCGAGCTTACCGGCCTGCGAGGAATCACCCAGTTGCGGTGGGCGACGTTCGGCGCCCCGTCGATCCCGAACGCCCAGCCGCACCTCGACTCCGAGGGGACGATGGTCGGCGCCCACAACGGCAATGTGGTCAACAACGCGGAGTTGCGCCGCCAGTTCATCGCCGAGGGGATGACCGTGCGCGGCACCAACGACGGCGAATCGTGCGTCCACGCCGTCGAGCGCCACGTCAAGCGCGGTCTCGCGCTCCCCGAGGCGGTCCGCGCCGCCTACAACGACCTCGCCGGCGACTTCGCCTTCGTCGTCACAGACCGCGAGCACAACCGGCTGGTCGCCGTGAAGAAGGGCTCAGGCCTCGTCGTCGGGATCGGTCCCGACTTCACCTGCTGCTCCTCCGACCTGCCCTCGATCCTGCCGCTCACCCGCACCGTCATCCCGGTCGAGGACGGCGAGATCGCCGTGCTCGAGCCCGGCCGCGTGCGCCTGTTCAACGTCTCCGACCTCAGCGAGGTGATCCGGCCGCCGAAGCAGGCGAGCGAGGGGATGGGCTCGCCCGAGAAGGGCGGCTACGACCACTTCATGCTCAAGGAGATCCACGAGCAGCCCGCCACCGCGCGGGCGCTCCTCCACCTGCTGGAGGCCTCCGAGCACCTGCCGCGCATGGTGGACGTGCTGCGCCACGCCCAGCGGGTGTTCCTGGTGGGCTCGGGCTCGTCGTACCACGCCTGCGTGCTCGGTTCCACCTTCTGGTCGCGCCTCGCCGGCACGCTCGCGGTCCCGGTGCTACCGCAGCAGTTCCAGGAGCAGTTCGGCGCCGCGCTGCGTCCGGGCGACGTGGCGCTCTACGTCTCGCAGAGCGGCGAGACCAAGGACGTGCTCAACGCCATCAACTTCGCGACGCCGAAGGGGGTCGCGCCGCTCGGCCTCGTCAACGTCCTCGGCTCGACGATGACCCGCAAGGTGCAGGTCTACCTGCCGCTGGCGTGCGGTTGGGAGATTTCGGTCCCCGCCACCAAGACGTATACCAACCAGGTGATCGCTCTGATTGCGCTCGCCGCCGCCGTCGGCGGCCACCCCGTCGAGGAGTTGGACGCCGCGCCGGCCTGGATCGAGCGCGCGATCGCCAAGACCGACGCTTTGATGGCGAAGCTCGCCCGCCAGCTCGCGGGTTGCGACCGGCTCTTCATCCTCGGATACGGGCTCGGCCACGCCATCGCCCTCGAGGGCGCGCTCAAGTGCAAGGAGGTCACCGGCCTGCCGTGCGAGGGGCTGTATTCCTCGGAGTTCAAGCACGGGCCGCTCGCGATGGTCGAGCGCGGCACCCCGGTGTTCTTCACCGCCCCGCCCTCCGGCGCCGAGATGCTCACCAACCACGTCACCGAGGTGACGTGCCGCGCCGGCCACGCCGTCGTGCTCGCGGCCCCGAACCCGCAGCTCGAGGCCGAGGCCTCGCAGTTCATCCCGCTGCCGGTCGGCTCCGACCTCGAGTATGCGGTCGCTGGCGCGGTGCCGTTCCAGCTCCTCGCCTACTACCTTTCCGTTGCCAGGGGGATGGACCCGGACTACCCGCGCAACCTCTCGAAGACGCTGACGGTGGACTGAGAAGACAGGGGTCCGGGGTCCGGGGTCCGGGGACCGGATCCCGACCCTCACCGACCCGGTTGCGCTCGGGTTTCGGCGGACCGATACTGCTTACACAAGGTCCATTCGGAATTGGAGGTCCGCCATGAGGTCCGAATCCGTCGTTCGACCGCAGTTTCTGCGCCCGGCCTGGTCTACCCTCGTCGCACTTGTAGGACTTGCCGCCCTGAGCGCGACGCCGGCCCTCGGCGCCGATGACCAGCAGCAACGCGGGATCGCGCTGGTCGCCAGGGCCGCCATGCTCGAGAACCTGCTCTCGCCGGACACCGGGCGGTTCCGCCTGCGCATCCATGTCAAGCTCTTCGGCTTGGTGGACGGGACGCGGGAAGGCGAAGTCCTGCTCCTGGCGGCGCCACCCTCGCAGTGGTTCGAGGTGGTCCGGTTCCCCGGGTACACCGAGTCCACCGGTCTGACCGACGGCCAGCGCTGGCGCAAACGCAACGTGGTGGACAAGCCGTACCGGTTCCACGAGGTCTCGCAGCTCCTCGACCTCGGGTCGCACCTGAAGCTGGCGCCGGGGGCCGAGGTCAAGGGCATCTCACAGCAGACGGTCGCCGGCCGGCCCGCGCTCTGCGTGGCTAGCGGGCCCACCGCGGCGCTCTGGCAACGTGACATCGCGGGGCGAGCGGCGATCCCGGAGGTGGGACCCTGGAAAGACAGTCGGGCGGCGTTGTGCTTCGACGCCGACACCGGCGCTCTCCTTTCCGCCGAGTACGGCAAGGAGTTGCCGCGCTTCGAGTACGAAGGCCAGGTCGCGCTCGGCGCCAAGACGTTCCCCAAGACGATGCGCTGCTTCGAGGGGAAGGAGCTTGCGGTCGAGGCGACCGTGGTGGAACTGGTTGCCGACTCCGGCGCTCAGGCCGAGGGCAGCTTCGTGGCGCCGGCCGGCGCCGACCGGTGGCCGGAGTGTGAGACGCCGGCGCCTCCCAGGCTGGTCACGAAGGAGGATGCGGGCGTCGACACCTACGCCAAGGCCAGGCGGACGTTCGGAACGGTCATCGCCCTCGCCGAGGTGGGAACGGACGGAATCATCCACGATCTCGCCTTCATCCAGGCGCACGGTGTGCTCCACGACAACGTCAAGAAGGCGGCGAAGGATTGGAAGTACGCGCCGGCCACGTGCAACGGGGTTCCGGTGCCCTCCGAGATCTACATCGCCTACACCTTCATGCCGTAGCCCCGGCCGCCCTTCTTCTTCCACTGCGTGGAGCTTCCTGCTTTGCCCCTCGGGTGAAGCGACGTTCGGGCCTTGGTCGCCCGAGCGACACGGCCTCGGCCCGCGAGGGGCGACCCAACGTCACGCCACTTTGAGCCAGCGCCATAGTTCCGCCGGGCTCGGCCGCTTGCCATAGGAAAGAATGCCGATCCGGAAGATCTTGGCGGTCATCCAGAAGAACACGTAGATCGTGGCGACCGAGAGTGCGATCGAGAGACCCACCTGCCACATCGGCGGCTCGCTCACGATGATGCGCATGAACATCGTGATCGGCGTGAACACCGGGATCAGCGAGAGCACGGTTGCCAGCGTCGACTCGGGGTTCTGCAGGATCGGGAACGCCAGCATCCACGGGACCATCGCGACCATCATGATCGGCCCCATGAACTGTTGCGCCTCCTTGTCGGAGTTGGAGATCGCGCCGCCGACGGCGTAGATGCACACGAACGTCAGGTACCCGAGCAGGAAGAACACGAAGAACCACGGGATCACCCGCAGGTCCACGTACTGGAAGACGTTGATCCCCGCCACCATGGCGGCGCCGCCGGAGTAGACGGCCATCGCGCCGCCCATCGCGAGCCAGGCGCCGACCTGGGTGAGCCCGACAAGGGCGAGGCCCGCCACCTTGCCCGAGAGCAGGTCGAACGACGGCATCGAGGAGATCAGGATCTCGATGACGCGCTCGGTCTTCTCCTGCACGATCCCGCGCATCACCTCCTGGCCGTGGATCATCGTCGGGAACAGCAGCAGCGCCGCGAAGATGAACCCGACCAGGAACGACAGCTCGCCGCCCTTCTTCTCCTTGCCGCTCTTCGAAAGCTGGACGCTCTCGAGGTCCAGGCGCTTGAGCAGCCGATCGGCGTCAGCGGCGTCGATGCCGCGTCCTGCGAGCCTGCCCCGCGCCAGGGCGTGGTTGACCGTGGTCGCGAGGCGCTCCTGGGTCATGAGGTCCGACGCGGCGCGGCTGTAGTAGACGAGCTTCGCCGAGGCGTCGGTGAAGGCGTCTGACGGGATCACCAGCACGCCGTCCAGCCGTGCCCGCGTGTCGTCGTTCTCCCTGAGGCGGTCCAGGTAGGGCTGGGCGGCGGACTTCGCGTCGCCCGAGGCCGCGACGTACTCGGTGGTGAGCTCGGCCACCTTGGCCGCCTGCGCCCCCTCGGCCTGCTTCGCGAACTCGCGGCCGACCTTGCTCGCGGGCCGGAGGGGCACGTCCGGCGCGTGGGTGCCGAACGCGTCCTGAAGCTTCCCCGTGCCGTCCACCACGACCACGCGCTTGCTCTCAATCCCCTTCATCATCAGGAGCGTGGGGACGAACATCAGCGCCGCCATCAGGAACGGGAAGATCAGGGTCATGATGATGAACGACTTCTTGCGGACGACCTCGACGTACTCCCGCTTGAGCACCGCCAGCAACTTGCTCATACCGCCACCTCCGCCGGCCGGCGTTCGAGCGCGCCGGCGCCGACGCGGTCGATGAAGATCTCCTCCAGCGAAGGCGCGGCGATCTCGAACCGGCTGATCCGGACCTTTGCGACCGCGGCCGTCAAGACCGCCTGCGCGTCGGCGCCGGGAGCGAGGCGCAGCTCGGCGGCGTTGGTGTCCACCCGCGCGGCGGCGACGCCGGGGAGGCCGGCCAGGAAGGCGCCGTCCCCCTCGAACACCAGGTGCACCGTGTTGGACCCGAACGAGGCTCGCACCTGCTCCAGCTCGCCCGCCAGCACCGCCCTGCCCTCGTGGATGAGGACGATCTCGTCCACGAGCTTCTCGGCCTCACCCATCATGTGCGTCGAGAGCAGGATCGTCCGCCCTTCGGCCTTCAGCTCCTTCAGGATCGTGCGCACGAGGACGACGTTGATCGGATCGAGCCCGGACATCGGCTCGTCGAGGATCACGAGGTCCGGGTCGTGGAGGAGCGCGCCGATGAGCTGCACCTTCTGCTGGTTTCCCTTGGAGAGCTCCTCGAGCTTGCCGGCGCGCTTGTCCCAGAGGTCGAAGCGCTTGAGCCACGCCTCGGCGCGCGCCCTGACGATGGCGGGCCGCTGCCCCTTGATCTCCGCCAGGAACAGGAGTTGGTCCAAGACACGCATCTTGCGGTACAGGCCGCGCTCCTCTGGGAGGTAGCCGATCCGGTCGCGTACGGCGGCCGCGTCCGCGGCGCCCAACAGCTCGATGACCCCGGCGTCGGGCAGGAAGATCCCGTTGATCATGCGCAGCGTCGTCGTCTTCCCCGCACCGTTGCGGCCGAGCAGGCCCGTGATCGTGCCGCGCGCGACCGCGAACGACAGTCGGTCCACCGCGCGGACCTGGCCGAAGGTCTTGGTCACCTCTCGCACCCAGAGAACGGCGTCAGCACTCACGCATCGCCTCCCCAGAGGAACTGCGGCACGGCCCGCGAAGGCGCCGGTCGTTGCAGCGTGTACGGCCAGGATAGCAGGCTGGTTTCAGGCGGCGATCGCAGCCGGGGAGGTGCTCACTCACCCTGGCGCAACATGCCGTGGCGGAGGATGTCCGCGGTTTCCCGGATCACCGCCTCGCTGTCCTTGCCGAAGTGGTTCGGCACGCCGAACAGGATCTCGACGGCAAAATAGTTAATGTAGAACCGGGTCGCAAACATCGCCGCGGACACCGGCGAGATCCCCGGGCGCAGGTGCGCCGCCAACACCTTGACGCCGCCGTGCGTCGCGATGAAGTTGGCGTAGCGCTGTGCCATCTCGGCGTAGAACTTGCGGATGTGACTGCCCTCAAACTCGACGACGTCGACGTAGATCAGCGCGACGTGACGCCGGTACACCCGCACCAGTTCGCGTGAGGCGTAGCCGACCTCCTCGAGGTTGTCGGGGAACGTCCCGGTCGCCAGGGCGCGGTTGAACGGCAGCTCGGGGTCGCCGATCGCCTCCCAGTACTGATTCAGCAGGGTCAGGTAGATCGTCTCCTTGTCCGGGAAGTGGTGGTAGACGTTGCCGGTCGAAACCCCCGCCTCGGCCGCGATCTCGCGCACGCTCGTCGCCCGGTACCCCTGGCTCGAAAAGAGCTGCAGCGCCGCTTCCAGGATGCGCTCGCGTGACCGTTGAGACTTTTCCGCCTGGTTCATTCACCGATCATCCGTTCGGTTTTGAGAATACCGTGTTAGACGCCAAGCGTCAATGCGGAGAGGCAGGGCGCAGCAAAGACGTGGTCAGTGGTCCGTGGTCAGAGCCGGCCGCGCCGGCCGCAGGCCGCGCAGCCCCGAGCCCCTCCCTCGAAGACGAAGAAGCGCGCCCGGCGGGCGCGCCCCACATTGGGACCAACGACCCCGACAGGCAGGGCATCCCAGCTTGCGGCGTGTAGCCGCGCCGCCGAGAGTGGGCCAGCTGCAAGGCGCCCGAGGCGGCCGCAGCGGAGCGTAGCCGCAGGCTACGTGAGCATGCGAGCCGCCGAAGGGCAACGCAGCAGATGGTCCGCTATCGGCGGCGCCCCTAGCGGGCGAATTCGACGGCGCGGGTCTCCCGAATGACCGTCACCTTGATCTGCCCGGGGTACGTCAGCTCCCCCTCGATCTTCTTGGCGATGTCGCGCGAGAGCCACACGGCGTCCTCGTCCGAGAGCTTCTCGGACTCGACGATGATGCGCAGCTCGCGGCCGGCCTGGATCGCGAACGCCTTCTGCACGCCCTTGAACTCGTTGGCGATCCCCTCGAGCTTCTCCAGCCGCTTGAGGTAGCTCTCGAGGATTTCGCGCCGGGCCCCGGGCCGCGCCGCCGAGAGCGCGTCGGCCGCCGTGACGAGCACCGCCTCGACGGAGCGCGGGTCGACGTCGCCGTGGTGGCACTCCATCGCGTGGATCACCTCGTCGGACTCGCCGTATTTCTTCAGGAGATCGCGGCCGATGGTGAGGTGCGTCCCTTCCATCTCGCGGTCCACCGCCTTGCCGATGTCGTGGACGAGTCCCGCCCTCTTGGCGATGCGGACGTTGACGCCGAGCTCGGTGGCCATGTGCCCCGCGAGCCACGCGACTTCCTTCGAGTGAGAGAGCACGTTCTGGCCGTACGAGGTCCGGAACTGCAGGCGCCCAAGCAACCGCAGGATCTCGGGGTGGAAATCCGGCTGGCCGAGCTCGATCGCGGCCGCCTCGCCGTCACGGAAGATCTTTTCGTCCAGCTCTGTCTGGACCTTGCCGACGACCTCCTCGATGCGCCCGGGATGGATGCGCCCGTCCAGCATGAGGCGGGCGAGCGCAAGGCGCGCAACCTCGCGGCGGACCGGGTCGAAGCAGGACAGCAGCACGGCGCCGGGCGTGTCGTCGACGATCAGGTCCACGCCGGTTGCGGTCTCGAGCGCCCGGATGTTGCGCCCCTCGCGGCCGATGATCCGCCCCTTCATCTCGTCGTTGGGGAGGTCCACCACCGAGACGGTACTCTCGACCACGTGCTCGGCCGCAATCCTCTGGATGGCCATGGAGATCAGGCGGCGCGCCCGGGTGTTGCCCTCCTGGGTCGCCTCTTCCTCGATGCGGCGGACGATCTTGGCGGCGTCGATGCGCGCCTCGTTCTCCATCCTCCGCATCAGCTCTGTCTTCGCCTGATCCGAGGTGAGGCTCGCGATCCGCTCGAGCTGCGCCCGCTGCTCGGCCGAGGCCGCCGCCAGGGCGTCCTCCTGCATCGCGACGACGCTCTCCCGCTCCTCGATCTGGCGCTTCCGGCTCTCGAGTTCCTTCTCCTGAGCGTCGAGAGCCCGCGCCCGCTCGTCGAGCGCGCCCTCGCGCTGGTCCAGGCGGCGCTCGTTCCCCAGCAGCTCCTGCCGGTACTCATGGGTTTCGCGCTCGAACTCGGAGCGGGCGGTGAGGAGCCTCTCCCGTGCCTCGACGCCGGCGTCACGGAGCCGCTGCTCGGCCTCCTGCTGTGCGGCGGCCAGCATCCGGCGGGCCTCCTGCTCGGCGTCGAGCTGCGTCTGCTCGAACCGCGCTCTGGCCCTCCGACTCACGAACCAAATGGCTGCAAGTGCCGCTAGTACAATGACAACCGCATCAGCAACGATGACAATCGCGGTCATGAAGCCCCCCTTTCAATGAACCTGGGCGCGGATCCGCGCAAGGGGGTGGAAGGAGGAGGGTTACAGGGCCCCCGCCTCGGCCGTGTGAGCAAACCCATTTGAACCTGTAAACCACAGGTAAGGATCCTGCCCGTCCTCCGTTAGCTTGCCGTGAGGCTGCTCGGGGGGACGGGACTTGGAACCCATCAAATAGGTGTTGGTTCAAGAATAGTTTTGCTCATCACCAACCGCGCAGGGGCCCCTTTCTCAAGTTTTCCGCGGCCCTCCATCAGGAGGGCGTGAGAACCTCGTCCAACCGTTGAATCAACCCTTCCACCCGTTGTCGAATCTGTTCGGCTCGAATCCCAGGTTCCGTCTCTTGTTCCTTGAACAGCTCGTCCGCGATGTTCAGCGCCGTCAGCACCGCGAGCTTGGACGTGTCCACGTGCGGCGATACCTCAGCCAGCTCGCGCATTCGCCGGTCCACGAAGCGGGCGAGTTCTTGCACCCGCTCGCTCCCCTCCGTGGCGCGCAGCTCGAACCGGCGTCCGAAAATCTCAACCGTCGTTTGGCTGCTCACGGTCGGCGCACTCTCCTGAATCGAAGTATACACCGACCGTCAAACCCCGGAGGGACAGCCGCTTCAGCGGCGCCTGGGGGCTCCCGGCGCGGCACTGTCCGGCGCCCGCATCTCGACCCGGCCCTCGAGTCTGGCACCCTCGACGACGTGGAGCGCGGGACCGCTCACGTCACCCTTCACGACGGCGGTCGCCATGAGCTCGACCAGCTTGGTCGCGCTCACGTTGCCGGTCACGGTCCCGGCCACCCGGACCACGGTGCCGTGCAGGTCGGCCTCGACGGAGGCGCTCTCAGTCACCTCGCACGCGGCCTCGATCGTCACGCTCCCTTTGAGGGCGCCCTCGATCCGCACCGCTCCGGCGCCGGTGAGGGAGCCTTCGAAGCGGTTCTGCCGACCCACCACGGTCGCAGCCGTCTGCCGCGCATCGAGCCTGGTGTCCGCGTCCTTCGCCACGGGAGCCTCCCTGCTCCGGGGAGATGGAGCGGGCAACGGGATTTGAACCCGCGACTTTCAGCTTGGGAAGCTGACACTCTACCAGCTGAGTTATGCCCGCTCACGCCCGGATGGGCACGAGGAAGGTAGCCTGGGGCTGGCGAGCTGTCAAGGTGGCCGGCACGAGACGCCGGTCACACAGCGGCCTTGCGGCAGCGAGCCGGAAATCCTACGATGCCGATGCACGCTGGAGGGAACGATGAGGATTCCGGTGATCGGAGCAGTGCTGGTGTTGCTGGCCTCCACGGCGACGGCCGCGGAGAAGCACGAGGTGATCGAGAAGTCCTACCCCGCCCCGGCCGGAAAGGTCGTGCTCGTCGACGCCGGCCCGCTCGACCTCGTGGTGCGCGCCTCGGACATCACGGAGATCCGGCTCAAGGTGGATATGGTGGTGGACGCCCTCAGCGAGGCCAAGGCCGCGGCGTGGCTTGCGGCGCACCGCCCCACGATCGAAGACCGCGAGGGGGAGCTGCGGATCACCGCCCCGGACCCCGGCGGGCTCAGCCTGCTCAAGGGCGTGCTGGTGACCCGGGCCCGCATCGAGCTCACCCTGCCGCCCAACCTCCGTCCCGACCTCTCCACCTCGTCGGGCTCGCTGCGCGTGGAGGGCGAGTTCCCCGACGTACGGCCGCTCCGCCTGCGCACCGCAGGCGGCGACAGCGAGCTGGCCGGGTGGGCGCCGGAGATCGAGGCGAGGTCAACCTCGGGCGATATCGTGCTGCGCGCCAGCCGCGCCATCGAGAAGCTGATGGTGCGCTCCGCCAGCGGCTCGGTCGAACTCTCCGGCGGGGCTCGCAGCGTGCGCTGCGACACCTCGAGCGGCGATATCCACTTCTCGGGCCTGCTGGGACCGGTCGGGATCGCGACCACGTCGGGCAACATCGTCGCCCGGTTCGACGCGCTGGCGCCGGGCGACGAGGTACGCATCACCACCTCCTCGGGCCGGGTGCGCGTCGCCCTCCCCCCCGGGACCGAGCCCGGCGGCGAGCTGATCACCGCCAGGGGCGAGATCCGCTCCTCGTTCCCGGGCGTGAGCGGCCCGAAGACGCCGCGGCTCGACCTGTCGGGCAAGGGGCCGAAGGTCTTCATCACGTCGACCTCGTCCCGGATCGAGTTGTTCTTCTGAAGACGCCTGGCGGGGCCGGGCGACGGCTTTACGATGTACCAGGCCCATGCTAGACTTCCCGTCCAACGGGTGGGGCCGTAGCTCAGTTGGGAGAGCGCTAGAATCGCACTCTAGAGGTCGGGAGTTCGAACCTCCTCGGCTCCACCAAATCGAATCAAGCACGTGCGGGCCACCCGAGGGTGGCCCGAGTCGTGTCTACCCACATTCGCAACCCCCGCGTCCGCCCCCTCCAGCCCCCTCACCCAATCCAGGCGGTGGATTCTGGGGTCCATCAAGCTCCCGAGAGCCGCTGAACTGGGAGGGGAATGATGGCGTCTCGAACGGCCGGACTTGCCATTGCGCGCAGGAGTCACTACCTTAAGTGATGACATCTGCGTGGAGGAGCAAGTGAGGCGAGCCGTCGACTTCTTCGAGTCCAACCCCGTGTTCCGGCACGAAGAGTTCGTGGCCGCGCACACCGGTCTCGGGCGCAGCCCGACGACGAGCAACAACCTGCTTGCGAAGCACATCGCGACGGGTCGCCTGCTGCGCATCAGGAAGGGACTCTATGCCACGGTGCCGCGGGGCGTCAGCGCCGCGGTCGCCCAGGTCGATCCCTACCTGGTTGCCTCGCGCTTGACCCCGGATGCGGTCGTGGCGTTCCACGCGGCGCTCCAGTTTCACGGCAAGACGTACTCGGTGTGGCGCCGCGTCCATTACCTCACGAACAAGCGCACCCGGCCGTTCACGTTTCGCGGCGAGGAGTTCGTACCCGTGCAGGCTCCCGCCTCCGTTCGCCACCAGCGTGACTTCGGTGGCGGTGTCGTGACGCTCCGCCACGCCGGCGGGGAGGCGCGCGTCACGACCCTCGAGCGGACCATGGTGGACGTGCTCGGAGCGCCGGAGCGCAGCGGAGGGTGGGAGGAAGTCTGGCGGTCGCTCGAGATGGTGGAGTACTTCGATCTCAGTGAGGTGACCGAGCACGTACGTGCTTTGTCCTCCGCACTGACCGCGGCGCGCGTCGGTTACTTCCTTGATCAGCACCGCGAGGCGCTGATGGTCGAGGAGAGACACCTGGAGCCGCTGCGCGCGCTAGCGCCGCGGCAACCCCGGTATCTCGACAGTGTTCGCACGCGAGGGCGGCTCGTTGCGGATTGGAACCTCATCGTGCCCGAAAAGGTCGAGGAGCGCCGCTGGGAGGAACCGGAGTGATGCTCGATCAACGAGCCCTTCTCCATGAGGCGGCAGCCACCGGTTTCGGGGCCGAACCGCTGGAGAAGGTGATTCGGCTGCTCGAGCTGGCCGAGGCGCTTCGTCGTCACCCGTTTCTTGCGCGCCGCCTCGTTCTCAAGGGCGGAACGGCGCTCAACCTTTTCGTTTTCGACCTGCCGCGGCTGTCGGTCGACCTCGACCTCAATTACATCGGCGCCGCGGACCGGGAGACAATGCTCGCCGAGCGGCCCAAGGTCGAGCAGGCCATCCAGGCTGTCTGCGGGCGGCTCGGACTGGAGGTGCGCCGCGTGCCGTCGGACCACGCCGGCGGCAAGTGGCGCTTGAGCTACACGAGCGTCACGGGACGCAGAGGAACACTCGAACTCGACGTGAACTTCCTGTTGCGGATCCCATTATGGCCACCCGTCCTCGCGGACTCGCGCGAAATTGGTGGCGTCAGGGCGACGTCGGTCCCCGTGCTCGACATTAACGAGCTGGCAGCTGGCAAACTTGCCGCCTTGTTCGACCGTGCGGCCGGCCGCGACCTTTTCGACGCCCGGGCGCTCCTGCGCGAGGCCGACCTCGATCCGATCAGCTTGCGCACGGCGTTCGTGGTCTACGGCGGCGTCAGTCGCAGGGACTGGCGCGGCATCTCGCTCGATGCGATCCAGGCCGATCCCGACGAAGTCGATCGCTTGCTCGTCCCGGTCCTCCGGAACGACCTAGCGCCGAGGCGCCATGAGGTCGCCGTCTGGAGCCGACAGCTTGCGGACGAGTGCCGGGAGCTCGCCGCGGCGTTGCTGCCGCTCCGGGACAACGAGGTCGAGTTCTTGACCCGGCTCAACGAACGGGGCGAGATCGCCGGGGAGCTTCTCACCGACGAAGGGCGGCTGCAACAGATCGTGCAGGTCCAGCCGGGATTGTTGTGGAAGGCGTGGAACGTCCGCCAACATCGTGGCATCGAGCCTCCGGCCGATCGCCGGCCGGGCCATTGATGACCGAGAGGTAGAGGATGGCACTCAACCCCATCGGCTTCACCCGAGAAGGTCGCCTGGAGCGTCCCCTTCTCGCGACGAACGACAAAGCCCACCTTCCGATTGCGGTCCCGCCAGGTGTCTGGGGCCATCCACTTCCAACTCGGGGTACTCGACGGCTCAACCCTCCGCGTCTCCATGCTCAATTGACCAAAATACAGCGACAGAGTCGCAGTAGGCCATCCACATTTCCATCCACCGAGGGGGTACCCATTGGTCTCCGGCAGGCTCCCCATGTGCGTCCGTTTCACCCACCAGCAACATACACAAGTTGTGGTCCGTGGTCTGTTAGAAACGATCGCGTAGCGTCAACGACAGTCGGGAACGGCCTGGGTCATGCCGGCTGCGACGGGCGGCCCGCGAGGGCGGCGTGCAACTCGCGGGCGAGCTGCGCGATCCCGAACGGCTTCTGCAGGAAGCGCACCTCCCCGGAATGGACCTGGTCGCGGAGCGCCTCGTCCTGCGGGTAACCAGACATCAGGATCACGGCCAGCTCCGGCCAGCGGTCCCGAAGCCCGGAGCGGAGGTCCATCCCTGAGATGCCGGGCAGCATGAGGTCGGTGAGCAAGAGGTCGAAGCCGGGCCGCGCCGGAAGCAGGCCCGCCTCCTCGCCGCTGCCGACCGCCACGACCTCGTAACCGAGCATCCCGAGGATTTCCTTGAGCCCTTCCCGCGCCGCCTCTTCATCCTCCACCACCAGAATCCTCTCGCCGCGTCCGGTCTCGAACGCGCCCGCGGGAGGTTCGTCTCCCGGTCTTTCACCGACGACATCCGCAGCGCGGGGCAACTTGATGGAGAACACCGCGCCCGCGCCCGCTCGGCTCTCGATCTCGACCGTCCCGCCGTGCCGCGTCACGATGCCGTGCACCACCGAGAGCCCGAGCCCGGTCCCCTTGCCGGCGCCCTTCGTGGTGAAGAACGGCTCGAAGACGCGTTCGCGGATCTCGTCGGAGATCCCGTGCCCGGTGTCCTCGACGGTGAGCAGCACCCACGAGTCGCCCATGGCGGCGGTGCGGAGAGTGAGCTGTCCTCCCTCGGGCATCGCGTCCGAGGCGTTGACGGCCAGGTTCATGATGACCTGGTTGAGTTGGTGGCGGTCGAACTCGATCGGCAGCCGCCCGGCCGTCAACTCGATCTCGAGGGCGATATTCTCGCGCAACAGCCGGTGCAGCAGCACCTCGGCCTCGAGCACGGCTTCGTTGAGGTCGAGCGACTCCGGCCGCACCGTGTCCTGCCGCGAGAAGAGCAGGAGTTGCCGCGTGAGCCGCGAGCCGCGCTTGATGTGGTCTTCGAGTTCGGCCAGACGCGCGAGCCGCCGTTTCTCGTCAGGCTGGTCGAGCCGGATCAGTTGCGTCAGCGAGAGCATGGCCTGCAACAGGTTGTTGAAGTCGTGGGCAACACCGCCCGCCAGGTTGCCGACGGCATCCATTTTCTGGGCCTGCAGCAGGTGCTCCTCCATCCTCTTGCGCTCGGTGATTTCGATGGCGTGCCCTACGAGGTACGTCTCGCCGCCGATGGCGGCCCGCGTACCCGTGAGGAGAAAGACGCGCGCCGCTCCCTCTCGGTCCACCACCGTGGCTTCCGTCTCCGCCTGGCCCGTCTCGAGGACCTCCCGAATCTTGCGCTCGACGAGCGGCCGATCTTTCCTCGGGATCATGAAGAGCGCGCGCTTGCGGTAAAGCTTCGCGGCCGGGAACCCGGAGAGGTTCTCCGCCATTTTGTTCCAGCGCACGAACCGCCCCTGGGTGTCGAGCACATAGAAGATCCCCGGCAGGCTGTCAACCACCGCGTCGGTGAACGCCTTCTCCCGCTGGAGCGCGTCCTCGGCGCGCCGGCGCTCGGTGACGTCGCGCGCGAGGCCCAGCGTCCCGACCACGCGGCCCTCGGCGTCGTACAACCTGACCTTCTTGACGTGGAACACCGACTCCTGGCCGGCTTGCCGCTCGGTGAATTCGCCCTCGTAGCTCCCGTCACGGATCGCGGCGGCGTCGCTCGCGCGGACCGCGGCCAGCTCCTGGGTCCCGAGCCCGTCGTCCGTCTTTCCCACCAGCTGATCTCGTTGCTTTCCCCAGAAGCGGAGGAAGACGTCGTTGACCGCGACGTAGCGGCCATCGGCGTCCTTGATCCACATCACGTCGGGCGAAGCCTCGAGGAACTGCGACCACTGCGTCTGTGCCAGCTGCAGCGCCGCGTTGGCGCGCTCGAGTTCGTCCGTGCGTTTCTGAACGCGGCTCTCGACCTCGGCGAGGGCGCGCTCGAGCGCCTCGCGCGCCGCCTGGCGCTCGGTCAGGATCGCCGCCAGCAGCATCGTCGTGACGGCGACCACTCCCAGGAAGGCCTGCAGCGAGAGCAGGCTCGCGGTAGGGGTAGCCAGGATGAACGGACCCATCCCCTTGCTCGTCATCGCAATGCCCAGCGACGAGACGAGCACGATGGCGGTCGCCGTCCCGCGCGGGCCGAAGCGGAGCGCCGCCCACACCAGGACGGGGGCGATGAGGTACGGCTGCTGCAGGCGGCCGGTGAAGACCAGCAGGGTGATCACGACGAGCGTCACCGCGAGCGCGCCGCCCTCGGCCAGGCGCCGGACGGAGACCCCACCGGCCCGCCAGCTCGCCCAGGTCAGGATGGCCGGCGTCAGGAGCAGCACCCCGGTGGCGTCGGCAAGCCACCAGGTAAACCCGAAACCCGCGGCCGCAGCCGGCGCCAGTCCGGAGCAGACCATGTGGCAGGCCACCCCCACCGCCGCGCCTACGGCGGTCGTGAGCAACGCTCCGACCACCGCAAGGCCGATCACGTCCCGCACCCGCTCCATCGCGTTGCGGAAACCCACGAACCTCCGCAGGAGCCACACCGCGAGGAGCACCTTCGCGGTGTTGCCGGCCGCGAGCCACACGACGGCCGGCAGCGCGAGCCCAGCGACGAGGCTGGACGCGAACTCTCCCAGGACGATGCCCGGCCAGAGACGGTACCCGCCGAGCAGGATCGCCGCGAGGGCGATCCCGGCGGGCGGCCACACGGCGCTCACCTGCGGGCCGATGTCGACGAACCGCAACCCCAGACGCGCGCCCGCGAAGTACGCGACCGCGAGCGCCGCGATTCCGGCAAGGTCGCGCGCAATGGACCGGCGTGTCATCGCCGCAAGTTTAGCGCGCGCGACGAGGGGCGGAACTCTCGCGCGCGGCCGAGGGCAAGCACGAGCCCCACTGCCTCAGCCGGATCCAGGTTCGTTCCGGACTTCGGGCCGCACCGCAGTCCCCTCGGAGCCGGCGGCCGCTGCGAGCTGCTCGTCGGGCGCGTAGCGGACCGGTGCGCCGCGGATGACCTCCCTCGCTTCGAGGTGGCCGAAATCGTACCGAAACGCGCCGTGCCCGCCCTGGCGCGCCATCGTCACCCCCAGCAGCCGGAAGAACTCCCCGCGGTGCTCGATCACCTGGTGGGATGTCCAGGGCTTTCTCCGGCTCGCGAAGATCGTGAGCGCCACCGGGGAACCCTCCCAGAGGACCACCTCGTCCGGGCGCTCAGGGCCGAGCAGCAGTGTCATCCTCGCCCGCTGCTGGCCCCTCCTCGCCGCCTCGATCGCCCGCCACGGCAGCACCACCAGCGCCATCCCGAGCATCCGTTCCGAGATCGCGGCGTCGAGCGCCCGCACGATCCCCTCGCCGAAGCAGTACACGGTGACCCAGGCGACGGGCGTCAGCATGTAGCTCAGGTACCCGAGGGCGCCTACCCCGAAGAAGTCGCCGTAGCTGAGCGTGGGCTGGTGGACCACGTACGTCCACCCGGCCCCGCGGTTGAACGCGGCGACGTAGAGCAACATCCCCATGATGAAGAGTGCGGCCGACAGGAAGGTCTCGACCCACCCGGAGACGATGTGCGCCGCAGGCGACGCGTAAGAGGAAAGCCAGCCCTCACGCTTGGACTTCTCTGGGAACGCGCTCACGACCAGCGCGATGAGCGCGAACCCCACCCAATCCGCGACGCCACGTTGCGAGGAGGGCACGCCCGCTTATAGCTCCAACGCCCCCGCCGGTCAAACCGCCAGAGACCGGGGGCAGGGTTGGAGAAAACGTGGGTCGTGGATCGTGGGTCGTGGGTCGTCGACCGTGCTCCGCGGTCAGAGCCGGCTGCGACGGCCGCAGGCCGCGCATCCTTCCTCTGTCGTCGTTCCCGCGCAAGCGGGAACCCAGTCACCGACTCACCAGGGCCGGCGCCTGGATCCCCGCGTTCGCGGGGATGACAACAGAAAGATGGGCCGCTTCGTCGTAGGCAGGATCTCGCAACTTGCGGCGTGAAGCCGCGCCGCCGCCGTTGGGCCAGCTGCTAGGAGGGCAAGGCGGTCGGACCGGAGCCTAGCCGGAGGCTAGGTGAGGATCCGAACCGCCGCAGCCCGACAACGCAGATGGTCCGACGCCGGCGGCGCCAAGAAATGAGGAAGGCGGGCGGCGCGACTGCGCCGCCCGCCTCACCATTAACTCCCAGAACGGTTCTCGTACGCGGGTCGGTGGGGTGCAACCGGCGGATGTTCCTTCACGAGGCGCGTGACCTCCTCGATCGCCCGGTCGAGCTGGGGGTCGCCGCCATCCCACATCTTTGCCGGGTCGTCCATCACGTCGATGTCGGGGTCCACGCCGTGCCCCTCGACGATCCACTTGCCGTCCGTGGAGTAGATGCCGAACGTCGGCACCGTGACCGAACCTCCGTCGATCAGCGTGGGGGCGCCGGAGATGCCGATCAGTCCGCCCCACGTGCGGCGGCCGATCAGCGGCCCAAGGTGGGCCATCCTGAAGTAGAGCGGGAAGGCGTCGCCGCCCGAGCCGCTCCAGCCGTTGATCAGCATCACCTTGGGACCCGGGATGGAGGCCGGCGGCCACTGCCAGTCCTTGCCGTCCCGCACGGCCCAGAAGTTGGTCACCGGACGGTTCAGCAGCTCGATGAAGCGGTCCGGAATCTGGCCGCCCGAGTTGAAGCGCTCGTCCACGACCAGGCCGTCCTTCCCGAGCTGGCCGATGAACTGGCGGTAGAGCTCGTCCTGGCCGTCCCTGCCGGTGTCGGGCACGTAGATGTAGCCGATGCGGCCGCCAGTCGCCCGGTCCACCTTGAGGCGGTTGGCGTTGATCCACGCCAGGTTGCGCAGGCGCACCTCGCTGTCCAACGTCTTGACGAGCACCTGGCGCGCGCCCGCCATCGTCGGTTTGTCGTTGACGGTGAGCATCACGTCCTTGCCCGCGAGGCCGTCGAACGCGGCCCACGGGTCCTGGCTGGTGTCCACCCTGGCGCCGTCCACGGCGAGCAGGTAATCGCCCTCGCTGATCTTGATCCCCGGCTCCGCCAGCGGCGAGCGCACCTCGGCATCCCAGGGCGCGCCCTGGTAGATCTTCTTGATGCGGTACGCGCCGTTCTCGATGGCGTAGTCGGCGCCGAGGAGACCGACGCCGCGCTTCTCGCCATGTTCGACGTCGCCGCCGCCACGGTACGTGTGCGAGGAGTTGAGTTCGGCGATCAGCTCGCCGATGACGAAGTTGACGTCGTCGCGAGTCACGCACGCGTCGACCAGCGCGCCGTAACGGGTGCGCATTTGGTTCCAGTTCACCCCGTGCATGCCCGGGTCGTAGAAGAAGTCACGCTCGAAGCGCCAGGCGTCGGCGAAGATCTGGCGCCACTCGGCGGCCGGGTCGACGGTCATCTCGAGCGTACCGGTGGCCAGCTTCTTCTCCATCTTCTGGTCCGGCTTGGGGTCGACGAGGGCGAAGTCCTTCTTCTTGACGATCAGGATCTTGTCGCCGCCGGCCGCGATCTCGAACACGTCCGCATCGGCGACCACGGTCTTTTCCTCACGCTCCTTGAGGTCGTAGAAGACGACCGGACTCTTCTCCTCGCCCGAGCCGGTTAGCGGCAGCCTGCGGTAGAAAAGCTTGCCCGCCAGCGCCTGGAGGTCGGCGTACCGGCCGGCCTTCGGCGGCAGGATCACGGCCCGCTCCTCGAAGTTCGCGAGGTCGATCTTGACCGGTTCGGGCTTGGCCGGCTTCTCGGCCTTCTTGTCGGTCTTGTCGCCCTTGGCCCCGTCCTTTTTGCCGCCGTCTTCGGCCTTCTTGGCCTCGTCCTTCTTGCCCTCGTCCTTCTTGCCCTCGTCCTTCTTCCCCTCCTCGACGTCGTTGCGCGGCGCCAGCGGCGACGCCACGTCAGCCCGCAAGGGGACCGCGATCAGGTTGTCGGTGTTGGCGTAGATCCAGCTGACGTCGGTGCCGTAGGAGGGGTGGAACGTCCGGCCGGAGACGTAGTACAGGTACTTGCCCTCGGGGTCGAACGCCGGGCTCTTGTCGTCGTAGAAGCCGGACGTGACCTGGCTCAGCTTCTTCTCCTGGGTGTCGTAGAGGAAGATGGCGGCGCCCCGATTCGCGAGGTCGTTTCCGAACGCCACCCAGCGCGAGTCGGCGGACCAACTCGCGGTGAAGCCTTCCAGCTGACCCTCGAACATGTACAGGCCCTTGCTCATCCTGGTGACGATACCTGATGCGACGTCGCACACGTTGATGTCCTGGGCCTGGTCGGCGAACACGACCTTGGTCGAGTCGGGCGACCAGAACAGCCGGTAGCGGAAGCCGGGGCCGAGTTTAGTGACGGTGCGCTCCTCCCCCGAACCGTCGGCGTTGCGAACGATGAGCTGGTACTCGCCCGACCGGTCGCTCCAGTAGGCGATCAGCTTACCGTCGGGCGACCACGCGGGGAACCGCTCCGCGATCCCCGACGTGCGGGTCAGGTCGAATGTCGGCCCGTGCTCGGCCGGGACGGTGAACACGTCGCCGCGCGCCTCGAACGCCACCCGCTTGGCGGAGGGCGAGACGCTGGCGTCCTCGATCAGATCGGTAACCTTCTCGAGGCGCGGCTTCAGGGTGGCGCGATCGGTCACGACTTCGATCTTCACCTCGTGCGCCTTCTCGGTCGCCAGGTCGAGAAGGTAGAGACGGCCGCCGTTCTCGAAGACGATATCCGACGGACCAGTCGAGGGGAAGTGCACGTCGTACTCGGTGTACGCCGTCACCTGGTGCATCGCACCCGAGGCCGTGTCCAGCGCCCAGATGTTGTTGCGCTTGGCCGCATCGCGGTCAGAGAGGAAGTACAGCGTCGTGCCGTGCCACATCGGCTGGCTGTAGTTGGCGTTGTCGTCCCCGACCTGTTTGGCGGCATGCGTCGCGAGGTCGAACAACCAGATCCGTGAGACCCACCCGCCGCGGTACCGTTTCCAGGTTCGGAAGTCCTGGCTGCTGGGCATGTACGCAAGGGTCTTGCCGTCGGCCGAGATCTCGCCGAACTCGCCGTACGGCACGGCGAGCTTCTCGGGAAGACCCCCGTCCACCGAGATGCGGTAGAGCTGGTTGAACCGCACGCTTCCGCTCTCCATCGGCGAGGCGTCGAGGATCGACTTGCCGTCCGGGTACCAGTTCAGCATCCGGTCGGGCGTCGGGTGATGGGTGAGGCGCCGCGGCAGCCCGCCGTCGGCGGGCATGACGTAGATGTCCTCGTTGCCGTCGTAGTTGCCGGTGAACGCGATCAGCGAGCCGTCCGGCGAGAAGCGCGGGAACGACTCCTCGCCCTTCGGGGTCGAGAGCCGCTCGGCGATCCCACCCCCTTTCGGGGCGACCCAGACGTCGCCGGCGTACACGAACGCGATCTGCGTCGCGGACACGGCGGGCTGGCGCATCAGCCGGGCGTCCACGGCCGCGAGGGCCGGCACGGCGGCGGCGGTGAAGACGGCGACCAACAACGCGTTGCGAAGATCTCTCATCAACTGGCCTCCCGGGGGTGGGGTCGTGCGACCCGCTGGCTGCGAGCCCCGCGCGGCGTTTGCCGCGGCAGGGGCGGTGCGTTGCTCGGTTCGAGGTGGCACTTCTCGGACGGACGACAACGGGAACAGTTCAGGCGCTTCCCGGCGCCTCGGCCGGCGCCCCTCGGGGACGGATGCTCGGCTGCGGCTGCGCACGTCAGCGGGCCGCGACACTGGGCAAAAGAAACGCCAGCGGGCGACGCTGGAGCGCCGTTCCGACCACCGCTCCGATCCCGACGACGTTGGCGAAGAGCCAGACGGCGGCGCCCAGCACCGGGACGAGCGTGAGGCCGCAGAGGACAAGCAGCGCCACTCCCGCGCGCGCGATCTCGCCGCGCAGGGCGAGCGGCAGGTGGCGCCCGGCCGCCTCACCCAGGAGGGAGGCCACGGCCACGACGCCCACGAGTTTTGCGACGAGCAGGACGGCCACCGCGAGGAGCAGGAACGCCGCGCCGGCCGGCGAGCCGGTCAGCACCATGGCGAGAACCACCGCGGCGAGCCACACCAGCAGAGCGAGCGCCCCGACGAGCGGGGCCCACCAGCGTTGCCCGGCGAGTTGCTTCCTGACCGACCGAACGGGGCCCGGAAACGCCAGCAGCAACAGCGAACCGAGCACGGCCCAGGCGCCCGCGCGGAGCAGCGCGAACCCCCAGGCGGACGCCGCGTCGCCGCGCGGGACTTCGCCGCTCGGAGCGAACGGCGCGAGCCCCCACTCGGAGGCCACGCGCCCGCTCACCGAACCGGGCCCGGACGTCCGCCCACCGAGCGCGACGACGTCGCCCCGGACCGAGCTGCCGGGGGCCAGCTCGACGTCGCCCCCCACCGCCACGACGTCTCCGACCACCTCGGAGGTGACCCTGACATCGCCGAGAAGCGCGACGACCGGACCCGCGGTCGGCCGGTCCACCACCACGGTCGCGCCCAACTGGGGGACCGGCGCGGCGGCCAGCACGCCCGCCAGGAGCACGCCGATCATGGCCGTCCCCCGGCGCGCGCACGCGCCACCAGCGAGACGACCGCCCAGCCGCCACCGAGGGCGGTGAGGGCGAGCCACACGACGAACCAGGCGCCCCCGGCCGCGGCCAGCATCCGGGCCGCGGCCGCACCGCCGCGCGCCGCCGCCAGCGCGTCGAGCGCCGAAGACGCGATCCAGCCGAGCACACCCCCGAGGGCGGCCGGCAACCCAGCGACGGCCGTCGCGGCGGGGATGCCGCCTAGCAGTACGAGGCCGGACGCCACCAGCGCCAGGCCGGCGGCGAGCGGCAGCCATGCGGCGAGCCGGCGCCGTTGCCATGCGGCCGGAGGCAGCGCCGCCATGACCCGTCGCACGCTCTCGGGGTCAGCCTGGGGTGGTTCGAGACGGCCGAGCACGGCGAGGATGGCCGCATGGGCGCGGCACCCCTCGCACGCCTGGATGTGGGCGGCCGCGTCCGCGTCGCTCGCGGCGTCGCCCGCTTCCAGCCTTCGGCGGATCTCAGCACAGCTCTCGGTCACCCCAGACCCCCCAACTGCCCCAGGTACGGCCCCAGGGCCTCTCGTAATACGCTGTGCGCGCGGAAAAGTTTGTTCTTCACGGTGCCGAGCGGTAGCTCTTTCAAATCAGCGATTTCGTTGTAGGACAACCCGACGAGATGGCGCAGGCTCACGAGCTCGCGGTAGGCGGCCGGCAGGCGCTCGATCTCGCGGGCAAGCGCCTCGGCCAGTTCCCGGTTGGCGAGTTCCCCGAGCGGGCCGCGGCGCGGGTCCGCGGGGTCGAGGCGGATCGCGTCCCCCTCGTCGTCCTCGCCGATGTCGAGCGAAACGGTCGGCTGGCGCCGCCGCCTCAGGTGGTCGATCGCCACGTTGTGCGCGATGCGGAACAGCCAGGTCGAAAACCGGAAGCGCTCGTCGTACTGGTCGAGGTGCCGCCAGGCGCGGATGAACGACTCCTGGACGAGGTCGCGCGCCTCCTCCTCCACCGCGACGATCCCGCTCACGTACGCCCGGAGCTTGGGCTCGTAGCGGCGCACCAGGGTCGCGAAAGCTCCCTCGTCGCCCGCAAGGACGCGGGCAAGCACGATCGCATCGTCGTCCGGCACCGCCGGTAGTGTAGCCCGAATTCCGGCCGTCGCAGCGCCGCGCGGATGGTCGCACACCGCCAGGAACAGCACGGGGGCGCTCTTGTGAAATGATATTGCAAAGTCGCGCGACCGGTGTAGAATGCGGTTGCCACGCGGGGGAGCCGGCCGGGTGTCCGGCCGCCATCCGGCAAGCGCGGCAACTCCCCGCCCGCGGGCGGGAAACCCTCAAGGAGAGAGGCCAATGTCCAAACTCAACCCCTTTGAAATGGCCCAGCGCCAGTTCGACGAGGTTGCGGACCAGCTCGGGCTCGAAGCCGGGGTGCGCGCGATGCTGCGCCTGCCGCTGCGCGAGTTCCACTTCCGCATCCCCGTTCGGATGGACGACGGCAGCCTCAAGGTGTTCGACGGCTTCCGCGTCCAGCACAACGACGCGCGCGGCCCGGCCAAAGGCGGAATCCGCTGGGCGGCCAACGAGACGATCGACACCGTCCGCGCCCTCGCCACCTGGATGACGTGGAAGTGCGCGGTGGCCGACATCCCGCTCGGCGGCGGCAAGGGCGGCATCATCGTCGATCCCTCGACGCTGTCCGTCACCGAGAAGGAGCGGCTCTGCCGCGGCTGGGTCGACCAGATGTGGAAGAACATCGGCCCGCGGACCGACGTGCCGGCGCCGGATGTAGGCACCACGCCGCAGATGATGGCGTGGATGATGGACGAGTACTCGAAGCTGCGCGGCGAGTACACCCCGGGCGTCATCACCGGCAAGCCTCTGGGCGGCGGCGGCTCGCTCGGCCGCACCGAGGCGACCGGTTACGGCGTCATCTACACCGTGCGCGAGGCGCTCAAGCACCTCGGGATCAACCCCAAGGGCAAGAAGGCCTCGATCCACGGCTTCGGCAACGTCGCGCAGTACGCGGCGATCGGCTTCATCGAAATGCTGGGCGGCGTCGTCGTCTGCGTCGGGTGCTACGACCGCCACGACAAGAAGGCGTACACGTTCAGCAAGGACACCGGAATCGACCCGCACTTCCTGATGTCGATCACCGATCAGTACGGCACGATCGACAAGGAGAAGGCCAAGGGCGCCGACTATGCGATCGAGGACGCCAACGCCTGGATCGCCAAGGACGTGGACATCCTCATGCCGTGCGCGATCGAAGGCGTTCTCACGGCCGAAACCGTCGGCATGATCAAGCCGTCGGTGAAGCTGATCGTGGAGGGCGCCAACGGCCCGACCACGCCCGACGCCGACATCGAGATCAAGAAGCGCGGGATCTTCCTCGTCCCCGACTTCCTCTGCAACTCCGGCGGCGTCACTTGCTCCTACTTCGAGAGCGTGCAGAACGACATGAACTTCTACTGGTCGAAGGACGAGGTCGTCAAGCGCCTCGACGACAAGATGACCGTCGCGTTCCACGCCGTGCTCGACATGTCGGAGAAGAAGAAGGTGTACATGCGCAACGCGGCGTACATGGTCGCCATCGACCGCGTCGCGACCGCCATGAAGCTGCGCGGCTGGGTGTAGAGACAGGGGTCCGGGCACCGGGGTCCGGGAAAGACAACGACACGAAGTAGCGACCAGGGGCCCTCCGGGGCCCCCTTTGATTGCCGGACGGCCCTTGTGGCTACCGGTGAAGCGGAAGGTAGTGGCGGCCGTTGCGGCCGCCCAGCGCAAAGGGCCGAACGGGCGCCACGCGGCACGGCCTCCCCCCGTGGCACGGCCGCCCTCGACCGCGCGCGAGCGCCACGGATCCGCGCGCCATCGCAGGGCGGGCGAGGCGCCCGCCCCACAGGAACAGTGATGTCCATGCCGGCCGCCCGGCGGGCGGCCGCTACGGCGTTGTTCGGTGGTCGCTCTCTGACCACGGACCACGCCTCTTCTATGCCCGGTGCCCGGACCCCGGTCGTCCTGCTACGATCATTCCAGTGGGAATCGGGACCGCCGCCGTGCTGCTGCTCGTCGGGCTCGTCCTCTCGGCGTTCTTCTCCGGCGTCGAGACGGCGCTCACGGCGCTGCCGTACTCGCGGGTGGCCGCGCTCGCCAAACGCGGCGGCCGCGCCACGCGGTGGGCGTGGCGGCGCTGGGTCGGGCGGCCGCAGCGGGTCCTGACCGCGATCCTGGCCGGCAACACGCTGGTGAACGTCGGCATCTCCGCCATCGCCACCGACGTCGCGGTCAACATCTTCGGCGACAAGGGGATCGGCCTCGCGATCGGAGTCACGACGCTGGTCGTGCTGCTGTTCGGGGAGGTCACCCCGAAGACGCTGGCGCGCGCCGGCCCCGAGGCGCTCGCCCGCCGGGTGATCGTCCCCGCTGCGGTCCTGGAGTGGTTGCTGACCCCGTTGGTCGTCCCGTTCCTCGGTCTCTCCCAACTCGTTGCCCGCGTCCGGCGCGTCAAGCTGGAACGCGCCCCGACCCACGCCCGCCCCGAGGACGTCCGCTTCCTCCTGGCGATCGCCCGGCAGGAGGGGCACGTCTCCGAGCTGCAACACGCCATGCTCGAGGCGGTGCTCCGGTTCGAGGGCGCGCTCGTCCGCGAGGTGCAGATTCCCCGCACCGATGTGGTCTTCCTCCCGGACACGCTCCCGATCGAGGAAGTCCGGACCCGGGTGTTGCGGCACGGCTACTCGCGCTACCCGGTCTACCACGGCCGCGACGACAACGTGACCGGCATCCTGCTCGCCAAGGACCTGATGCGGCCGGAGGCCCGGCAGGGCGCGTGGACGTCGTTCCTGCAGCCCCCGCTGTTCGTGCCCGAGAGCAAGCGCGTGGTCGATCTGCTGCGGGAGATGCGCGAGCGCCGCAGCCACATCGCGCTCTCGGTCGACGAGTACGGCAACCTGGCGGGCCTCGTGACCCTCGAGGACCTCCTCGAGATGATCGTCGGGGACATCCAGGACGAATTCGACACCAAGGAGCCCCCGGTCCACGTCGAGGCGCCGGGCCGCTGGCTGGTGCGCGGATCGCTGCCGCTCGACCGCCTCGCGCGCCTCACCGGCCGGCCGATCGAACGCGCCACCGACTACACGTCGGTCGCCGGGCTGCTGCTCGCGCTGGCGGGACGTGTGCCGGAGGTGGGGAGCCGCTTCGAAGTGGATGGGCTGGCGTTCGAGGTCGCGGAGGCCTCTCCGCGCCGCATCCACCAGGTCCGCGTCACGATCGCGGCACCAGCGGCTTGACGGCGGCGGTGATCGGGGGCTTCCCCGCGAGGACCGCGAGGACGTTGTCCACGACCAGCTCGGCCATCGCCGCCCGTGCTTCCCTGGTGGCCGAGCCGAGGTGCGGCAGCAGCACGACGTCCATGCGCCCGAGCAGGCCGGCACTCACCTCGGGCTCGCGCTCGTAGACGTCGAGCCCCGCTCCCGCGAGGGCGCCGCTCTCGAGCACCCGCACCAGCGCCTCCTCGTCCAGCACCTCGCCGCGGCTCGTGTTGACGAGGATCGCGCCGCGCGGCAGAAGTCGGAGCCGCCGCTCGTCGATCAGGCCTCTGGTCTGGGGGGTCAACGGGCAGTGCAGCGACAGCACGTCGGCGCGCGCCAACAACGTGTCGAGCTCGGCCACGAACTCGGCGCCGGAGGCCTCGTCCGGCGGCTTCGGCGAATGGCCGTGGTACGCGATCGTCATCCCGAACCCGATCGCGCGCCGCGCCACCGCGGCGCCGATCCGCCCCATGCCGACGATTCCCAGCGTCTTCCCCTTCAGGCCGGTCCCCAGCAGCAGGTCGGGCTTCCAACCGGTGAAACCGCCGCTGCGCATCAGCCCGTCCCCTTCCCCGATGCGGCGGGCGACGGCGAGGATTAGCGCCCAGGCGAGGTCCGCGGTGGCGTCGGTCAGGACGTCGGGGGTGTTGGTGACCCAGACGCCGGAGGTGCGCGCGGCCTCGAGGTCCACGTTGTTGACGCCGACCGCGTAGCTGGCCACCACCTTCAGCCGCGGGCAGAGCGCGAACACCTCGGCCGCCACCCGGTCGGCCGGCAAGCAGACCAGGGCGTCCGCCTGGCCGACGAACTCCACCATGTCGCGGCCGATGAGCGCGGGGCCGGGCGGGCGCACCCGCACCTGGTGGCGCTCCTGCAGGCGCGCGAGCGCGCCGCCGGGGAGGGGCGCCGTGACGGCGACCTCAGCCAACCGGGACCTCCCACCCCTCGACCGGCGCCAGGATGCGCACGAGGTCCTCCTCGATGCGGCCGGACTTCGGGGTCTCGACGATCCGGCCGACCTCCGCGCCACCCGCCATCACCACGATCGTCGGCACCAGCTCCACCGGCCCGAACGGGTACAACGCCGGATCCGCGGCCTTGCTGCGGTCCACCCCCACGAGGCGCGGCGCGTCGAACGGCGACGCCTTCCCGAGCGCCGCCAGCACGGCCTCCAGGCGGGGGATCTGCTCGCGCGAGTCGGGGCACCAGGTGCCCATCGCCACCGCGAGCCCGTACCGCAGCTTCGCCGAGCGCAGCATGTGGAGCCACTTCTCCTGCGGCCGGTACGCCGCCGCCTCCTCGTGCCAGCCGGGGATCTCGCGGTCGAGCCGCGCCGGGTCGAGCACCCCGTACCACACCGGAACGTGCCGCGGCAGCGGTCCCTCGCCCGCCCGGGCTCTGAGGATGCGGTCGCCAGCTCGTAGGCGGGTGGCGACGTCGAAGCCGACCACCACGGTGCCGACGTGCGGGTAGCGTCCGAGCAGGTGCGGGCGGGGCGTCAGCGTGACGAACAGCTGCGAGCCGCCGGTGTCCGGCCCGGAAAGCGCGATCCCCACCGCCCCGGCGGCGAACGGGGCCAGGGCGAGCTCGTCGCGCATCACGAACCCCGGACCGCCCCAGCCGTCGCCGCGCGGGTCGCCGCCCTGCACCACGAAATCCGGCTCGACACGGTGGAAGGTGAGCCCTTCGAAGAACTTCTTGTCGGCCAGGGCGGCCAGGCGAAAGCACGCCAGTGGGGCGCTCGAGGTGTCGAGCGCGATCTGCATCGTGCCGCGCACCGTCACCACCTCGAGCCAGCGCGGCGAGCTGGCCCAGCGGACCACGTCGCGGTAGAACGCGGGATCTTCGCCGGTCTTCACCTCCGGCAGCGGGCGCGGTACGCCGTGGGTGGCGAGAGCCTGCCACGCGGCCCGCGCCACGACCGGGTCCGGCGAGCCGGTCAGGCCCTCGAGCACGGCGCGCGTGCCATCGGACAGGCCCTTCCCTTTGCCGAGCGCGCCGATCAGCGCCACCGCCGCGTCCGGCGCCGCCGCTCCCCTCTCGCCGGCGAGCAGCCGCAGCAGCTCCGGCTCGGGAGGCGCCGCCTTGCGTCCGGCGAGGGCCTCGACCGCCGCCGCTCGCACGAACGGGTCCTCATCCGCCAGACGCTGGGCGATCGCCGGCGTGACCGCGGCGCCGGCGCCATCGTGGAGCGCCTCCACCGCCGCGAGCCGCACTTCGGCCGCCGGGTCGGCCAGCGCGGCGAGGAGCGCGGGCTGGCCCTTGGCGGTCTGTGCCAGCGCCCGCACCGCGGCGATTCGCCGCGGCAGCTCGGCCGAGGCGAACCAGGCACGCGCCGTGGCGTCGCTCCCCGGCTCGCCGGCGCAGGCCAGCGCCACCAGCGCCTCGCCCGCCACCCATGGTTCCCCCGAGGCCACGATTTCCTTGAGCTGCGCCTCGCAGCAGCGCGCGGCGCCTGCCAGGCGCACCGCCACGACTCTCGCCTGCACCGCCGTGGGATCGGCGTCGGCGACCGCGCGCCCGACCTTCGCCACCACGTCCGCAGGCAGCGCACGGCCGCCCCCCCGCTCGAGCGCGCTCGCGAGCCCTTCCATCGCCGCGATGCGGACCCGCAGATCGGCGTCTCCGACGCCGACCAACAGCTCCGGCCACAACGCCGGCGGCGGGAGACGGCGCGCGCCCTCCATCGCGGCCATGCGCACCAACGGGTCGGCGTCCCGGCACCCCAGGCGCAGCCCGACCGCGGCCTCGGTACGCCCCGAACGCGCCAGCGACGACACCGCCGCAAAGCGCACGCCCCGGTCGCGGTTCGTCACCTGCCCGATGGCGCGCCTGATCCAAAGCCCACCGGGAAAGCGCCAGAGTTCCTGCAGGATTGCAGTCCGCACCACCGGGTCCTTCTCCCACCCCAACCGCTTCAGCAACCACAGGTCACACCCCGGGTGCGCGGCCCTCCCAGCGCCCCAGGCGGCGGCGGAGCGCACCTCGGGCGCCGGGTCCTGCAACAGGCGTTGCAGCTCGCCCCCGAGGGACTCGCGCTCGTGCGCCCCCGCCGGCAGGGTCTCGACGAGGCGGCCGGCGGCTGCGGCCACCGCGGCGCGGACGCCGGCGTCCCGGTCGCGGGCCAACTGCGCGACCAACGGCGTCGCGCCTGGGTTTGCGAGCAGGCCGAGGACGGCGGCGGTCCCGGCGCGAACCGCGGGCTCCGCGTCCGCCGCCAGCGCCGCGAGTGCCAGCGGATCGAAACGGCGCGCATCCGCCAACTCCAGCAGCCGCGCCCGCGCCTGCGAGCCCTCAGCGGCCGGTTCCGCGGCCAGCGCAGGCGACGGCCAGAGACCAGCCGCCGCAAGCAGGACCGCCGCCAACGTCGGGCGGCGAACCGCGGCGCCCACGGCGAGCGTGGTCCGCGGCGCCGCGCCCGTCATCGCGGGCGCTCCCGACCGCGCTCGCCAGCGGCCGCTTCGTTGAAGCACACGTAGCAGATCGGCTCTGCCTCGGTGTCCATCTTCTTCCACTCGCCGAGCGGACCGAGATCACGCCCGCAGCGAAAGCAGTGGCGTTCGTCCCTCGTCTCGACCCGGCTCTCGTCCGTCACGGCTGCGGCGCCCTCGCAATCTCCTCCATTCTCGCCGATTCCCGTCGCGACCGCCACTGAAAGGAACAGGGCACCGGGCTCCGGGGTCCGGGCACCGGAAGGGCGTGGTCGGTAGGCGGTGATCAGATGTCCGCGGAAATCGACGACCGCGCGCCCGGCGGGCGCGCCCCACATCAGCACCCGGCTGCGCCGGCCGCAGGCCGCGCAGCCTCCAGCCCCTCCCTCGAAGACGAGAACGACGCCGATAGGCAGGGCGTCGCAACTTGGGGCGTGCAGCCGCGGCGCCGAGAGTGGGCCAGCCGCAA
>PKYI01000159.1:0-3077 GCA_003133645.1 Acidobacteriota bacterium | reverse complement strand
GTCCGCTATCGGCGGCGCCCGCCGGCGGCGCCCAGATCAGGCGCCGTGGACCAACCGTTCGGCCAAAACGTGCGGCAGCCCCGCGCCCAAGATCCGCCGCCTCGCCCCATCGACGTCGTACGCCACCCGGTAGAGCGTGAACCGGCGGGCGTCCGAGTCGTAGATCCCGTACGAGGCGCGCGGGTCGCGGTCGCGCGGTTGCCCGACCGAGCCCGGGTTGATCAGGTAGCGGCGCGTCGGGTCGAGGTCGATGACGACGCGGTTGCCCCGCAGCAGGACGCCGACCAGGCTCTCGCGCCCGCCTGCGTCCGTTCGCTCGAACATGCACGGCACGTGCGAATGGCCGAAGAACGTCACGCTCGCTGTGATCGCCGCGAACGCCTGCTGCGCCTCGTCCTCACCGAACAGGTACTCGTCCTCGTCGCTCGGCGAGCCGTGGCAGATCGCGAGGTCCGCCTCCACGGTCCTCGGGCCCGCCGGCAGGGCATCGAGGTAGCGCCGGTTCACCGACGTCAGCACTTCGGAGGTCCACAGCGCCGCGCGCCGGGCGTGCGGGTTGAAGAACACCGCTCCCCGGCCGGGGTCCAGCACGACGCGGTCGTGGTTGCCGCGTACCGAGATCACCGCCGCCCCCATCCGCCGGAGGCGCTCGATGACCTGGTTCGGCGCCGCGCCGTAGCCGACCGCGTCGCCGAGGAAGAGCACGGCATCCCGGCGCTTGCGAGCGGCGTGGGCGAGCACCGCCCGGAACGCCTCCAGGTTGCCGTGGATGTCCGAGATGACGAGGTACCTCATGCCGTTCTCCGGACCGGATGTGATGGGCGGGTGGGGGCAAGCCCCGCCCCTACATCGGAACAGTACGGGGCGCGACCGCCGGGAGCGCGTGAGCGGCGCGGGGTCACTGGCGGCCCTCGAGCAGCATGGCGAGCCGCCCGGCGAGCGCCGCCGCATCCTCCCCCGCCTCGGGCCGGACGGTCAGGTCGGCGGCGCGGTAGTGCGGCAGGCGCTCGGAGTACAGCTCGAACGCCCTCTCGGGGGAGCCGAACAGCGGCCGCTCGCCGCGCTTCCCCGGCAGGCGGCGCGCGATCTCGCCCCAGGGCACGTCCAGGAACACGGAGACGCCGGCGCGGCGGATCAGCTCACGGTTGCCGGGCTGCACGAACGTGCCCCCCCCGGTCGCGACGACGCACGCCGCGAAGCGGGCGCACGCGGCCAGCTGGCGCGTCTCCTCGGCCCGGAAGGCCCCCTCGCCGCGCTCGCCGAAGACCCGCGCGATGCTCATCCGCAGGCTCGCCTCCACCCGGGCGTCGAGGTCGAGGAACAGCGTCCCGGCGCGGCACGCCAGCGCCCGGCCCGTGGCGGTCTTCCCCGCGCCCATGAACCCGATGAGGAAAACCCGCACGCGCCCCGCCTCCCATGCCGGCGCTACTCGCGGGTCGCGAACCGCTCCATGAAGCGGGTCGAGAGCCTGCCCTCGACGAAGTCAGGCTCCTCGAGGATCCTGAGGTGGAGCGGGATCGAGGTCCGCACCCCGCCGATTACGAACATCGAGAGCGCCCGCTTCGCCCGCCGGATCGCCTCGCGCCGGTCCGCGCCGTACGCGATCACCTTGGCGAGCAGCGAGTCATAGTTGGGCGGCACGCGGTAGCCGCGGTAGATGTGGGTGTCGATTCGCACCCCGGGCCCCACCGGGAACGCCAGCTCCGTGATCTCGCCGGGGGACGGCGCGAACGTCACCGGGTCCTCGGCGTTGACGCGGAACTCGATCGCGTGCCCGCGGATGGCCGGCCGGCGACGGACCGACAACGGCTGCCCGTTCGCCACCCTGAGCTGCTCGAGTACCAGGTCCACGCCCGTCACCGCCTCGGTCACGGGGTGCTCGACTTGAATGCGGGTGTTCATCTCCATGAAGTAGAACTGGCCATCGTTGTAGAGGAATTCCACGGTGCCCGCGCTCGTGTAACCGACCGCAACGGCGGCCTCGACCGCGGCTTCGCACATCCGCTCGCGCAGCTCCCCGTCCACGGCCGGTGACGGCGCCTCCTCGATCAGCTTCTGGTGGCGCCGCTGGATCGAGCACTCGCGCTCGCCGAGCGCCACCACGTGGCCCTGCGTGTCACCGAGCACCTGGATCTCGATGTGCCGTGGCTCGGTGAGGTACTTCTCGAGGTAGACGTCGCCCGAACCGAACGCCCGCTCGGCCTCGTGCCGCGCCGTGTCGAAGACCTGGCGCAGCTCGCGCGGGTCGCGCGCCACTCGCATCCCCTTGCCGCCGCCCCCGGCCGACGCCTTGAGGATGACCGGGAACCCCACGGTCTCGGCGAGCGCGACCGCCTCCTCGCGCGAGGCGAGCGGCTCGGAGGAGCCCGGCAGCACCGGCACGCCGCGCGCGGTGACGGTCCGCCGCGCGTTGGCCTTGTCCCCCATCGACCGGATCGCCTCCGGCGGCGGGCCGATCCAGACGAGGCCGCACTCCTGCACCACCTCGGCGAAGTGCGCGTTCTCGGCGAGGAAGCCGTAACCGGGGTGGAGCGCATCGGCGCCGGTGATCTCGGCGGCGGCGATCACCGCGGTGATGTTGAGGTACGAGGCGGCGGCGGACGCCGGTCCGATGCACACGGACTCGTCGGCCATGCGCACGTGGAGCGCGTCGCGGTCAACCTCGGAGTGCACCGCCACGGTCGCGACGCCGGCCTCGCGGCACGCGGCGATGATTCGCAGGGCGATCTCCCCGCGGTTCGCGATCAGGACTTTGGAGATCATGGCTGGCTACGACGGCCGGATGCCAAACAGGCGCTCCCCGAACTCCACCGGCTGCGCGTTCTCCGGGAACCGGCGCACGACGAGCCCCGAGACGTCCGCCTCGATCTCGTTCATCAGCTTCATCGCCTCGAGGATGCAGAGCACCTGGCCCTTCTGTACGAAATCGCCGATCTTGACGTACGGCTCGGCGTCGGGGCTCGGGGCCGCGTAGAAGGTGCCGACGATCGGCGAGGTGACGAACGAGAGCCCGTCGTCCTCGGCGGGCGCGACCGCACCGTGCGCGGCCCGCGCCGCGGCGTCGCCGCCCGGCGGCG
>PKYI01000074.1 GCA_003133645.1 Acidobacteriota bacterium | reverse complement strand
GCGCCGCCCGAGCGACTCGGCCGCAGCCCGCGGGCAAATAGAGGCCCGGACCCGGACCGATGTCAGAAGTGGGCGACGTAGAGCCGCCAGCCGCCGAGCCCGGCAAGCCCGGCGCCGAGGGCCACGAGGACGATCCCCATCACCCGGATGACGAGGGCTTCGGCGCGCTGCGGCAAGAGCTTGGAACCGCGGCCAAACGCCCACAGCAGCGGCACGTACCAGGCGACGACGCCGCCGACGAGCGCACCTAGCATCCATGCGAGGCCCGGTGCGCCGTGGGCGCGCGCCGCCTCGACGAACGCGAGGCCGGCCGTGACCCACCAGATCCAGTAGTGCGGGTTGGCCGCCGCCACCACGAGCCCGAGCAGGAAGCTGCTCAGCGCCTTGCGCTCCTCGACGTTGTCGAGCGCCGGCCGGCCGCCCGCTGCCGGCGCAGCCCGCAGCGAGGTAATCCCGCCCCACAGCAGGGCCAACCCGCCGACCAGCTCCACGATCGGCAGCGCACCGATCTCGCGCAGCACCGGCCCGGCGCCGGAGGCGAGCGCGGTGAACAACGCGACGTCGAGGGTGGTGACGCCGACCAGGAACCAGATGGCGGACGAGATGTGACGGGAGAGGGCGAGGCGGCTGGCAACCAGCGTGATCGGGCCGGGCACCGCGACCGTGGCGAGGGAGACGAGGAACCCCGCCACGACCAGCGCCGGCAACGACAGCGGTAGGGTCAGGCCGGACAACGCAGCCTACCCGAGCTTGTAGCCGATCCGGCGCAGGAAACGCACGCGCGCCAGAACGTCCTGCTCGCCCTCGACGCCCTTGGGCGAGCACCCGTCCACGACCCCGAGAATGGCGCGGCCGGTCGCGCTCTCGGCCACCACCACCTCGGCCGGGTTCGCGGTGGCGCAGTAGATCCGGCACACCTCCGGGACGGCCTTGATCGGGTTCAGGACGTTGACCGGAAAGCCGTCCTCCAGGAACACGAAGAACGAATGCCCGGCGCCGACGGCCAGGGCGTTGCGCGTCGCGAGGTCGACGAGCCCATCGTCGTTGCCGGAACGGCGCACGAGGGCCGGGCCGGACGACTCGCAGAACGCAAGGCCGAAACGGATCTGGGAGGAGGTGGCGACGATCGCCTCGTGGATGTCCTCCACGGTCTTGATGAAGTGGGACTGTCCGAGGATGAAGTTGGTGGCCTCGGGCTTTTCGACCGTGACGGTGAAGATGTTCATGACGGTGCCCTCCTGGGTCCGTGGTCCCAGACCGCCGCCCGCGCGCCTACGGCGCCCCGGCGAGGTTCACGACGGTGCCGGCGAGCACCTTGGTGAGCAGGACCATGAGGTCTGGAGACACGCGCGCCCGCTCGACCGCCGGCGGCGTGTCGAGGTCTTCGCTCTCACCGCCGGGGCGCGCGCAGACGACGAGCGAGGGGATGCCGCGGGCCGCGGCAAGGCCGCCCCCGGTGTGCGGGTCCGAGATCTCCGACTGGCCTTTCGGCGCGAGCCCGGCACGGCGGAACGCCTGCGGGACGCTGACGGGGAACTTCGAGAGCGCGGTGCCGCCCTCGAGCGTGACGGACAGCGTGCGCGGCCAGCGGTCGGGGATCCCGACGCGGTCCATCTCGATCCATGCGCTGACCTTGCCGCCGAGTTCGTCGAGCAGGGCGCGCGCCCCGGCGGCGTCGTGGTAGCCGCCCGCCAGGAACGCAACTACGATCGGGGCGCGGTGCGGCGCGCGGCTCATCGCCGCCGCGGCTTCCATCGCCACCGCGACCCCCGACGCGTCGTCGTTGATGTTGAGCGCACGCAGGTACGAGTCGGACAGATGCCCGCGGGCGCCGTCCCAGTGCGCGGCCAGGACCACAGGCCAGCGGCGGGGGTCGCTCCCCGGCAACTCGACCAGGACGTTGGACCACGTCTGCTCGGCGCCGTTCGAGGCGCGCCGCACGAACGTAGACGAGCGCACCGGCAGGCCCCGGCGCTCCGCTTCCTGGTGCAGGACCTCGACGACGTCGGCCGCCGCCGGCGCCCATGCGTAGCGCGTCGTGACGACCGGACCCGGGACACCCTCGGCCGGCGCTCCGGAGAGGCGGTCCACCGTCGTCATCAGCCGGGTGCGGGCGGCCGCCCCACCCGCGGGGAGCGCCTTCTTCACCAGCTCGGCAAGAGCCTCGCGCCCCAGATCGGCGGGCGTGTGCGGCACCCAGCCGATCCCCCAGCGCAGCGGCAGCGCGCGCTGGTCGAAGAGCGACGAGTCGCCCGGCACCGCGGCCGCAGCCACGACGACGCTCTCGTCGGGCGCGAGTGCCGGCAGATCGAGCTTCGCGACGCCGGTGGGCGCGAAGGCGATCGGCAACTCCACGTCAGGACCCAGCGTGCGGAGCATGACGGCGCGCGCGACCCAGCCCACCGACGCGTCGCCCTGCAGCGTCAACGGGAACGGCCGCTCGCCGTTGCCGTCCACGATGATGAACGCCATGCCGCCGACGCCGACGTCGATCGCTCCGGACGTGGGCCGGGACGCCACGGCCCTCGCCGCGGGGAGGGGCCGGGGCGGCACCACGCTCGAGAATGCGAAGCGCCCGTCCGCAAGCGCAGGGTCGTCGAGCCAGCACGCCATCGCGAAGTCGGCGAGGAGATCGGCCGGCGTCCGCCGGTCGCGGCGGTCCGCCAGCAGCCGGCCGACGCCGGCCAGGCCCTTCTCCGGGAGCAGCACCAAATCGCGCAGGCTCTCCTCGCCGAGTCTTTCCCGCAGGTACTCGACGAAGAGCAGCGACCAGCCGCGCGAGGCCCAGGGATCGGCGGGCGTGTGGGCACGCCCCTCCGGGTCGGTGTCCCCCCACAGCAGGCGCGCCGAGGCGAGCCCGCACATGTACGGCGTGTAGTTGGCGAGCAGGCGGCTCCACGAGGTCTCGCCGGGGTCGCGGCTGTAGTGGAGGAGACGGTGGAACATCTCGGCGACCTCCTGGATGTTCCGCCCGGCCCGGTTGCCCTGCCGGTCGAAGGTGTCGAAGAGGACCTCGCCTTCGTTGGAGTGAAAGCCGTAGCGCAGCGCGTCGGGTTCCAACATCTCGTCGAACGGGAAGAACAGGCCCTCGTCCGGCGCCGTGCGAGTCACGAGGAGGATCACCTTCCCGTTGTGGTCGTTGTCCGGGCACGGCCCGAACAGCGCCACCTCGCGGGGGTAGATCGTCCCGTCGAAGGCGTCGACCGCGTTCTCGATCTGGCGGGCCTCGTCGGCCGGGCCGAGGGCCGAGAAGTGGTACCCCTCTTCCTGGTACACGACCATCGACTGGCCCTCCCGGACCAGGCGGGCGCGGACCTCGACCTGGGTCGGCTGCAGGGCGCCACCGTCCACCGCCCAGAACGACCGCACCTCCGGAAAGAGTGCCGCCGCAGCGACGAGCGGGAGTGCGAGGGTGATCATCGTGTCGAGCCTCCGGTCAGCGACCCCCCGAGTGTACCCTGGATTGGAGCCGCGGTCTGCCCGGGGTTCCAGGGCGCCGGAGAAACCGGCTACAATCGAATTCCATGATCTTGCAGGCGCTGGCCTGGTATCTGGTGGTGGCGGCGGGTGGCGCGGTGATGACTGGCGTGCTGCGCCGTCTCGGCGTCGGCGCCGGCGCGAGCTGGGCGGTGGCGCGCGTGGTCGGGTGGACGCTGCCCGCGTACGTCGCCTGGCTCGCCGGCTGGCTCGGGCTGGCGTCGTGGTGGTGGGTCGGCCTCGCGGTCCTCGCCGCTCTCGCGTGGTGGGGACGGAGCGGGTGGCGCGACGTGAATCCCCGCATGCTCGTGGAAGCCGAACTCGTCGGGTTGGGAGCGTTCCTGCTGCTGGCGTTTCTCCGGCTTCCCGCGATGGCCGTGACCGCCACCGAGAAGCCCATGGACCTGGCCATCCTCGCGACGTTGCTGCGGCCGGGGACGATCCCTCCCCTCGACCCGTGGCTGGCCGGGCATGCGCTGCCGTACTACTACTGGGGTTTCGCCCCGTGGCTGTTGCCCGCCAAACTGATCGGCTTCGCCCCCGACGTCGCCTTCAACCTGATTGTTCCGACGCTCGCGATGGTGAGCGCGCAGGGGGCGTGGGCGCTCGCCCGGGCTCTGGGCGGCAGCCGGCGCACCGGCGTCATGGCCGGCTTTCTCGTCGTCTTCGCCGGGACGTTCGACGGCTGGCGCCAACTCTTCGCGGGCGCGGCCCTCTCCGCGATCGACCTCTGGCCGTCCTCGCGGGCGATCAAGGGCACGATCACCGAGTTCCCGCTCTTCACCTTCCAGCTCGGGGACCTGCACCCGCACCTGCTGTGCATCCCCCTGATGCTCGCCGCGGTCTTCCTCGCCCGCGCGTTCGCCACCGCGAGGTCGTCATGGGTGCCGGCGGCGCTCGTGACCTCCGTGCTCTACGGCGCGGCGGCGGCCGCGAACCCCTGGTGCGCGATCCCGCTCGGCGCGGCCATCCTCCTCGTGGCCGTGGCCGGCGAGGCCGGGCTCGTGCGGCCGGCGGGGCGGGGTCTCAAGCTGTGGGCGGGCGTTGCCGGGGTCGGCGCGCTCGGCTGGGCGCTGTTCCTTCCTTTCTGGCTCAACTTCCACCCCCCCGCCCAGGGTTTCGGCCTGGTCACGACGCCGACGCGGACCGACGAGATGCTGCTCCTGCTCGGCGGCGCGCTGATCCCGATCGCCCTGGTCGGGTGGGAACTGTCGTGGCGGGAGGGTGGCGCCGAGGCCGTGCGCCGGCAGTTCGCCCGCGCGCTGTGGCTCGCAGGGATGGTGCTGGCGGCGGCGGTGACGCGGCGGCCGCTCCTGGCTTTGGCCGGCGGAGCTGGGGTGGTGCTCGCCGCGGCGCTGCGCGGCAAGACGCGGCGCGCCCGCCCGGTCTTCGCCCTCGGGCTCGTCCCCCTCGGCCTGCTCGCGTTCATGGAGGTCTTCTACTTCAAGGACCCGTACGGGGCCGAGTACTACCGCATGAACACGGTGTTCAAGGCGACCACCATGGCGTTCACCTTCCTCGGGGTGGTCGGCCCGGTCGCGCTGGGGTGGTTGCGGCGGCGGCGGCCGGCACTGGCGGTCGGCGGCGCCGCGCTGGCGCTGCTCGCGGGGGCGCCG